>DASVCT010000040.1:0-9134 GCA_036381475.1 Cyclobacteriaceae bacterium
TTCGGTTAAAAGCAAAGCTCGAGCGGCAGAAAGACCTGAAGCCGGACCGGGGCATTGAAACGATGTTCCGCACGACCTCCCACAATCACATTCTTCTAAGCGATATGGCCGACAATAAGGCCAACATCCTTATCACGATCAATTCGATCATCCTGTCCATCGTCGTTTCTGTGCTGGTTCGAAAGGTGGAGGAGAATATGTACCTGGTAATCCCGACCATCATCCTGGTGTCGGTATGCCTCACGACGATGGTCGCTGCCATTCTGGCGATCCGACCCAATATTTCCACGGGCAGGTTCAACCGTGAAGACATCAAGAACAAGCGCACTAACCTGCTCTTCTTCGGAAACTTCTACGGAATGGAGATTGAAAACTATGAATGGGCTATGAAGGAAATGATGAAGGACGGTAACTACCTGTACGGCAGCCTGATCAAAGATATCTACTACCTGGGGAAAGTGCTGGGTAGAAAGTACAAGTACCTCCGCCTGGCGTACAACATCTTCATGTTTGGGTTCGTGGGCGCTATCATATCCTTTGTGATAGCCATGCTCCTTTAATGACGGAACGAAGCCGACTTCTTAATAAACAGGAAAAGGCAGAGACCAATTTCGAATGCCAACAACGACGCGATTGCGATAAAGATTCCCATAGTGCCTTCAACAATTGTAACCAGAGCAAGTTATTCTTCCGGGTGTAATCGCAGTATGGCCATTGTACCATCCGCCTTTACCGCCGACAACTGAGCAATAATTCCTTTGAATGGAAACATCGGAACTTTTGCGTCATCGGGTCAGCAAGGAAACAATCGATGAACTTATTGATTATGTGTGTGTTAGTAGGGATAGATTTGATGGTTTGTTTAAACTTTTCTACAGCAGTCAAGGTAGGGTGAGACTACAATCTGCCTGGACATTAAGCTATTGCGCAGAGCGGTACCCCGATTGGATGACTCCTCAAATTGGGAAGCTCATCCGCCTCATGGAATCGTCTGATGAGCCGGTGGGAGTACGGCGCAGTGTCATGCGCATGCTGCAGTTTGCAACCATTCCAAAGAAGCTTCACGGACGTGCCGTGAACGTCTGCTTTGCCCGCCTTACAGACCAGGGCGAAAAGGTCGCCGTAAAAGTATTCGCGATGACGGTTTGCGCACAGGTGGCAAGAAGCAAGGCGGAGATCGCACGGGAACTTGCACTGATGCTGGAAGACCAGCTGCCTTACGGAACGGCCGGATTCAGAAGCCGCGCGCATAAGGTTTTGCGGCAGCTCAAGAAGAATCAATAGGGGTCGTTTATTCGATGCCCTGTTGCAATGCGAAGATGAGGCTGTCCACCTGCCTGTGATCTTCATCGCCGGTCAACTCCCGGTACTGGGTCAGGGTTTTGACGGCCTCGCGATACTCTTTCTCCAGGGCGAGAACCAGCCCCAGGTTGAAATAGCTGTTGGGGAACTCCGGCTGCACTTCGATAGACACCCGGTAGTGAAGTTTGGCCAGGGCATAGTTACCTACCTCGGCGTACAGGTTGGCGAGGTTATAGTGGGCTTCGAAGTGGCGCGGGTCGATTTGCAGGCAACGCGTAAAGCTGTCTATGGCCCCGGCATAGGCACCGTCAAGGAACTGAAGGATGCCCAGGTTACAGTAGGCATCGGCCTGGCAGTCGTCTTCCTGTATCGCCTTTTCGTACAACTTGCGCGCCGCTGTACGGTCGCCTTCCTCATCGAGCATCAAAGCCTCCTCGAAGGGAGTAAGCTTGCTGAGGCGGACGACCTTTCCCCCAGTGAAGAGACTGAGCTGACCGTGCTTGTCAGTGCGCGGTTGTCGCCGCACCCTGGCGCGCTGAACGCCAAACTTTTCAGGAACCGACTGTGGAAACTTGATGACCTTTGCCATACCGTACCGTAAAGGTACGCCATTGGAATGAAAAGTTGCGCAACCGCTCCGCGGAAACGGCTGACAACTGTTGTCACCTCTGCTAGCTGGCCTTCTTGCGGGCGGTTTTTGTCGTCTTGGCCTTGGCCTCTTTGCCGGCCTTGCCTTTCGCCTTTTCCATCGGCTTCTTTGCTGCGTCGATACTGGCCTTGAGCGCAGTCATGATGTCGACCACCTTAGGCTCTTCCTGTTCAACTGTGACGACCTCCTTGCCTTCGATCTTGGCTTCGATGATTTCTTTAAGCGCATCGCCATAGTGATCCTCCATCTCGATGTTGGCAAACTTCGTAGACATGGACTCGACGAGTGTGCGAGCCAGCTTGAGTTGTTCCTTGTCCACCTTCACATCGATGAGCTGCGGTACCTCGCTCATGCTCCGCACTTCCTTGGGATACCGAAGCTTGTACATCACAATGCCGTTTTGCTGGGGGCTTAGCAGCACCGGCGTTTCACGGTCGCGCAGCACGACCTTCCCCACTGCAATCTTTCCGGTCTCCTCCATCGTCGCTGTCAGGAGGCCGTAGGTCTTGGCCGCTACATCGCCATCCGGACCAACGTAATACGGCGCTTCATACAGCGTAGGGTGCACTTCTTCCTTTGCCACGAACCCCTGGATTTCAATCACACGCGTACTCTTGAGTCTCACCTTTTCGAAATCCTCGGGTTCTACGATCACATATTGACCGGGCTCATACTGGTACCCCTTTACGATGTCCTCGTTGCGCAGCGTCTTGCCGGTAACCTTATCTTTCTTTTCGTAGGCAACCGGATTGTGGCCATCCTTCGACAGAAGATTGAAACTGATCGTCTGTGCCGAATCGATCGCGTTGTAGATACGGATTGGAATCGTGACGAGAGAAAATTGAATATGGCCCTTCCAGATTGCTCTCATATGGTTCAATTAAAAGATGAAAACATAAATGCTAAAATATTGACCCTTACCTTCTTTTCCAAACAACTCACTTGTAGGATGGCTTTATCCTTACACTCACCTTAAGGTCGTGGAGGATCGTATACAGTCCGAAGTAAGTGCGGTTAAGGTAGATGGCGTCGCGGACACCCCTGGGTTTTCGGGAGCGCCGTAACTCCTTCAGGTTTGCAAGTTTCTCGCCGAAGTCGTACAGGGTGCTGAAATAGGCGTCATCGGCAAAGTCAAAGGAATCGAACCGGAACGGACGTCCCAGGAGCGCAACAAGCTGGGTAAACAAGTCGATAAAGAACGCCCGGTCGCGCGCTGTGTCGTCGGGGTAAATGAACCCGAGTTCCGCAAACACGCGAATCTTTCTTGGTTCATCGTCCAGCAACGACGAATCCAGCAATTGGAAATAAGACGAATGAAAGTCCTCCGGTATCTCCTTCACACAGCCGAAGTCAATGATCCCAAGTTTGCCGTCCGGCATCAGGATGAAATTCCCGGGATGCGGGTCGGCGTGGACGGCGCGCAGCTCATGCATCTGGAAGTGATAAAAATCCCACATAGCCTGCCCGAGGACCACCGCCTGATCCGACGGAATGCCCTGTTTCATCGCCTCACCAAGCGGCTCGCCGTCGAGCCAATCCATTGTAAGGATCCGGGACGATGAATATTCCGGATAATATCGTGGGAATACGACATGAGGAATCCTCTTTGATTTTGTCGAAAGGGCAATCGAACGCTGCAACTCGAGTTCGTAATCCGTTTCCTCGAGCATCCGCATCTCGACCTCGCTGATAAACTGGTCGTATTCGGCAGGACTAAGGTGAAACATGGAAAGCGCGATGGGACGCACCATGGCCAGATCGGATTTCACACTGTCGGCCACTCCCGGATATTGGATCTTGACGGCCAGCGTACGCTTTCCCAGGGTTGCCTTATGTACCTGTCCCATAGACGCTGCGTTGACAGCCTTCCGGGTAAACGTGTCGAACATCGCCTCCGGCCCCTTTCCGAAAGACGACCGGAAGGTTTTCACCACCAGTGGGTACGACAGTGGTGGAACGCTGTACTGCGCCATCGCGAACTTTTTCTGATACGCTTCCGGCAGCAGGTTGCGATCCATGCTCAGCATTTGCGCGACCTTGAGCGCACTGCCTTTGAGTCGGCTCAGCGATTCATAGATATCGTCAGCATTCTGTTCATGGAGGCGGTCGCGCGA
Organism: Cyclobacteriaceae bacterium; assembly: GCA_036381475.1. Classification (GTDB taxonomy): domain Bacteria; phylum Bacteroidota; class Bacteroidia; order Cytophagales; family Cyclobacteriaceae; genus ZC4RG29. The sequence continues at coordinate 4,066 of DASVCT010000040.1, forward strand.
AGCCTCCGGGTCGATAAGTTTGCGTCCATAGTGCCGGAGGTAATTTCTTCCAATTCGGGCGCCGGTCGTAAGAAAGTGCGTTACCCTGTGAACCTTTGATACGGGTATGGAATGATTCTCTTGGTCGCCTTTCATGCCTGCCTCCGGGATTGAATCATAAAGCGGGCCATGTCGACAGCAGAGTCGACCACTCCTTTGCCGATCAGGTCGAAGGCCAACTGCACCGACTTCTCGACGAAGGCATCGGTTCTGGCAAACGCCGGACTATCATCCGCTTTCCAAAACATAAGGATCGACACCAGGTGGAGCCAGAACAGGCGGGGATAGCCTCTGTCCAGGTACGGCCGGCGGGCGATTTCACCCGTCTCCTGCCCTTCCTGCAGGATACTACCTGCAAAATTCAGATAGGCCTCCCTGAAGTCGCGAAGGAATGCAGGCGTCAACTCGGGCCTGTGGGAACGCTCGAGTTGCACAAGGATGAAGCTCCGTTCGCGCGTCAGTTCTTCTAACAGCGTGTAGCACAGTGCCAGCATTTTCTCCCGCGCCGAAAACCCCTGGAACGACTTGTCTGACGTAAGTCGCCGGATCGTGGCATTCATGATGTCTTTCCAGATTTCGCGTTCTATGCCAGCAAATGATCCGAATTCATTGTAGAATTCCTCCTCGCCGATGCCGAGTTCGAGGCAAAAGCTGTAAACCGAGGCCGGCGGCTTGCCGGTCTTCAGCATCACATCTCTGTACGCGCGGACGATCTTCTTCCTTGCAGAAGGGGCCGCTTTCCTGGTGGTAGATTTTCGAGCAGTTTCCATGATAACTTTAGAACAATCGGCCTGCTGAAAGGGTTTTGCTCCTTTCATGCCTATTTAACGAGAAAATTGGGGTGCGCAGACGTTATAACAGGAATTTTTGCCCGCGAAAAGACAATTTCTTCCCTTAACTTTGATAGGGTATGTGGGGTAAGAAATGATGGAATGCATCAAACATCCGGGTACAATCTTCACGCTTTTCGTGGTTCTCGTCACCTCCGCTTTTGGACAGGACCGCAAGGTTGCACTGCGCCATTTCGCTACGGGAGAACGCGCCTACCTGGACGGCCGATACGAAGAAGCACTTGAAGAATATGATCGCGGCCTTGCCATGGATCCCGCCCATTACGATGCCTACCCTGCCCGTGCGCAGGTTCGCGAACAGCTAAGTGATTGGCGTGGGGCCGTAACGGATTACAACATTTACCTGGACGCCTTCCCTGACAACGCCGAAGTTCGTTTTGCACGCGGTCTCGCGCGCTACCAGGCTGAACAGTATGCTCTCGCAGCTGAAGACTTTCACCAGCTGCTCAAGACGCCAGCCACAGGTGAAACGAAGTTTATCTTTTACCGGCAATCGCTGGGTGGTGGTGGCACCGATCGCCTCATAACCGCTCAGGGTGGCATTCGCGATTATCTTTACAACTACCTCGGACTTGCCGAAAGCAAACTGGGCAACCACGACGTCGCACTCGCCTGCTTCGATTCAGCCATCCAGTTGAATCCACGTGAGCCAGACTATTATGTACACCGGGGACTGACACGTCAGGAGGCGGGCGATCGTGCGGGTGCGCGATCGGACTACGAGGCCGCCCTGGGTATCAATCCCAACCATGCTCTGGCGCACTACAACCTCAGCACACTGGTGAGGGCCATGGGCGGAGATGAAGCCGAAAAAATGCTCGACGAAGCCATCGACAACAACCCTTCCTTGCCCTATTCATGGATGGAACGCGGCTACTACCGCCTTGAACGCGGTGATTACCAGGGTGCATTGCGGGATTACGATCAGGCGGTGAAGTTGTCACCGAACGACGCTGAAAGCTGGTTGAACCGCGGCATTGCAAAGGAAAAGCTCAAGGACCTTGCAGGAGCGTACTACGACTTTTCGGAGGCGATCTCGCTGACGCCTCATTTTGAAAAGGCCTGGCTGTGCCGCGCCAACGTTCTCACAAAAATGCAACGCCTGGAGGAGGCGGTTGAAGACTACACCGTTGCCCTCACGTACGATCCTGATTATGGAATTGCATGGTTTAACCGTGCCATCGTCAACCACCAACTGGGCCGCAACACCGCGGCCTGCGCCGATGTGCAGAAAGCCACCGCGCTGGGCGTTCACGGAACGACGAAGCTGAGAGACGTGGTCTGTAGATAGTCGTGTTGATGTGTTGGTGTGTTGATGTCGCGGGACCTGCCAAGGGTGTAGGAAACTTCCAGGGAATTGCCCATCAAGAAAGTTCTTAGGTATTTACATTGAGCGACCAGCTAAGGAGGTGAAAATTATTTCATGAATACTTACTTGCGAAGTTGCCGCGCACGTTATCATGGCCGTATCCCTATTCAACTATTCAACTATTCAACCATTCAATCTTCAATTCTTCAATACTTTCACTCATTCATTCCAGGTCCGGTCGCAGCCTGACAAACACCGGTTCACGAAAGATCTTATCAGCAGTGATGGAGGTGTAGGACACTTCGGCATACATGCGGGGTTCGATCCAGGTTGTCACCTTATCATCGGCGAGTTTTTTTGTGATTGGCTTCTTCGTTTCCTTGAGCTTTTTCAGTCGCGCCTTAATGTCGCGGATGGCTTCATCGTCGAAGCCGGTGCCGACCTTTCCACGATAGACAAGTGCATCCTTTTCAAATTCGGCAATGTGCAAGGCGCCGAATGTTTCGCCCCGGTCTCCCTTACCCCGCGTATACCCGATGATCACAACCTCCCGCGTCTGCCACACCTTGATCTTCAACCATGAAGGCGAACGCCGGCCTGGCAGGTATTTGCTGTCGCGTACCTTTGCCATAATACCCTCCAGGCGGTGTGCTTTGGCCGCCTCAAAAAGACCCTGGCCATCGTCCACTACCTCGCTGACGCGATACGGTGAATCCTGGCGAATGGCATCACGCATCCATTCCCGACGCTTCATCAGGGGTTCGTTGACTAACGGACGGCCGTCCAGGTAGAGGCAATCGAAGACATAGCAGTGCACCGGGTTGGACCGTGCCAGTTTTGCTATCGTCGACTCTCCCCGCGTCATCAAACGGTTGATCACCTTCTTGAAGATGGGCTTTCCTTCCGGATCAAGCGAAACGATTTCGCAGTCGAACACCGCACAGGTCGCCCGGAACGCTTTCTCTGCTGAGAGCAACTCGGGAAAGCGATCGGTGATGTCGTTTTGACTCCGGGAAACTATGCGCACGGTTCCCTCGTCCACGTATACCATAGCGCGAATGCCGTCCCACTTCAGTTCGTATATGTACTCTGAGCCTTCAGGCGGCTCGCTGGCAGTCTCCGACAGCATAGGCTGAATGTTGCTGTGGATGTAATCGATCTGCGGGTTGTCTACGCGTTCCAGCAACCAGTCTTTTTGTTTGATCTGGTATATCCTGTATTCGCCGGTGATCTCACGGCTGCTCAACCTAAAGTAGAATCCGTCTTTTTTTTCCTTCGTAATCTGATACTTGCCCAGCGCATAGATCCACATATCGCCGGCGCCGTACTGACCTTTTGGAATTCGTCCATCAAACGTCAGATATTCTCTCGGGTGATCCTCCGTCTGAACGGCCAGTCGTTTCACCCCCGGGTGCGGCGGTAGTCCCTTTGGAACAGCCCATGATTTCAGCACGCCGTCCTGTTCGAGGCGCAGGTCGTAGTGAAGGCGCGAGGCGTGATGCCGGTGCACGACGAAGTTGTTGCCGCTTTCATCGATAACTTGCGCAGCGGGTTCCGGAGTCTTGGCGAAGTCGCGCTTCGCGGAATACGTCTCCAACTGTCCGGCTGTTTTTCTTTTTCTCGAAGGCGGCAGTTCACGTTTTTTTTGTACGGACTTTTTCCGGTGCGTGTGGAGGTCTACGGCAAAGGCATCGAATCCTTCCCAGGCATCGCCGTCATCCATAACTTTTTGCACAACGGTCCTGATGTTGTGTTCAACAGGCGCTTTGAGGGTGCTGAGTTCATCCCATGTCAGCGGCATGGAGACAGGCGCTCCTTTTCGACCCCGAAGGCTGTAGGGCGACACGATACTCTGCCCGGACCTGATGCGGAAAATGTCAACCAGAATGCGGCCTTTACGGGCATCTTTTCTGATCTGAAGTGTCAGCTCGTCAGAATGCTCCTCCACAAAAGGCTTTGCGAGATCTTCCGCAGCAAGGAAGACGGTATGAAAGTCCCATTTCGGCTCGATGGGGCAACACACGTGTACACCTTTGCCCCCGGTGGTTTTCACGAAGGGTGTGTAGCCGAACGACTGAAGATACGTCCGCAGTTCCAACGCCGTCCTCACCACGGCAGTGAAATCGTAACCTTCGGGCGGGTCCAGGTCGAACACCATGTAATCGGGACAGTCGTACACGGGTTTCCGGCCGTGAAGCTGGTGAAGTTCCAGCGCTGCGAGGTTGGCAAGCCACACGAGCGTTGCCGGTTCAGTCGCGACGATGTAATCCTTCTTTTCCTTTCCGAGTTCGACAAACTCAATCCAGTCGGGCGCCCACTCAGGTCGGTTCTTCTGGTAAAAGCTTTCCCCGTAGATTCCGTCGGGGAATCGGATCAACGTTAGCGCCCGTCCTTTAACATGGGTAAGCAGTGTGGGCGCGATCCGGAGATAGTACTCGATCACTTCGGCCTTTACGATGTTATCGTCCGGGAACAGCACCTTCTCCAGGTTGGAGATCTCCAGCTTGCGCTTTCCAACCTGCACCACCTGCTTCTTGCTCATGCGAGGAAGTTACGGAAATTTAATCGTTCACATCGGCGCGACGTTTGTTCGAAAGGAAGATCAAACCAATGATGAGTGTTATCGCCGCAACGGCGATGGGATACAGCAAGCCGACGTAGGGGTCTCCGCCAGGAGGATTGCGCAACCGGCTGGCTTCATAGAGACTTGAAGCAATCAATGGCGTGAGTCCACCAAAGACGCCATTACCAATGTGATAGGGCAGCGACATGGACGTATATCGTATGCGAGTAGGGAACAGTTCCACCAGGAATGCCGCAATGGGCCCGTATACCATCGTGACAAGAACGATCTGGATGAATATCAACAA
>DASVCT010000041.1:0-12214 GCA_036381475.1 Cyclobacteriaceae bacterium
TTTGATCGGCACATCGCGGATGGGCGAGTTGCTGAATGAGTTGAAGCAATCCTATCATACCATTATTATTGACTCACCACCGATAGGATTTGTTTCCGAATACATCATTCTTATGAAGTATACGGATGCGAATATTTATGTTGTGCGTTCTGATTATACGACGAGGTATAATCTTGACCGGATCAACAAGCTGTATGATGAGCGAAAGGTGAGCAACATTAGTATACTGTTGAATGATGTGAAATACTCCCGCATCAATGGCTACAGTTACAGCTACAAATACAAGCAGAAAAAATATAAGAAAACGAGTTACAAAGCGGTTTAGGATTTATGGAGAGCGAGGTAGGCGTTGCGTGGGACCGAGTAGTATGTTGAAGTCCTGATGCCCATGCTAATATTTTTTCATCGTGATTTTTTACAGGAACTGCTTCCTGGTCAACGTTCGCCTTCATGATTAAGCGCGTAATTGGGGTGATTACAAATTTTTTGAACACTCCTAATTTTAAGAAGTATTTTGTCAATGTATTCTGGCTGATTTCGGAGAAGGTATTCTCTCTGGGCATTTCCCTCATCACGGGGATATATGTAGCTCGTTACCTTCAGCCAGAGGCCTTTGGAACGCTGAACTACGCCCTCAGCATTGTTGGCATGTTTGCGTCCTTATCCCATCTCGGCATCGACAACATCCTGGTTCGTGAGCTTGCCCGGACGCCGGAGCGGAAAAATGAGATCTTGGGAACATGCTACATTCTGAAAACAGGGGGATCGCTGACGCTATTCGCAGTGGTGAGCACTATTCTCGTGGTTCTGGACAGGGGACCTCTTACTAACGCCCTTGTCATCATTGTCGCATCCGGAGAAGTATTCAAGGCGTTTGACGTTGTCAAGAGTTTTTATCAATCAAGAGTGGAGTCCAAGCGGTTTGTCCGCGTGCAGATCACGGTGAACCTCATTGGCAATCTACTTAAGATTGTCCTTATTTTTCTTAACGCGCCACTTGTTTGGTTTGCCGTAATAACAGCATTCAATTCTTTTGGCAATGGGGTGGGATATGTATACACCTATTGGCGACTGGAGGGAAGCCCACTAAATTGGATGTTTAAAAAGCCGGTTGCCCTCATGCTGGCGCGCGAGTCCTGGCCTATAACATTGCAGGGGCTTGCGCTTCATACGCAGGCAAAGATTGATCAGGTCATGCTGGGGAATATGATGAACAATGCAGAGGTTGGGCAGTACTCGGTTGCCATGCGGTTCATTGAAATATTTGGGTTCATCCCCATGCTGTTGGTAGGCACATTCGCTCCTGCAGCCACGAAAGCGAAGGCGAAAAGCCAGGATTTGTATTTCGATCGACTCGTAAATTTTTATCGGCTCATGTTCATCCTGTTTCTCATGACTGCGCTACCAATCTTCCTGTTTGGAGAGCGGGTTATTGTCTTATTATATGGGCTGGAGTATCAGGCTGCTGGCGTTCTATTTTCACTTTTTTCTATTCGTCTGCTGTTCACCAACCTGGGAACTGCAAAAAGCCTGTACGTTGTGAACGAAAGCTTGTTTAAGAATTCTCTATTGAATGCAGTAGTAGGAGCTATCACAAATATCACTGTAAATTACTTTTTGATCCCTATATACGGCAGCATAGGTGCTCTGATCGCCACCGTAGTGTCATTTACTGTAAGTGTTTTTGGAGTAGACATGTTCTTTTACAAGACAAGGTTAAATAATAAACTCCTATTCAAGGGGGTAACCACATTTTGGAGACTAAATAGGATTTCATGAGAGAACTAATTCAAGTAAAACCGAAGATGAGCATAAGCTTTCGCTGTCCGGAATGCCGGTCAGCAGAAGTGTTGGTTTCCAGAGTCTTTGTGCCGGGGATATATTGTCTGGCTGATTGCACATGCAAACAATGTGGTCTCAATTTCCATCAGAGTCTTCCAGTAGGACACATGATTGACCACCCCCTTGCAATAAATGTACGCACCCAGCGACTCTATCCTGATGATTGGAACATGTGGTGGCAGTCAGCCCCCTTTCTGAGAGCATGCACACAATTACACGAAGATGAAGTTCCGATCAGGAAGAAGATCTTTGCTGAACACCGAAGGGTGATAATCCTGAATGCACTCGACTTCTTGTACGGGCATTCCCTCCTCAAGCTCTACAATGTATTGCACTATTTGGATAACTACAAAGATGCCGGGCTGATCGTGCTCATTCCAGCTATTTTTGAATGGCTAATACCGGAAGGATGTGCTGAGGTATGGGTCGTCGAACTGGGTTTGGGTAAGTTGAGGTACAATTACCAGGCAATTGACCGATTCGTAGCGACCGAATGCGAGCGCTTCGACGAAGTTTCTCTCAGTACTACCTTTAATCACCCTGATTTTACGCGGATAGATATCTCCCGCTTTACAGGCGTTCAACCTTTTGATGTCGATAAGTTCTACGATTATCCCCCGTGCTTTACGTTTGCCTTGCGGGAAGATCGTTGGTGGATGAAGAGCCCATTGAGCAATTTTATGTTTCGCGCAGCCAGAAAGTTGGGATTTGCAAAACTCGCAGGGAAAGTGCTGGTGCCTAAACAGGATAGGCTCGTTAGGCGTACTATTAAAGCAATACGGCGCGCCATTCCAAAAGCGGAGTTCTTCATCACCGGTCTGGGTAAAGCAGGTTCGCTTGCCCGGTGGGCATCCGACCAGCGTACGACGCGCATTACCCCAGACATTGAACGCGAATGGTGCCAAATATACGCGAAGACTCACGTGGTGATTGGCGTTCACGGCTCGAACATGCTGCTGCCCACCGCCCACGCTGCTGGTTGTGTGGAGGTGCTCATGGAGGATCGGAACCGCAATATCGTGCAGGATCTTTCTGTACGATACAACGATCGCCGCCAATTGTTCTTTTACCGATTTGTCGATCAGTACGCACCCCCGTCATCTGTGGCTGCGAAAGTCGTCGCCATCTATAGTAACTATGAAAACTGCTATCGCAACATGGTCCTGAACCAGTACCAGCAGTAAGGACCCTAAAGGCAAGTTTTGGTTGAATGACAGATGTCACGCCCTTCCCCGACGGCTGTCATTGGGCGGTCCCTTGAAATTTGCGCATTTTTGACCCTTAGGCCAAATCATCCAACGGATTGAAAAGTCCCGTTTTGCTCATTGTATTCAACAGACCGGAGTCAACGAGAAAGGTTTTCGAGCGCATAAGCCGCGCCCGGCCGTCCAGGCTGTACATAGCCGCGGACGGCCCCCGACCCCAAAATGCCTCCGATGGCGAGTTGTGCGCACAGGTGCGGGGGGTGAAGGACCGAATTGACTGGCCCTGCGAGCTGAAGACTTGGTGTCATGACGACCATTTAGGACCCGACAGGGGTGTTGCGGTGGCCATTAACTGGTTTTTCGAGAACGAGCCTGAAGGGATAATCCTGGAGGACGATTGCCTCCCCGAGGAAGCCTTTTTTGCTTTCTGTGAGGAACTGCTGGAACGGTACCGGGAGGATAACCGGGTCATGCATATTTGCGGCATCAACCCCTTGGAAAAATGGGATCAGGAGCCTTATGGGTATTTTTTCTCGCGACACGCGACAACCGGTGGGTGGGCAAGCTGGCGCAGGGCGTGGCAGTTGAATGCTTTCAATCGGTCGCGGTATGAAACTATCCGACGCCATGCGCTTTTCGACGAGTATTTCGATACCCGGCGCGAGAAGGCGAGGTGGCTCCGGTCTTTTGATTTACTTTCGGAAAGCCCTGATCCGCAGGCTCGATGGAGAGATCGCTGGGCATTCTGTCGATTTATTCAATCAGGGCTCTCGATTGTTCCCAGGGAAAACCTGGTTGCTCATTTGCCTGACGGCGAAGCTAACGGTTCATGGATGACGCTTCATGCGTTGTTGCATCCGCCTTTTGTCATGCGGAATATAGAAACCGACATGCGCGTACGTATAGAGGGGAGGTAAACGGCACCTGAAAATTTGTGAAATGGATCTTGAGACCAATATAAATACACCCGTACTATTCCTGATCTTCAGCCGTCCGGACACAACGCGACGAGTCTTTGAGGCTATACGCGCTGCCCGTCCGCGTCAATTGTTCATTGCGGCAGACGGCCCCCGCCTGCACAAGGCAGGCGAGGCCGAGCGCTGTGCAGAATGCCGTAGAATCGTTTCAGAGGTTGACTGGCCTTGTGAAGTACATACCCTCTTCCGTGATGTGAATTTGGGATGCGGCCCCGGTGTGTCTGGAGCCATCACCTGGTTTTTCGAACATGTGGAGGAAGGGATTATTTTGGAGGATGACACCCTCCCGGGGCCGGGATTCTTCCGATTCTGCAGTGAACTCCTGGAGCGGTACCGGCATGACACGCGGGTCATGGCCGTTAGTGGTTCGACCCTTCCGTGCCCGTTGCTTGAACAAAGCGAATACTCCTATTTTTTTTCCAACTGGGATTATATCTGGGGATGGGCTACCTGGCGAAGGGCGTGGAAATATTATGATTATGCCATGACGGGGTATGATCGGATGATGGAGAATGGATACTTTGGTGGAAACTATTATTCTGTCGAGAGGGACTACATGAGAAATTCCTATGATAAGTCTTTCTATGAAAGTAGTTCTGTCACCTGGTGGAGCTACCAGTGGGGATTTGCTCGCAAAATCAACTCCGGACTCGTCGCAGTTCCTATCAAGAATTTTATTGTCAATATAGGATTAGGGGCCGGTGCAACGAACACAAAGAACGAGGATAGGTGGAGCTTTATGAAGTTTGAGGAAATGGATTTCCCACTAAAGCATCCTGACTTTGTGATGGTCAATCGGGCAGTTGACATAGACATATATACAAGATATTTCACGACTCCGATTTCACGCTTCAAGGCGAACGTAAAAAAACTGATACCGACGGCAGTCCTGGAAAAATATAGGAAAGCAAAATATGGTGCGACCTGATCAAATTGAAAATTCGGATCTGTACTTGCGGATTGCGCGTGGTCAAAACCCGAAGTGGGAGCCGTTGGCGTCGCCGAGTCGCTATGTGCACTCTCTCAGGAGGACGGATTCAAAGAATGGGAATGTATACTTGCAGGGTGTCGTCCTTAATTCGCAAGGCAGTGAACTGTCACTTCGGGCCGTCGCCGACCTTATCGACGTGCATGGTCACGACGCAATCCATCATTTGGACGGCGATTTTGTGATCGCTGTTGACGATAGCCGTCACGGTATCTGGTGCGCTACCAATCAATCAGCCGCATTTCCGCTTTACTACAAGCTCACCAATGATGAACTGGTCATCACTACCTGTGCCGAGAACATGACCCTGCGTTCGGCCGATGATCTGGATCTTGAGTGCATTGCCATGGTACTCAGTTGCGGTTATCCATGGGGCGACATGACGCTGCTCAAAGCTTGGAAGGCGTTGCGTCCGGGTCATATGCTTCGGATTGATCGCAATAACAATGCGGTCGTCACATGCTACTTCGATCCGGAAAACGATGAAAGCGTTCAAGGATACCAGTCACGACAAGAGTTGATCGAGTCCATCGATCGCGCCCTCGAGTCAATCGCTTCCCGGCACGACCGTGTTCTTCTTCCCCTGAGTGGAGGCACCGATTCGCGGCTTATTGCGGTGCGCTGTCATGCCCTGGGAATACCGTTTGAAGCGATCACCTTTGTTGCCAATGTACCGGATGGAGCCGACTTCGACGTTGCAACGCGACTTGTCAAGGTGTTTGGTGTAAAGCACCACCGCTGGCAATGGGATGCTTCCTCGAAGTCATGCCTGAGCAATTTTGAAAACTTTTGTTACGCGACGGGTGGTACGAACGACGCTTTCCCATCCTATCCCGATGGGATGAGTTATTTCGCGAACGTGGCTGCCCGATTTACTTGTGCTCTGCGCGGAGATCATATCCTGGGATGGGGGCCATATTCGGATGATGTCGCTGAAAGCGCCTGGATACTGGGCTTAAAAGTAACAGACAATATCGATTGGGCCTTGAGGCCTGAATTGCACAATAGGGTTAGTATCACGTCCATATTTGAGAGACTTGAGGGTGTGTCGGCGACTGGAAGAGGTGATACAGTCAACGCGTGGCGTCACATGTCTTATCGGAAAAATCGAAGTCCGCGTTACATCATGCCGATAGCTCAGCTTCAGAGCCGCTTTACCGAGGTTGCCAATCCGTTACAAACCAAAGAGATTGTGGCGAGGATATCACGGACGGACACGCTGTTGCGCGACAGCAAACGTATTGCGCAGGAGGCGTTGACTGCTGGAAGTCCTCCGGACGTTAACAGTATTCCGTTTACCAGCAAGTCTACATGGCGGGATGGCGAGCCTTTGTTGAGTGTTGCTCCTGAGGTCTTGCGAGAGATGATCGAAGTGGCGGAACAGCCAGGTATTTTATCCGAAGTTATCAATGCACAGGCAATAGTTGCCAACTATAAAGCTTTCCTGAATGGGGGTGGAGGACGGGCTAGAAAAGGATTATTGGGTAATGTCAAAAAGATGATTAGGAACACGCTACCCGTCACCGTTCGGGCCATGATGTATCAGGGAAAGGCCGGTCAGGGCGTGAAATCCCCGCCGTATATGACATTCAAGAGATACTTTGCGATGAAGGTTTATCTCGACCGCATACTGCAAGGTCAAAATTGAGCTGTAGGTAGTCAGGGTTTCGCCCTGGTAGCAAGTCGATCGTAAGGTATCGGTTCATTGAGGTGCTATGCAAAATAGTCGTTGGGTTAAACTTGTAATCACCAATGAATCATATACCCATGAAAACGAATGCCAAATCCGACCAGAACGATTTGCACCTGAGTTGCCGGCGTGGCAGCTCCAGCTGGGAAGTGCTCGAATCGCCCGCACGTTACTTTGTACCGATGCGAACACAACGAGGCACGCGCTGCACCGTCCACCTCCAGGGAACTTGCCTTGGCGACTCGGGGAAGGAACTATCCATGGAGGGTGTAGCTGGTTTAATCGACCGCTATCGCAAGGGAGCACTTGACCATCTCGACGGTAGCTTTGTCATCGCTGTAAGCGACACGCGCGATGGTGCATGGTGTGCGACCGATCACAGCGGGACCCTTCCCCTGTACTATAGCGCGACCGGTGATGGCGTTACAATCACCACGCGTGCTGAGAACGCCTCCGTTCGCAGTGCTGCCGACCTCGACCTCTCTGGTCTGATTTCTACGTTGAACACAGGTTACCCGTGGGGCAACCTTACCCTGCTCAATCAGTGGAAGGTGTTACGACCAGGTCAGGTCTTGTCCGTAGGAGGGCCCGACACGGAGGTCGTCGTAAGAGAGTATTTCGGTGCGGAAAAGGACGAGACCGTCGCCGGTTTTTCAAAGCCGGAAGAGCTTATTGAAGAGATCAACGCCGGCCTAATTGCGTTGGCATCCCGATACAAAAAATTTCTCATTCCACTCAGTGGCGGGGTAGATTCCCGGTTGATCACTATGCAGTGTCACAAACTGGGGATACCATTTGAATGCATTACGTTTGTTGCTAATGTACCTGATGGTGATGACTTTGATATAGCGTCGCGTCTCGTGAAAATCTATGGTGTGAAGCATCATCGCTGGGAGTGGAAGCCCACGGCCGATACGCTCGAAAACTTTATCCAGCTCAGCATTTCAACCGGCGGTACGAACGATGCCTATACTACATACCCGGATGGAATGAAGGTGTTCGCTTCCATTGCATCGGAATTCGATTGTGTGTTGAGGGGTGATCACAGTTTTGGCTTTGGTGGCCATTCTGAATCGTTGTTTCAAAGTGCCTATGACTTAGGTATTAATTATAAGGAGGACTTAAACTGGCTTCTTCGTCCCGAGTATCAAAACCGATTGAATGTAGAGGCAGTCTTTGCGGAGCAAGAGCAGGTTGACCCGCTATTGAAAGGTACCGCTGTGAATGAATGGCGCCACCGTTCTCGCCGCCTGACGCGAAATCCGCGCGCGCATCTGCCGATAGGCCAGATCCAGGCAGAGCATGCAATGGTTGCTTATCCGTTGCTGACCAGGAATATTGTGAAGCGCATGGCGCGGAGCGCAACGTGGCAAAAGAACAACAAGCAGATAGCGCACGACGCGCTGGCGGTAGCCAGTCCGCCCGACATCAGGAGAATTCCACATTCGTCTCGGCATACCTGGCAGACGGGGGAACCCTTACTCAATTTGACACCCGAAATTCTTCAGCAGATGATGGATTTCGTCCAACGACCGGGCGTGCTGGGCGAACTGATAGACGAGGCCCTGGTGGCGGCGCGATTTGCTCCATGCATTAATTCCACCGGCAAGCCAATCCAGCCCAGCCTCCAAAAGAGCGCAAAGAAGGTCATAAAGCGGTTATTGCCCAAACGTTTACTGACTACGTACAGGGATCGGTCGTCATTTCCCCGGACGCCAGCGCACATGGCGTTCAAACGCTTGTTCGCTATAAAGGCATTTGTAGAGGCAATTGAGAAGCTGTGATGGCCGGTTTTTCCTATATTTGATGGCTTAAACAGGTAAGGCCTGTGTATAAGAGGGATATCATCAATTTTCTGTTTGTAGCCGGTTTTACAATTTTTGGTATTGGAAACTACATTGGTGACACCCGTAGTCCATCTATAGGCCTGATACTCTCTGTTTCACCTTTGGTAGCCCTCATTGCATTTTTCCTAGTGGACATCCTCTACCGGAAAAGCTTTCCCCTTCGGGTTAATGGGAAGATTTACGCCTTAATGCTCTTGTTTCTTCTTTCCAGCATCGCGGCCATTTTCGTTTCTTACAGCAAAGGTTATCCAAATCTGTCTTTGAACGTGGCTATCGGGAATGCGATTGCCCTCCTCGTTCCGTTTCACGCGTTCCTGGTGGTTGCCTGGTACAACAGGAATATGCCAGAAGGAACATTTCTTCGTTTGATGATGACGGGTTTGATCGTTTTGTTGCTGGTTAACTTGCTAGGTTACGCTGGCGGCCTTTCGAATCAGGGGCACAATCTAGAGGGCAGATTAAACCTTCCCTTCTTTCAAGGGCTATATGCTGCCTCTAGCCTAATGATTTTCTTAAACATTCTTTTCATAAGGCAAATCAGCAGACATATCACACGGGTCACACAGTGGTGGTGGAAGGTACCGTTCATCGGCATGAACCTCGTCTTGATTTACTTGATTAATTCCCGCCTTACCATGCTGCTCTTCCTGGTAGTTCTGGCATTGATGTTCTTCAAAATTGTCAGGAGCAGGGCTGCCTACTGGGCTTCGTTGTTCACCATTCCGATTGTGCTCAGCATGAGGTTCTTGGTTTATGAGATTGTATCTATGCCCGTTTTTGCTGGTATTATGCAACGGGTGGATTTCCGGGATGTAACGTCATTCAACGGCCGGGCTTACCTTTGGGAAATCGGGATGAACTGGTTGCTAGTCGACCAACGTGGGCTCTTTTTTGGGAATGGCATGGGGGGACAGTATTTTATTGGCTTGTTGGAATTTTATGCCCGGCTTTGGAGTGGCGGTAAGTCTGCCTTGCTTCATTTCCACAGCAGTTCGTTGGAAATAGTTGTTAACCAGGGCCTTTTTGGGTACTTGCTTTACATCGCGCTGCTTTATCAGGTGTTTATTTACTTCAGAAAAAAGTACATTCAAAATGAAGCCGACGGAGATGTGTATCCGTCAATTGTGTTTATGCTGTTTCTATTACAGATAGACACATTCGTTTACATGACGGGATTGGGGTCGATTATCCTGGCAGCGTTGGTGGCGAAAGTCTGTTTGCGGAACCCCGCCCCTTCGCTCTCGCGTGCTGAACCAAGCGAGACGGTTGCAGAAATGGAGGTGGTATAGGCAGGCTGGTTGGACTCCGATCTCAAAGATTCAGAAACATCTATAATAAAATTATAAACAGGAGTATACAATGTTGCAATTTGCATTGTCTAAAGTAGCTGGCAAGAAGCGATTTCAAGCGTTCTTTGAAAAGCTATATCGTACCTCGGTCCAGGGAATGAACTATGGCCGCGGATACGATATCTATCGCGACGGTGAAATAGATGCCATAAAATATGTCGCCGGAAAACTTAAGGACCGGAAGCCCGTGGTGTTTGACGTCGGTGCCAACAAGGGTAGTTATACTAAAGAGTTGGCCGCCTACTTCAAGAATGCTGATATCTATTGCTTTGAACCGAGTAAGGCGACTTTCAGTATGCTGGAATCCAATGTTGGTGACATCCCCGGAGTAAAGTGTTGTAATTTTGGCTTCGGCAAGGAGAACTCGGAAGTGGAGTTGTACTCAGATGCTGAAGGCTCAGGAATCGCGTCACTCTATGACAGGCGGCTGGGACACTTAGGAATTGCAATGCAGATCAAAGAAACGATAAGCATCCGACGTATTGACGACTTCTGCAAGTCGCAAGGCATAGCCCAAATCGATTTTCTCAAACTCGACATCGAGGGCCACGAGCTTGCCGCGCTGGCAGGAGCCGGTGAACTTCTAGAGCAAAAGAAAATCAGATTTATTCAGTTCGAATTCGGGGGGTGCAACATCGATTCCCGAACCTACTTCCAGGATTTTTGGTACCTACTGAGTCCGACCTACATGATCTATAGAATCGTGGCGGACGGACTCTACCCCATCAAGCGCTACAGCGAAACCTACGAAATCTTCAGAACCGTCAACTACCTGGCTGAGCTCAAGAACTAGTTGATTTGGCAAGCAGGCCGGGCATTGCCCACCTAGTTCATCATGAAAATCCAGGCATCTCCAAAGATATTCTGCGATCTGTACTCATTGCGGACCTTTCGCGCTTCTTCCAGGTCATAGCTGGAGAAGATGTACACGTAATAAAGATCCTTTTGGGGATTTAGGGCAGTCGTAGTCGTATATCCTTTTGATCTTATGTCACGCGCAAACCGGTATGCATAAGCTTTGATGCTGAATGCGCCCACGACGACATAGTAGCCTGGTTGGAGAACGTCGGTCCTGGGCGGAGTGCCGGTTTTTCCAAATGCTTGTTCCACCGTGAAAGGCGCTGCTTCCGGCTGCGTTGTCGGATGGCTGTGTTCGGCAACCTGCGCTGGTGCTTCCCTGGTTTCCATCACCACAGCCTCGTCATCAAGGGCCAGACGCTCAGCTGCCTTCTGATCTTCGCGCACGGCTTGCTTGAGTGCACGCCGCTTCTGTGCAACACTCTTTCTGTAACCGTTGTTTCGGGCTATGACTGGCCGCGAACGCTTTTCGCCAAACCGGAAGCCAAGGTGCAGTTCGTGGGAATTTGCGCCGGGCATTTCCATGTCGAAGGGCGGAAATTCATAGCTGTACGCGAAGCGAAACTTGTCCATCACGTTCAGCCCCAACGTAAGTCCGAGCCCCTTGTTCTGGTTGTAGCTGGCGCCTCCCCAGATCCTGTCTTTGTAGTAGGCCATTGTTGCAATCTCCCAAAAGTTCTGGAGGCCATCAGCTGTTTCCCTGTAAAGTACATAGGGTTCCAGCGCGAATTCCTCCCGCATACCCAGGTTGAAGCGGTAGCTCGCCGAATACAGCCGGTTGTGGAGATTGGAGAGCTTGAACTCATTGAAGCTTTCGGAATTGAAGGGATCAGATTCAAAAATCTCGGTCAATGCGAAGCCGAGCCGAAGTCCCTTGAAAGTATAGACGATGCCGAAGTTCCCATCCATATAGGAACTGTTTCCTGCGGCATTGACAATGGCGGGGTCGCTGGTGTTCAGCTCTTCCGCAGTAAGATCGAGCTTGTTCATCCCGTAACCCCACGATAGCGCAAAGCGTATCGATTCGTTGTTGCTAATGGGAAGGACATAACCGAAGGTCCCGGTAATCGTTGTGTTCTTCAGCAACACCTGGGTGTCGGACACGAAGTTCATACCCAGCACGACGCGGCCGTTCGTGGGATACTGGAGACTGAATCCGGCCGTTTCCGGAGCGTCCTTGAAATTTATCCACTGTTTCCTGTAAAATACATTCGCCTCCGGCTGGTCGTTGATCGCGACGTACGCCGGGTTAAACATGTACCCGTTGGCACTAAACTGCCTCAGGAATGGACCGGGGACCTGGCTGTAGCCAGAAGAAAAGCAAACCAATAGAGCAATAGAGAACCAGAGTTTTTTCATTATAAACCACACACTTTAACGAACAATCCTAACCGCACCTGTCAACTCTCCCTGATTGCTGGTAATTACATAGTAATAAGCGTCTTCCTGTAAAGGCTT
>DASVCT010000042.1:0-3272 GCA_036381475.1 Cyclobacteriaceae bacterium
GTGTCGCTCCGAAAGCTTTCGTCGAAATTGCGGCCATCGATAACTGCACGATAGAAATTGAGATTCAGATCGGTCTTCCACCATTCGACTGGCTGAAATGAAGAGATGAACTCCGCACCAAAAGCGTCTTCCTGACGGAGATTGTACGGTTTCGTTGTGGCGAAACCTTCATCATCCAGCGTGCGGACACGTTCAATATTATCATTCGTATGACGATAGTACACCGCCGAGCTTATGGAGCCGGCGCCGAAATGCTTGATGTGGCCCGCTTCGAAAGCGTGGGTGTACTCGGGGTTGAGGTCGGGGTTGCCGCTTACAAAGTTCCGGTTGTCGAGAAACGTAAAGAACGGCGTGAGGTCGTTGTAGGTGGGTCGATGCAGCCGCCTGCTGTAGCTTACCTGGATGGTATTTTTCCTGCCCAGATCATACGTGACGTGTACAGAAGGGAAGAGGTTGAAATATTCGCGGTGGTTTACCTCTGAAGTTTGGAGCAGTTCGGTGGTCAGGTCGGTATATTCACCACGCAGCCCGAATTGATAGGAAGCTTTACCCAATTTGTTCGAGACGATAGCATACGCGGCATATATGTTCTCGTCGTAGTAAAAGTCGTTGTCGAAACCTTCGATGGGAGTCCATTCTTCTCCATTCAATTCGGTAACGATAAAATCATTCGTGATGTCGCGCAAAGTATTGCGGATGCCTGCTTCAAACTTTCCGTTTGCCCCGAAAGGATAGGTGTAGTCTGCCTGGAGTAGAAGTTGCTTTTCGGTTTCATAGTTGTCCGAATTTTGCAAAAGATCCGGGTTTCCGGAAGGAGCTCCGCCGGGCAGGAACGTTCGCTCGGTATAACGTTGGTCGGAGTCTTCCCAATTGTTGAGGTAGCTCAGGAGGGCAGACAGGTCGTGATCCTTTTTGCCGAAGTTCTTTTTGTAACTGAGGGCGTATTCCATGTTGGGCTCTGTCTCTTCCTCGTCCTGGTAACGCCGGGTAATGTCAGTGGGGTTGCCGGTATTGTTGAGGAAGTCGGCATACTCGATGTCGGTGTTTCGCGTGCCAGCGCGATGCCGGTTAGTGAATGAAGTCGTGAGGATGCTGGTTTCGCTGAAAAAGTAGTCGGCTCCCACCTGGATGTTGTTGGAGAAGGAGGTTTGTCGTGAAATATTGCTTTGTTGCGTGATGAACGTCGTGTCGTTGCGGTAAAATTCCTGGTAGCGGTTGTTATAGGGATTTTCGATGTCGAAATAAAGGATGCCGTAGTTGACGAAAAAATTGAAGTTCTCTCGCCTATAGTTCACGTTGATGGCTGCACCGTAATTGTCGGGCTGGCCGGCGGTGAAGTCGAACGATCCGTTTATGCCGCGACGCTGTTCCTTTTTCAGAACGATGTTGATGATGCCCGCCATACCTTCCGCCTGGTAGCGGGCCGACGGGTTGGTGATGATTTCCACCCTGTCGATGAGGGCACCCTGCAATTGCCGCAGACCCTCCGCACCATTGAAGCTGAGCAGCCCGGAGGGCTTACCGTCGATAAGGATCTGGACGTTGCTGCTGCCACGCAAATTGACGTTGCCCTGCCCGTCGATAGAAACGGAGGGAAGGTTGCCGAGAATATCAGCAGCGGTGCGTCCCGCATTGATCGGGTCCTGGCTGACGTTAAAGATCTTTCGGTCGAGGGTCATCTCGATGAAGTCCTTCTTACCCTGAACCACGACTTCTTCAAGGTTTGTGGATTCTGCCCGAAGCTGAATTACCCCCAGGTCGACGTTCGGTTGTCCTGCCTTGAGAACCACGGCATCAAGGGTCCGCGATGGATACCCTACAAAGTTGACGACAGCATAGTAGACGCCCACTGGCGCTTCAAAGGAAAAAATTCCCGTTTCAGCGGTTATGCCTCCGGTGACGAGCACGCTGTCGGAGGGAGTATGAAGGCTTATCGTCGCGTAAGGAAGCGGCTCCCCGGTGTCAGCATCGATCACCTTTCCGGTGACGGTGTGTTGGCCAAAGGCTGCAGTGGACAACAGCATGCATACCAGCAGAGGAATGAGGCCAGTGGGGAAGTGCTTGCGGATCACAGAATGCGGTTTTGAAAGCTATTTACAAATTTTGAGTAACCTGCAAGTCTAAACTTATACCTGCGGAAAGGCAGTGGACTCCAGGTTTTTACATTGCCGGCGTTGATTATCTCAAATGGATAGTTATATTTACTGCAATTACGAATAATATTACGATGAAGAAGACGAAGCTTGGAGAATTTGAGGAGTTCGTGTTGCTGACGGTGGCGGTATTGCGGGAGGAGGCCTACGGTGTTGAGATCAAGCGGGAATTGGAACGCCGGATGCGGCAGCGCCTGAGTGTCGGATCGGTGCAATCGGCGCTCAAGAGGCTGGAGGACAAAGGGTTTCTCAAGTCGCAATTGGGCGAGGCAACACAAAAGCGCGGCGGAAAGCGCAAGCGCATTTACACGATCACCCGGTATGCAGAGAAGGTGTTGGCGGAATTGAAGGAGATCCGTGCAGGCCTCTGGGAGTCGATTCCCCAACTGACTTTCAGCATGTAAATCTTATGAGCACGCCGGAAAATATTCACCCGCCCCGATGGCTGTTACGCATACTGCGCAGCATCGTCCGCGACAAATACGTGGAGGAAATTGAAGGGGATATGACCGAGGTCTTCCTCGAGAACGCCGAGACGGTTGGCGTACGGAAAGCTCGTTTCCTTTTTGCGTGGGACGTCATCATGCTTGCCCGTCCAGCCATTGCAAAGAGACTTTACGGGACAACTCCCCTTAACATGATTGATATGATCGGAAACTACCTGCGCACAGGTTGGAGAAACTTTGTAAAGTATAAAAGTTACTCTGCCATCAATATTGTGGGACTTTGTACCGGCTTTGCCGCCTCGCTGTTGCTGTTCCTGATCGTAAACTACGAGCGGTCGTTCGACAAATTCCACCAGAATTCTGTTCACATATACCGCGTAGCCGAATCCTGGCCCGATGCCGGTGAAGCAGACATCAGCGACATGATTGTCACACCGCAAGCTCCTGTCATGGATGAAGAGTATCCGGACATTCTTCACAGTACCCGTTTTTTTGACGGCGAAGACATTCTTCAGGCAGGCGATTCCTATCTGAGAAGCGGCTACCATGTTGTCGACAGCGGATTCGCGGACATGTTCGATTTTAAAACGATCAGTGGCAACCTGCGTGAGGCCGTTTCTACGCCGGGAAAATTGGCACTCACCCAGTCCATGGCAGGAAAACTATTCGGCGA
>DASVCT010000043.1:0-16649 GCA_036381475.1 Cyclobacteriaceae bacterium
TTCGACTCCGCTCAGTCACCGGTCTTCAGCCACAATCAGTCACCTGACGCGCCCGCAATATGGAAAAATAAAAAATTTACTCTCCCAGTGGTTCATTCTTGTTGGGTGATCGGATTACTCCGGTGGTTGAGCGGAGTCGAAGCACGGTTGCTGGCGGAGTCGAAGCGCGGCTTTACTTTACATCTTTCAGAAAATGTTCCGATTCCCGCTCGGAAGAAGCCTTTTTTCACAATCCCCGATTTTCCCCGGACAACAATGAATCGTAGATTGTCAATCGTAGATCAAATGATCACCCAGTCCACCCCCCGATTACTCCAGAACTACCTCCCGAAAAATCCTCTTAACATTGTGATTTTCCTCAAAAAAAGCTATATTTGCACCCCTTAGAAGTAAACGCGAATTATGATTGTTGTTAACATAAAAGAGAACGAATCCATCGACAAGGCGCTGAAGCGTTTCAAGAAAAAATTTGAAAAGACGGGCGTATTGAAGGAGCTGCGTGCCCGGACCGCCTACGAAAAGCCCTCTGTGAGACGCAGAAATGAAGTGATTCGCGCCATCTATCGCGAACAACAAAGGCAGAAGGCGGCCAGCTAATCGCGCCTGCCCCAAATCGTACTTAAGTCCCCTCCCAGCTTTTCCGGAGGGGATTATTTTTTTACATTAGCTTCCACCCAGGGGCGGTGTGCGCAGTATGAAAGAATCCTTCCTAAAGTACCTGAGGTATGAAAAGCGGGTGAGCCCCCACACCCTGGCAGCATACGAAAACGACCTCGGGCAATTCGAAAAGTTTATATCAAACACCTTTCCTCAGGAAACCATTGAGGGCGCAGAACACAATGTCATCCGGTCGTGGATCATTGAGCTCGTCAACAATGGAATGGATGCAACTACGGTCAACCGGAAGATTGCCTGCCTGCGGACGTTCTATAAGTTTCTCCGCACGCATGGATCACTGGCAAAGGATCCGATGTCCCGAATTCGCGTATTGAAAACGAGAAAACGGCTCCCCGATTTTGTGCGGGAAGAAAACATGACGTCGGTGCTGGAGGTTTCCGCTAAACCCGGGGAAGAGACAGGGCCAGGGACCAATAGAAAATCAGAAAGCCTTTTCAGCATAATGAGGAGACACCTTGTCATCGAGCTTTTGTACGGGACGGGTATGCGCTTATCGGAACTTATCGGATTGAAGGAAACGGATATCGATCTGAAAAATTGTGTCATAAAAGTATTAGGCAAAAGAAACAAGGAAAGGATAATCCCTTTCCCACAAAGTCTCGTATCCCTTATTAGTGAATATCGTAAACTAAAACAGGAGACGACTCGCGGGTCTGGCGCCGATCGCCTGATTGTGACGGACCAGGGGTTGCCATCGTATCCCATGATGATTTACCGGATTGTAAAGCAATGTTTGCAGGAGTCTGGATCAAAACGGAAAAGCCCGCATATCCTGCGCCATACGTATGCCACACACCTTCTCGACAGAGGCGCCGGGATCAACGCTGTCAAGGATCTTCTGGGCCACAGCAGTCTCGCAGCTACCCAGGTGTATACCCACAACTCGATGGAAAAACTCAGGAGGATTTACGAACAGGCGCACCCAAAGGCCTGACTATGCCGATCGCTACATTAATCGAGATGCCTATGTAACAAGTGTACCGAGACCGGATGAAAACCGGACTGGTTGTTTTTTTCCTTCACTAAATTTTTGGCGTTATGAAGTTACAGGTTCATTCCATTCACTTTGATGCAGATCGCAAGCTGATTGATTTCATCCACAAAAAGCTGGATAAGCTCGACCGGTTTTATGACCGCGTCATTGACGGAGAGGTGTTTCTGCGTCTAAACAATGAAGGTACCGACAACAAGACGGTGGAAGTCAAACTCAACGTTCCCGGCGATCGCCTCTTCGTAATAGAAAAAGCGCGGACGTTCGAAGCAGCCACCGATCTTGCGGTGGACACGCTGAGCGCTCAATTGAAACGCTTTAAGGCAAAGGTGTATAGGGTATAGATTAGATGCAGAAGCAGATGCAGTAGCAGTGGCAGTGGCAAAAAGCGGACTGCACCTGCTTCTGCTTCTGAATCTATTGGGGAAAGGCGCTCGCGTCGATATTCGGTATGACCTTCAGTGCATTCTTGTAGTAAATCTTCTTCAGCACTTCGTCGGGCAAATCGAGGCCGTACATTCTCCAAAACGCATGGTAGCGTTTGTGGTAAGGGAAATAGTCGTCGGCCGTTTCGAGCACCCTGAAATAGGTAGTATACTCTTCAGGAACCCATGAATCTTTGCCAAACATTACTCGATCCTGGTATTTGATAAGAAAGGCCCGCGCGAATCGGGGCTGGCGTCCA
The DNA here is from genome assembly GCA_036381475.1 of Cyclobacteriaceae bacterium. Taxonomy (GTDB): domain Bacteria; phylum Bacteroidota; class Bacteroidia; order Cytophagales; family Cyclobacteriaceae; genus ZC4RG29. The sequence goes on from DASVCT010000043.1 coordinate 2,355, forward strand.
AGCTCTGCAATGACGGCGCCGATTTCGGTGTACATATTGGGGAAAGCATCCAGCAGTTCACCCAGCTTCTGAAGGTTGTTGCCATACCAACCCAGGTGCGCATTGACGAAAATCGTGCGGGGATGCTGGCGGAACACATTGTGCTGTTCGTTGATGATGGTCTGCCAGGGTGCAGGGTTGTCGTCGCTGCGCCGCCGTCCCGGATGGGTCTTCAGCTCGAGCCAGCGTTCATTGTTTGCATCCATGGGATCCCAGAAGGGTTTCGGATCTGCGGAGTGTATCAGCACAGGAATACCGAGCTCTCCGCATTTGTCCCACACTGGGCCTATGCGCGGATCGTCGATGTGGATGCGATTGCCTTTGCTGTCGCGGGCGAACATGCCAAGGCTCTTGTATATCTTCAGTCCGGACGCGCCGGCCTTTACGTCTTCTTCAAGCTGCTTTACGGTGCGTTCCGTCCATTGCGGGTCGTCGATTCCATCGAAGTCGATGTTCGTAAATATGATAAACCTTCCGGGATGCTTTCGCGCATTTTGCAACGACCGGATCAGGTGGTCCGTATCACCGCGTCCACGTCCACTCAGGTTAACCATCACTTTCATGTTGAGCTTGTCCATCTCTGCCACGAGACCTGAAAGATCCTGCGTGGCCATTCCGAACTGGTGGTTGTGAACATCGATGAAAGGATACCTGGCCCGGGTAAGGACGTGTTCCGGAACGACGAGCGTGGACGGCGGGTCATATTCTTCAAAGTCCATTCGCTGGGCTGCGACCGGCTGAACCAGCCATACGGCGAACACTAGGGCGGAAAAACGTATGTGCATGGGGGTAATTTTTATGAAAAATAGAAATTATCCGGCCGCCCTTCATCCAAAAAAGGTGTACGGGAAATAGGCTATATGACTGGTCATTATCCAAGGCATGGCATTAAGTTAGGGGTTGGTTCCCTCGTCGCCGTAACCGTCAAATCTAAATCACAAAGCATAGATCATTGTCGATCGCTGATTAAATCCATTAACTTGTGATATAACCGCCAAACGCAATGCAAAAATCATCCCTGCTGCTATTTTTCATCCTGGGGGTGCCTACCCTCCTGGTGGCGCAATCCGACCCGCTCGCCGATGCTAAACAAAAGGTGGACGCCAGCGACTTCGCGGGTGCACATGCACTCCTGAATACCGTCCTCAATGCAGAACCGAAAAACAAGGAAGCGCTTACACTGCGGGCCGAAGCAAGGATGGGCCAGGAAGATTACTATGGCGCCATCAGCGACCTCACCTATGCGCTGGAACTTGACTCGTCCGACTACCGGGCGCTCAGCCTTCGCGGAGAGGCTAAGATGCAGCTTGGCGACGATGAAGGTGCCATAGAGGACTTCGACGGGGCCATCCGCCTGAACCCCAAATACACCGACGCCTATACCAACCGCGGTCTGGCCCGGTATAACATCGAGGACCTTCAGGGTGCATACTTCGACTTTTCAAAGGCTCTTGACTTGGGGCCGCCCGATGCGGATAAGTATTTCAATCGCGGCCTTCTGAAGGCTGAACTCGGTGAGTACGTCAGCGCGATTGACGACTACACGAAAGCCATCGAGCTGGACAAAGAGGACGCGTCACTCTATAACTTCCGCGGCGTTGCGCATTACGGTGCCGGCAATTTCAAGGAAGCCATAGCGGATTACGACGTGTCCATAAAACTCGACCCGGAAGATCCGCTCAAGTATGAAAATCGCGGCCTCGCCCGGAGCGCCATGGAGGACTACGAGGGGGCACTGGAAGACTATGACAAGGCGATCGAACTGGATCCGGAAGACCCCGACACGTACAACTTGCGTGGTGTAGTGAAATATAATCTGGACGACCATGACGGTGCCATTGCAGACTATACCAAGGCTATTGAAATCGACAATACCAATCCGGTCTACTATGATAATCGCGCCCTCAGCCGAATGGAAAAAGAAGACTACCAGGGAGCGCTGGAAGACTACACCTCGTCAATCGAGCTTTATCCACAGGACCCCGAAACCTACTATCAGCGGGCTCTGGTGAAGTTAGCCATGAACAACCAGTATGACGCATGCCTGGATTTGAAACAGGCTGATACCCGAGGCTCGGTTGATGCAAAAGCCCTGCTGAAGAAGCATTGCAAATAGCCCCGGGGATGTTTTTGATTTTTGATTTTTGATTTTTGATTTTTGATTTAAGGCCACGCAATGCAGTTTCGGAGTGTGATGAGGCCCCCGTAGATTTATTCGAGCCTGTCAAATCGAAAATCATCCGTTCCAATCCCACATCAAGCGTCCTGCTCTGGCTTTCAGCGTTTCAGCACGAACGCTCCCGCGATAAGATCGTGAAGAGCTTGTTTGCGGCGGGTGAACGCTGCTACAATGTATCCCAGCAATAGCAACGCTGCCGACAACAGTTTGGATACGTTGCGGATGACGGACTTCGATAAACTCAGGCGTTCCCCCTTCGCATTGGTTACCTTAAGTTCGAGGGCAAGTTTGCCAAGCGATGCCTGGTGACGGGACGCCTCCATGATGGTATAGTACAGGATGGCGACTACGATCAACGCGAGTTGCGAAACGTCGGGCGTCAGTACCTGCTGGAGAAATGTTGGCCCCTGCATGGGAGAGTTGGGATCGATGGCGGGCGGGGGGACAAGAAAATCGAACAGCGGAATAAGAATAAGAAGGTACAGCACGGAGAGGACAATGGAATCGATAATAAAGGCCACCACACGCAGCCAGAAGCCTGCATAGTCGTCGCTCATAAGTTTAGGTTAAAATGCTGTTTAAAGGTAGTAATTCAGGTTGCGTGAACCTGCTGCGGACTCGTTTAAATTTTGGGTGAGACGTGGAGGCGCAACTTTTTGGCCCAAAAGCTATTAGATAAACATTTTGTTGGCGAATTTCCCGTTTTATTCAGTTGATGGTACCATGCCAGGGAAAAAACCTGATAAATCACAGCAATATTTCATCGCTATAATACCCCCTTCGCCGATATATGAAGAAGCCCTTCGGCTGAAGGAGTACTTTCGGGACACTTACAACAGCAAGGCCTCACTCAACTCTCCTCCGCATGTTACGTTGCACATGCCCTTCAGAGCGAAGGAGAAAAAAGAAGGAGAACTTACGGAAAAGCTGGCGCGCTTTGCAAACGACCATCAGGGGTTCCGTCTGACGTTGCACAATTTTTCATGCTTCTCTCCGAAGGTGATTTTCATCGACGTAGAGACCAATCCCGAGTTGCAGGCCCTTCAGCAGGAGCTTCACCGCTACTGCAAGACGGAGCTCAATCTGTATAACGCAACGTACAAGGAACAGCCCTTTTATCCCCACCTTACGCTAGCCTTTCGCGACCTGAAGAAGCCCAACTTTGAAAAAGCATGGCAGGAGTTTCGCGACAAGGAGTTTCATGCAGACTTTGCCGTCGATAGCATTACACTGCTGAAGCATACAGGCAAGCTCTGGCAGGCGTTACAAAGCTTTCCACTCACCGCCCGCGTCTCACAGCCCAGCCCACGCAGCACCTGAAAACGACAATGTAGATGCGTCCATCGCTACCACTAGCTGTGGAAATTGGTGTACACATATCGTGCTGTGAACCGAAGAAGGAATATTGCCCGTGTTATGTCGTTATTAAACCGGATATTCACTGGTTTTGTTATAAATTCGATCCTCGAATGTATCACCGCCGCGAAATGCGGGTAATTCAAAAAACAAAACATTATGAAAGCGTTCATGAAAATTCACTTTCTCGCTTTGGCCTTCATTGCAGCCGCAAGCATCTCCTGCTCGATGAAAAAGAACACGGCAACAGCCCAGATCCAGGGGGCAAGTGGAAGCTCACTCATGGGTGAGGCAACCTTTGAAGAAACCAGCGATGGTGTGAAGATGACCCTCAAGGTACAAGGCGCTACTCCCGGCACACACGCCGTTCACCTTCATGAGTCTGGCGACTGCAGCGCACCCGATGCCACGTCCGCCGGGCCGCACTGGAATCCTATGAACAAGGCCCATGGCAAACGCATGGAGAACGATGGCGAGTTTCACGCTGGCGACATTGCAAACCTCGAAGTTGGCGATGACGGCACCGGTACGCTTGAAATAACTGCCAAAGACTGGACCATTGGAACGGGTACCGCTTCCGACGTAGTGGGCAAGGCCGTTATCATTCACGCTGATCCCGACGACTTCGTATCACAGCCATCGGGAAATGCCGGATCACGCGTGGGGTGTGGCGTTGTCACGAAGGATAGCTGAAGCAACTGATTTCGTCAGAAGGTGCGGACAAACACCGGACTCTTGTAGAGAGAAGAAAACTGAATCTTCCAGTTCGTGAATTGCCCCCGCCTTCTGATATTGAAGAAAGACCGGGTCTCGCGCAGGTTCCCCTGCTGATCGTAGTAGTACGTGCTTGCGAAAAACTTTCCGGGCGAGGTGCGCGTGAACACGATGCCCTGCCAGTAGACACCAGTACGGTCAGGTGACCTGTATTGCACCAGGTAGGGCGCATACGTCTGCCGAAACGAGAGACGCGTGTCGTTTTCTTTCCAACGGAGAGAAAGAAAATTTTTACCAGACAAATGCGCGTTTGTCGCCCGCTTCGCCTGTGCATATACCGCACAGGACACTGAAAGGAAGAGGCCAAGGCAAAACAACCGCATAACACGGGTGGGTTTCCACCCGAAGATACATAATAATCGCCTCCTGTTAAAGGAGCCGATTCCTTTATACCTTACCTCCAATGATCAGGAAATTGTCTTTGCTGTCGTTATTCCTGGCGGCTTGCTTCGCAGCGCACGGACAGTCCGTGGCTAACGACTCGTCCCTGTTGCTTAGCCCGGTCATCATTCGCGCATACGAATCTGATCGCGCGTTACTTGAAGTTCCCGCATCGGTGAGCCTTATTGCTGCACCGGACTTTGAGCGCTTCAACAATGCGTCGCTGCTGCCCGTGATAAATACCGTTCCGGGAGTCCGTATGGAGGAACGGTCGCCCGGAAGTTACCGGCTATCTATACGCGGAAGTACGCTTCGGTCGCCATTTGGACTCCGCAATGTGAAAATCTACTGGAACGGCTTACCTTTCACCGACCCCGGGGGCAACACGTACATTAATCTTCTCGACTTCGGCTCGCTGCAGACTGCCGAAGTAATCAAAGGTCCGGGCGGAAGCCTTTATGGAGCGGGAACCGGAGGGGTTTTGCTGATGCAAAGCAAAGCAGGAGGCTCCGGCTCCGACGAGAGTGCGATCTCGTTCTCAGCAACATATGGCAGCTTCGGTTCATTGCGCTATACAGGAGAAGCGCGCACCAACCGCGAAGGCGCTGATCTCGCGGTGCGATACGCCCATCAACACTCCGACGGTTGGCGCGATCAAACCGGGATGGCCCGGGATGGCATCCAGATCCTTGGAACGTTCCGTCCCGCTCATGCCCGGACGATAGACCTCAATGTAGTTTACGCCGACCTTACCTATGAAACACCGGGGGGTCTCACTGCAGAAGAGTTCGCCGAGAACCCCAAACAGGCACGTCCGCCAGCCGGACCAAATCCCGGCGCCGTCGAGCAAAAGGCCGCCGTCTTCAACAAGACATTTTATTCCGGCGTGTCACACACGTATCGATGGAACAGCCGATGGTCTAACAGTACCGGCGTTTATGGATCGTTCTCCCAATTCGACAACTCCGCCATACGGAATTACGAGCGACGCAGGGAACTCAGTGTAGGTGGTCGAACGAATACGAGTTTCGCGTTTCGCGGAGGGAAGCTCGACTTCGGTGCGGAGTTCCAGTACGGCTTCTCCTCTATTGGCGTATACGACAACAACCAGGGACAATCCGGTGCAATCCAAAACGACGACGAGATTACCTCAACTACGGCATTTGTATTTTCGCAAATTGAATTCTTCCTTCCTTACGATTTCTTCCTCACCGCCGGCGGAAGCGTAAACCTCTTCGACGTACAGTACCAGCGACTGTCCGACGTTCCGCCGTTTTCGCGACACAGGGACTTCGACCCGGTCTTTTCACCACGCCTTGCGTTACTGAAAAAGATCAACGAGAACATTTCCGTTCACGCAAGCGTCAGCAAAGGCTTTTCACCGCCCACCGTTGCCGAACTGTACCCGTCAACCTCCACGTTCAACGATAACATCAATCCGGAAAAAGGCACCAACTTCGAATTGGGAATCCGGGGAAGCTTGGTGAGGAACAGCCTGGTGTTCGACATTACGGGCTACGATTTCCGGCTTGACGAGACGATTGTCGTCCGCCGCACAGACGATGATGCAGACTATTTTGTCAACGCCGGCAAAACAACCCAGCGCGGTATGGAAGTCGCGCTCACCTGGAAAACCCTGACGGTTACCCCGAATGTCTCACTAACGCCATGGCTATCCTATTCGCTGAATCATTATCTTTTTTCGGAATATATCCAGGACGTCAACGACTATAGCGGCAACAAACTTACCGGCGTTGCACCCAACATCCTCGTGGGAGGCGTCAGCGCTACCGTCCACCACGCCTGGCTTGTCAACCTAACCTGCACCTACACTGACCGCATCCCTCTGAACGACGCCAACTCGACATTTTCGGATCCCTACACCCTGCTCGGTGCAAAAGTAGAATACAGCTTTCATGCCGGCAGCAACCTTCCATTGCACGTGTTCGCCGGAGCCGAGAACATCCTCGACGAAACCTATAGCCTCGGCCACGACCTCAACGCGTTCGGGGGCCGCTTCTTCAATCCGGCGCCCCCTCTCACGATCTTTGTCGGCTTGAAGGGCAGTCTTCATTTTCGTGATCGACAACAGTGAGTTTAGTTCCCGACCCGGTTCTCCACGCCGTCGGCGAAGTGTTGCGAAAGGCGGGCAAAGACCCCGAACCATTTCGATTCACCCCTACCGGAGGTGGTTGTATAAACCACGGAGGACATCTGCAGTCTCCGCAAGGCGATTTCTTTTTGAAGTGGAACTACGCCCGGCGTTATCCGGGTATGTTCGACTCGGAAGCGAAAGGACTCACGCTGCTTCTTGGCGCAAGCGCAGTTCGCATACCACGTGTCGTGGGAACAGGCGTCCGCGGCGACTACCAGTTCATCCTTATGGAATTCATGTCGCCCGCCCGAAAGGTGCACGATTATTGGCAGATGCTGGGGCGCCAGCTTGCCGCACTTCATCGAATATCGTGGAATCAATATGGACTGGACCACGACAACTACATCGGATCCCTACCCCAGGAAAATACACCAGGTCACGACTGGGTGAACTTCTTTATCGAACGACGGCTTCACCCGCAACTAAAGTCAGGCATTGATACAGGTCGCATCGATAGGAATGTGGCGATGCAGTTCGATGCCCTTTTCCGACGCCTTCCGGATATCCTCGTGCGGGAAGCGCCATCGCTCCTGCATGGCGATCTATGGAATGGCAACGTGATCGTTGACGACGTTGGTCATCCCTGCCTTATCGACCCGGCAGTATACTTCGGCCACCGTGAAGTCGACCTGGCGATGACAGAACTATTCGGAGGGTTCGGGCAAGGTTTTTATGAAGCCTATGAAGAAGCGTTCCCAACGCAGCCTGGTCTCCAGGAACGCCTCGATATCTACAAACTATATCCGCTGCTTGTGCACGTCAACCTGTTTGGGGGCGGTTATCTTGGTGAGGTCCGCGCCATTCTGCGCCGCTTTTTGTGAATATCAGGTAAGCACCTGTGACAGGTTTTTCATGATGACCTCGGCGTGAACCCTGGAGTTTTCTATGAACCATTTGTTGGTTTTCAGGCCCCCACAGACGACCCCGGCAAGGTAAATGCCCGGAACGTTGGTTTCCATAGTAGCCTCGTCGTAAATCGGCGTATGAAACTCGTCGTCCCTGAACTGCACGCCACAACGTTCCATGAATTCAAAGGGAGGTTGATACCCCGTCATCGCCATCACGAAGTCATTTTCGATGGTTAGCTCTCCTTCCGGCGTACGGATCATCACCGCATCTGGTGTTATGCGCAGAACCTCCGAGTTAAAGTACGCTTTGATGGAACCTTCCTTAATGCGGTTTTCTATGTCGGGCCTGACCCAGTATTTAACAGTATCGCGTATTGCCGATTCCCGTATCACCATGGTGACATCGGCACCCTTGCGATAGGTCTCCAATGCTACGTCGACCGCAGAATTGGCTGCTCCGACAACGACGACGCGCTGCATATAATATGGGTGAGGCTCATCATAGTAATGCCTTACCTTTGGCAGGTCTTCTCCCGGCACATTAAGCAGGAAGGGCAGGTCGTAAAAGCCCAAAGCGAGAACCACCGCACGTGCCTGGTACTTGCCCTTGATCGTTTCTATTTCAAAGAAATCTGCGCTCTTTCGTACTGCCTCGACTTTTTCGTACAGCCGGACGTTCAGTTCCCAGGACGAGCAAACGCGGCGGTAATATTCCAGTGCCTCAAAGCGATTCGGTTTCGGCTGATGGGAGATAAAAGGAACCTCCCCGATCTCCAGCCGCTCCGAGGTGGAAAAGAACATCATATTGAGCGGATAGTTGTACAGCGAATTTACGAGGCATCCCTTCTCGATAATGAGATACTCAAGGCCAGCCTTTTTGGCTTCTATTCCGCAGGCAAGACCAATTGGCCCCGCACCGATTATTATAACATCATACATTTTCATTGCTCTGATTGCAATCCTTTCCGGGGCATACATGGGATCAATAGCGCTAAAATACGACTTGTACACTTTATGAGACCGTTCTCACACAATAATGCCCCGGTTGCGAAAAAGGGTATATCTTTAGTAGCGCATCCACAAATGGCGCCCCCTATGAAACGAATAACCTGCGGACTTTTGTTCGCGCTGACCACAAGCATTTGTCTTCCGAGTGCGGGCCAGGACCTGACACAAACCGCCACAGCATTTACGACACTTCTCACTCCGGACCAGCTTAAAAAGGCGTCGTTTCCCGTTGAAACGGATGAACGCACCGACTGGACTATTGTTCCCAGGGCCAGAAAAGGAATTCCCTTCAAGGAGCTGGACATGCGTCAGCGGGAGGCAGCCCTCAACCTGCTTCGCGCGTCGCTTAGCCAGCAAGGCTTTACGAAGGCCACGGAGACTATGGCAAATGAGCTCATCCTTCGCCAATTGGAAGGACGGGGACCGGACGACAAATACCGCGACCCGGAAAACTACTACGTCAGCATCTTCGGAACCCCGTCGAGCAAACAGCCCTGGGGTTGGCGCCTCGAGGGACATCATGTGTCGCTCAACTTCTTTTCAATTGACGGAACGCTGGTCTCCTCTACACCCTCGGCTTTCGGATCAAATCCGGCCACGGTGCCGCGAGGACCCCAGGAAGGGAAGCAGATCCTCAAGCTTGAAACCGACCTCGGCTTCCAGCTTGTGAACTCGTTTTCCGATGACCAACTTAAGATTGTAAGGTTTGCAGACACGGCCCCGCGCGAGATGTTTACCCTCGCGGAGCGCGAGGCGACACCGCTTGAACCCAAGGGTATTTCCTATGGCGATATGACATCGGCGCAACAAAGGATGCTGCTCACCCTGCTGGACGTGTACGTCAAGAACTATGCATTCGGATTTTCAAACCGCCTGATGAAAAAGATCCAGGATGCCGGCATTGAAAACTTGTCCTTCGCGTGGGCAGGCAGCCTGCAGCCGGGTGCAGGGCACTACTATCGAATCCAGGGACCCATGCTGTTGATCGAATATGACAACACGCAGAACAACGCCAACCACGTACACACCGCCGTCCGCGATCTTACGGACGATTTTGCGTACGACATCCTCAGGGAGCACTATGCCCGCGAGCATAGCCCGAAGTAGGGTCAGATTTGTGAGATAGACAACGGCTCGAGGAATACCCGGATGATTTTCGAAACGGTGTTCGCATACTGAGGATCCTTCGACATCCTCGCCCACTCCGGGTGGGAAATGAACGCCTGCCAGTTTTTATCGCGTTCCTCCATATCACGGAACGTGAGCATGTACTGAAGGCGTGGCATGTCCGGTCCCGACAGGGTCTCACCAAAGAATACGGCATGAAGTCCCGTTTCCTTGAAGACGTCGATTTCGCCTTCGTTGAACATTCTGATTTTCCGCGACACGGCGTCATCGCTGTATCCTTCGTATTTCCTCAGTTCAAAGATGCGCTCTTCCTGGGAGGGCACGACCAGTGATGGAAATCCGGCAAAGGCTTCCAACACCGACGTTTGGTATCGAAAATAAACCGGGTTAGGCAGGTTGCGGTAGGTTTCGCTGTCCTTGCGATACGCCTCGTCCCGGGCGAGGGCTTCCCTGACTTTTGAATAATCGGCAAATGACGCGTAGGGAATAAGCACGTAGATTTTCGGAGGCTCGTTCTGACCTGCTTCACGGAAGACACCGACATGCGGCACGCCATTGCGGTTAAGTGCCGGAATCAGCGCTTTGCCCAGGTAGTTTTCAAGATGACCGAGTGAACCCATGGTAAGTTCATAAACCCTGAGCTCATAGATTTGGCGGACGGACGATTGTGCGCGTGACAAACCGATGCTGCCAACGCTTAGCAGGGCAGCGAGAATAAGGAACGTATATTTCATTGGTTGGATTTTTCCTGTGACAGGTTCGTGCAAAATTTATGCATTCGCAGCATGCAGACCAAACACTCCCGCAAAATCCGTCTTCATGATCCGCTCCTTTCGCTGTTCCACTCGAGCGTATTGATCATGTGCATGATGTCCTTCTTCACGTATTCGATGGCTGGGGCGAGTGAATCATTCTGGACCTTTGTGTTAAAGTACAGCGCACCACGAAGGAAGTTTCGCGTAGAGTCAGTGACGGTAAACTGGAACTGACTGGGAACCTCACCCTCGATTTCTTCGATCACGGCAGTCTTGCCTGACGGTGTGCTCACGAGAACTTCATTGATGGAGTATGCCTTGATCTGGTGTTTGGCTGTTAGCCGGTAGGAATCGTCGACATACTCCTTCAGCAGTTGGAGGTTCCCATTCACTGCTTTGTAGGTGATGTGAACCGTGGCCTTCATCTGGGGATAGTACACTTCAATCCATTCCGGGTCATTAATGAACGACGTGTCTTTGAGAATTTCCGCGTGCTTGGAGTATTCGAACCAGTAGGGCAACGTGTCGGGCATAGCGCGGTATGCGGGATCGGGAAGATCAAGGCGGTTGTAGCCGACCGGCTTGGGTACGTAATTGCGTTCACATGAAACCACGAGAAATGACAGCATGACGAGCGCTGCACATAATGTCGGTTGTACCCTGGCGTATCTAGGATTCCTCGTGTTCATGGATGTGTACTCGTACGCGCTTTATTCTTCTCTTGTCGACTGCTTCGATGACGAAGGTGAATTGTTTGTATGTAATCTTCTTGCCTACGTTAGGAAGGTCATTGGTAAGCTCGAGAATCAGGCCTGCCAGCGACTCGCTTTCGCCTCTCACTTCGTCGAACAGGCTTCCGTCCACATCAAGCGTTTTGCAAAGATCGTGTAACAGCGTCTTTCCTTCAAAGACATATGTATAGTCATCGATTTTCCGGAAACCGGTGGCTTCGTCGTCAAACTCGTCGTTGATCTCGCCAATGATCTCTTCGATAATATCCTCAAGGGTTATAAGACCCACCGTGCCGCCGTATTCGTCGACAACCATTGCGATATGAACGCGCTTTTCCTGAAAATCCTTCAGCAGCGAATCGATTTTTTTGTTTTCAGGAACAAAAAATCCCGGGCGGAGCAGCTCCTGCCATCGGAAATTCTCATCCTCCTCTGTGAAGGGCAGCAGATCTTTGATATAAAGAATACCCTCGATGTGGTCGATCGTTTCGCGGTAGGCCGGCATTCGCGAAAATCCTGTTTTGTTGATGAAATCCATCAGTTCATGGAAGTTCATCGCAACGTCGACGGCTGCGATGTCGATGCGCGAGCGCATGACCTGGCGGACGGTGAGCGATCCAAAACCTTCTATTCCTTTCAGGAGATCCGGTTGGTTACCGTTGATTCCATTTGGCATAAGCGGGTGCTGCGTCGGTTGTACCTGATTTTGAAGTCGCTGTTCCGCAACGCGGTCCATGCCGGACAAGGCCACTGCCAACGGCCTGCAGACGCTAACGGCAAACCTCCAGAACGGAAGCATGACACGGATCAGCCGGTTCCGGTATCGGGCTGCGATGGCACGTGGCGTAAGGTCGCCGAAGGCCACCAGCGCAAACGTAGCGGCAATGATGATTACTAATGTAGCAGCATTGCGCGCTTGCGCCTCCCCGTAAGAAGTCCACAGGATACCACCGCAAAGAGTAACTACAGCGATGACAAGGGCGTGACGGACAATCCGTATGGTTGCCGGTAGAAGAGACGCGTCCTGCAGTTTGGTGGAACTTCCGTTGCGCTTGCTTCCGTCGTCGTGCAACAATACAGTCTCGGAAGCTGTGATCAGGGCAGACAACCCAAGCAACAGCAAGGCAGCAATACCCAGGATGTAAATCAGGCCTGTACCTGAACTAGCCGGAAAGTATAATGCGTAACTGGGAGGTTCGTCCAAAGCGGATTGACATTTGTACTACATTCAGAACGGCAAGTCATCCGTGCTGCTGGTATCGACGGGCGCCCGGTAGGGTTCCTGGCTGCCGCGATCAGGGACTGCAGAGCTGCTCATTTCTGCGGGCTGCGTCATGCCGCCACTCTGCCGCGTAGACAGCATGGTCATGTTGTCGCCTACCACTTCCGTGGTGTAACGGGTGATGCCGTCTTTCTCCCAGGATCTTGTGCGGAGTTTACCTTCGACATAAATCATGTCGCCCTTATGCAGAAAGCGCTGGGCGACCTCGGCAAGGCCACGCCACAAGACTATATTGTGCCACTCGGTGGTTTCTCTCTTTTCACCCGTCACCCGATCTTTATAAGATTCGGATGTAGCCAGGCTGAAATTGGCCACAGCCACCCCGCTTTCAAGGTTTCTCACCTCAGGGTCTTTTCCGAGCCGACCCACCAAGATTACTCTATTTACTCCTGACATATAATTGGATTTACTGCTTATACTTGGAAGAACGTCATGGATTGCCGGCGGGTTCGGTTTCCGTCAGCGATCCGCATAGGGTAAAAGTACCAAAGTTAGGGATAACTATAAAATTTTCCGGTCGGCCAGAAAGCGGCTTATCAACACCGGCTTTGGAAGTCTGTCCACGCTCTTTCTCGAAAAGAAAGTCAGATCACGGGGGAGGACATCATGCTTGAATGGGTTTCGGACAACGACAAACCTGGCGTAAATTTCCTGGTGAGTAAGTTTATGGCGGTAGGCAGGGGTCACCTCAAGTTCTGTCAGCCGCCCTGCCAATGCCCGCAATTTTTCGTCGTTTTCCACCACCTTCCGGAGTGTTCGCTGTCGCGGAGTCTCGGCAACGTAAAAATCGTAGAGATTTTGCCATATGTCCCTTTCGGATCGCTTTCTCATCGCCACCCGGTTTCCGTTTATAAAAACAAAGTAGTAGAAAAAGCGCTTGCGGGGGCGCTTCCTCACGTTGCGCACCGGGAGAAGGGCCTGCGCTCGTCGCTCCCTCGCGTAGCACCCGGCCGCCAGGACACAGTCGTCGCACTGCGGTGCTTTAGGGAGGCAGCAAAGCGCGCCGAACTCCATAATCCCCTGGTTGTATGTGCCCGGATGTCCGTTCGGCACCAACACCGTAGCAAGGTCGGAAAAGACCTTACGGGACGACGAAAGGGCAATGTCATGGCGCAACCCGAAATATCGTGAGAGGACTCGGAACACGTTTCCATCCAGGGTGGCAACCGGTTCTCCAAAGGCAATGGAGGCAATGGCTGCGGCGGTGTAGTCACCCACTCCGGGCAGGAGTCGCAATTTTTGAAAGCTGTTCGGGAAGGCACCGCCGTGCTGTTCCACGACAACCCTGGCGCACCGTATGAGGTTGCGCGCGCGTGTATAGTAACCCAGGCCTTGCCAGTGACGGAGAACTTCTTCCTCTGGTGCCGAGGCCAGCGCATAAACGGATGGATAATGCGTTGTGAACCGGATGTAATAGGGAAGCCCCTGGGCTACCCGGGTTTGCTGAAGGATCACTTCCGACAGCCAGATGCGATACGGGTCGCGCGTTTCCCGCCACGGTAGTTTTCTATGGTTCGCCTGATACCATTCAACGATTTTTTCGGAGAAATATCGGCTTCCATCCCCTTGATTATCAGTTTTTTTCAATATTGATTTCATAATCGGCGGCTGCAAATTAACTTTGCGATCCCTTAATTTTTTCTCAATCATTAAAACTTT
>DASVCT010000044.1:0-7423 GCA_036381475.1 Cyclobacteriaceae bacterium
GTGCTGACTCCTCCGCTGCTCAAAGAAGTAATCACATGCCTCCTTGAACTCCTGGAAGACTTTCTCCCTGAACTTCTCCGGCACAGGACCAATCTCTTTCCACTTCGCCTGCAACGCCTTCAACTCGGTCGAAGCCGTCTCCCAATCCGTGCTGTCCTTTAACTCACGCGCGCGAGCCACCAGCTCGTTCTTAAGTTTCAGGTTTTGCTCCCGCTCCTCGTCGAGCTTCTTGAAAAACGCATTCTTGTTGCTGAAGAATAATTTGAAGGCCGACCAGAATCGCTTGTTGACTTCCTTCGCCTTTGCGCGGGGAAGCCCCCCGACTTCTTCCCACCTACGCTGCAACTCCAGGATCTCCTTCGTCTTCTGATTCCACTCCTTGATACGGTCCGACTGAAACGTTGTGAACACCTGAACCTCATCAGCGATCGCCACCTTGCGATCAAGGTTGACATTCAACTCCTGCTGCAGTGTTTGCAGGTATGCATCACGACGTGCATACACGGCGTCCGAAGCCGCCTTGAAGCGCTGCCAGATGCTGTCCTTGTCTTCGATCGGCACGGGGCCGATGTGTTTGAACTCGTGGTGCAACTCGTTCAACTCACGGATCGCATCCTTGATGATCTCTACTTCAGCAAGTCGCTCCGCGCGGACACAGAGGTCCAGCTTGGCCTCAAGATTCTTCTTGCGGTCGAGCTCTTTCAACTCGAAGTAGATGCTTTGATTGTCGTAGAACCGGTCGACCAGCGCGTGATAGTTGGCCCAGATCGTCTTGGCATACGGACCGGGCACAGGTCCGACGGCCTTCCACTCCTTTTGCAGCTCCTTAAATTTTTCGAACTGGTTGTTCATGTCCTGTGAGTCAACCAGCTCACGCAACTTCTCCAGGAGTTCCTGCTTTATTCTAAGGTTCTCCGTTTTTCGATCTTCTTCCTCGCGAATTTGCCTGGACCTTCGGTCGCGTATCAGGCGAACGTGCGCATCGAAGGCGATGTCAAGCTCGTCATCCTTGTATTCAAAATCTTCCTCGGAGCCGCCGTTTTCGACAAAGCGTTCTTTGGCAGCGGTGCGCTCCTTTTCGCGGATATCGTCAAACAAAGGTTTGACCTCGCGGAGCACACGATCAGCGCGCGACAAGTCGTCGCTGCGTGAAAGTTCCTTTACAAGGTCGACAAACTGCTTTTTCGTGAAGGCACTATAGTCCTCCTGCTTGTGATCTTCGTCATTGGAACCCGTGTCCGGATCCTCGTCCTCGTGACGATCCAGTTCGGCGTTCGCGGACACAACCCCATGGGAATGACCCGCGATGGACGGGTCCAACCTCTGCTCTTCCCTGATTTCTTTTTCCATTTCCATGCTTGTGGCCCACTTGATTGAACGCAATCTTCCTAAAGTTACTCAAAATTGGTCAATTCAGCCGGGGATCGACCGGATAGTTAGAATACACGGAAAAACGACCTCCCATGTTATCCAGAGCTTTTTTCCACATCAGTTTCGGGTCGGTTTCGAACAGGAGCTCCTCCGTCACATAATCGCAAACGATCCAGGAGTCCTCCTCCAGTTCCGCCACGAGCTGACCCGGAGCCCACCCGCTGTATCCGAGGACAAACCGGATATTCTCCGCCGAAACCTGTCCGGTGTCGGTCAGGAACATCAGGCTTTCGAAACTCCCGCCCCAGTAAATGCCCTCAAGGATCGGGGAGGAATTTTCGATGCCGGTGTTGCGGTGAATGAAATGCAGCGTATCCTGCTGCACCGGTCCGCCCACAAACACCGGTTCCTGGATATTCTTAATATCCTCCATTACTTCATTAACTTTGAGAATGGAAGGTTTGTTCAGTACAAACCCGAAAGACCCGTCTTCATTGTGCTCGCAAAGGAGGACTACCGTGCGCTCAAAATTCGGATCGGGCAGAAAAGGTTCAGAGATCAGCAACCGACCCTTCTCTGGTTCGATCTGGTTTTTGTACTTAAAGAAATCCATGTCCGCCATAGTCCTACCGTTATTCAACCCACCCAGTTCGTTTTGAAAAAGCAATTGTTACTTGAATAAAATACTTCAAATTCACACCTCCAAATTTTATACCCGGTGTAGTTTTGCCCTTTTACTTGCAACCGAATGCATAACCTGGCCGATTTAAGACGTGAATATACCCGTGCATCCCTGGATCTTCCGGAAGGCACGGCTGACCCCCTCAACCTCCTCCAGACCTGGATCGACGACGCCATCCGCGCCGAGGCCATGGAACCGAGCGCCATGACCCTGTCTACGGTGAATGAGCATGGCCGACCGCGCGCCCGCATCGTGCTGCTGAAAGGCATTACGGACGGGAAACTCGAATTCTACACAAACTATCAAAGCGATAAGGGAATCGAGCTGGAAAAAAATCCCGCTTGCGCGTTAACCTTCTTTTGGCCCGAAATTGAACGACAGATTCGTGTCGAAGGCATCGCGCACCGGCTGCCCCCCGCACGTTCCGACGAATATTTTCACAGCCGGCCACGCGGATCGCAAATCGGCGCCTGGGCATCACCGCAAAGCAATCCCATCGCAAACCGCCGCATCCTTGAGGAACGATTTACCCAACTGGAAAAGAAATTCGGACCGGACGCACAAATACCCCGCCCCCGCCAATGGGGCGGATTCGGGATTGATCCTTATGTCATAGAATTCTGGCAGGGTCGGGAAAACCGGCTCCACGACAGGATCTGTTTCATCCGCAGGGACGATACCTGGTCGGCGCAGCGGCTGGCGCCTTAAAGAAGTTGCAGCAGATCGCGTACCCCGGGCAGACGGCGTACAGTGAATCCCTCGCCGTATTTGACCCCGATGGAGTGCCCCAAATCGACGGCCCGGGCTTCCAGCTTCCGAAGAAAATCCTGGCTGGAAATATACGTTTCAGGTTCGCTGCTTTCCGGGTTGTAAAATTGCGAGGTGAAGGCCTGGATTGCCCGCATTTTGACATCCCAGTAGGCGGAAACGTCGACAATGAGATCGGGCGTCACAAACTCGCTCTGGATGTAGTGGTATACGGCCTCCGGGCGCCACGGTTCCTGGACGTTTCCCTCCTCGTCCACCGTCTGAATTTTCACCAGACCGGCTGAAAAACAAGCTTCGAACGCCAGCTCCGAAGCCCTCGGATGGTCGGGATGGCGGTCGGCTATCGCGTTGGCCAGGACAATCCGCGGCCGGAATTTTCTGATCTCCCGCACAACAAGCAGGCGTTCCTCCGCCGTATTGGCAAAAAACCCATCTTTCAAGCCCAGATTTACCCTTGCAGAGAGGCCCAGGATCTTCGCCGAGGCGGCAGCCTCCGCGCTACGGATTTCCGGAGTGCCCCGGGTGCCAAGCTCGCCCCGCGTAAAGTCGACAACACCCACCTTGTGGCCCATCGCCACATGACTGGCGATCGTCCCGCCACACCCCAGTTCGGCGTCATCCGGGTGGGCGGCAAGTACGAGAATGTCCAGTTTCATGAAAGGCAACGCGTTGGAAGACGGTGACGCTTATACTTTGACTTTGACCGCGCTGGTACTCACTTCAGCTTCGCGGGCGGCGAGGAACTTTTCAGCGTCGAGCGCACCCATACATCCCGTGCCAGCCGCCGTTATGGCTTGCCGGTATACCCGGTCAGCGGCATCGCCGGTTGCGAATACCCCCTCGACATTCGTACGCGTCGTCCCTGGCACGACCTTGATATAACCCGCTTCGTCGAGGTCGAGGTATTTGGCAAAAATATCCGTGTTCGGCTTATGACCAATTGCGAGAAAGAATCCCTGAACCGGGATCTCGCTTATCGAACCGGTCTTGTTGTTGACCACGCGCACCGCGCTTACGCCCGCGTCATCGCCCAAGACCTCCTGCGTCTCTGTGTTCCAGTGAATTTCAATGTTAGGCGTGTTGAATACGCGTTGCTGCATGATGTTAGAGGCGCGCATCTCATCGCGTCGTACGAGCAAGTGAACCTTGCGGCAAAGTTTCGCGAGGTACGTAGCCTCTTCCGCAGCTGAGTCGCCTGCACCAACTACTGCCACATCCTTGCCGCGATAGAAGTAGCCGTCGCACACCGCGCATGCCGAGACACCCTTGTTCGCAAACTTTTGCTCAGAAGGAATCCCCAGGTATTTCGCCGACGCGCCTGTTGCGATAATTACGGACTCGGCGTGCACAGTATCCTTTTCATCGATGACAAGTTTCAACGGATACACTGAGAAGTCGACACTAGTCACCATCGCATAATGAACCTTGGTACCGAACCGCTCTGCCTGTTGCTGAAGGTCCAGCATCATCTGCGGGCCGTTGATCCCTTCAGGGTAACCCGGAAAATTCTCGACGTCGTTGGTAGTCGTGAGTTGTCCGCCGGGTTGAGTCCCGGTATACAGAACAGGGTTAAGCCCGGCGCGCGCCGCATAAATGGCGGCGGTATACCCGGCGGGTCCCGAACCGATGATGGCTACTTTAACCGTTTCATTTCCCATGACAATTGCTCTGTCTATAAAATAAAGGGTCTCTCTCAGGAGACCCTAATTGAAATATCAAACACATGATCGAACCCCAATGGATGTCAACCGAGGTACGGCTTCAGTGCCTTGCTCCTGGATGTGTGTCGCAACCTGCGGATGGCTTTCTCCTTGATCTGGCGCACCCGCTCGCGCGTGAGGTTGAACTTCTCGCCGATTTCTTCGAGCGTCATCGAGTGTTCGCCGTTTAATCCGAAGTACAGCGTGATGACATCCGCTTCGCGTTGCGTCAGAGTTGACAGCGCGCGTTGCACTTCGCGACGAAGCGAATCATTCATGAGCCCGGAATCGGGTGTTTCCTCGCTGTCGTTTTCCAGTACGTCGAGCAGGCTGTTCTCTTCGCCCTGAACGAAGGGAGCGTCCATTGAAACATGACGACCGGAGATCTTCATGGTGTCGACAACTTCTGCGGTCGTCACATCAAGCACTTCGGCGAGTTCTTCGGGTGAAGGCTCGCGTTCATACTTTTGTTCCAGCTCCGAGAAAGTCTTGGATATTTTGTTGAGTGATCCAACCCGGTTCAAAGGAAGCCGCACGATACGCGACTGTTCCGCCAGCGCCTGAAGGATAGACTGGCGGATCCACCACACTGCATACGAGATGAACTTGAAACCGCGGGTTTCATCAAAGCGCTGTGCTGCCTTGATCAGACCGAGGTTACCCTCGTTGATCAGGTCACCCAGGGATAGTCCCTGGTTCTGGTATTGCTTGGCAACAGAAACCACGAACCGAAGATTTGCCTTCGTCAGTTTTTCAAGCGCGATCTGATCTCCTTCCTTAATACGCTTGGCCAATTCCACCTCTTCATCAGGAGTAAGCAGATCCACCTTGCCGATCTCCTGGAGGTATTTGTCCAGCGACTGGCTTTCGCGGTTGGTTATCTGTTTGCTGATCTTTAGCTGTCTCATCCCGTTATGCGAAAAATTCCATTGTGTAACAATATAAGGTCAATTCATAGTTCCAGTCAACGTCAAAAGGGGGCATTATCGCGCCCTTACTCGCTGGGACTGGCTTCTTTCCGGGGCGGGCGGGGCAGCAGAACCTTCCTTGAAAGCCTGTATTTGCCTGTTTTCTTGTCGACGTCGACCAGCTTGACCCTGACTTCCTCCCCTACTTCCAGTACACCTTCCAGGTTCTCGAGGCGCTCCCATTTGATCTCTGAAATGTGAAGCAGCCCATCCTTGCCGGGCATGAACTCGACAAAAGCTCCGAAGGGTACGATCGATTTTACCTTGCCTTCGTACACCTGACCGATCTCGGGCACGGCTACAATATCGCGGATGCGTTTCAGGGCGGCGTCCATGGCTTGTTTGTTGGTGGCAAAGACGTTGATCACGCCCTTGTTGCCAACCTCTTCTATAACAACTGTAGCGCCACTTGTGTTCTGAATATCCTGAACAACCTTGCCACCGGGGCCGATTACGGCACCGATCATTTCTTTCTCTATGTATATGGTCTGTGCTCTTGGCGCATGCGGCTTCAGATCCGCTCTTGGAGCTGCGAGCACCTTCTTCATTTCCTCGAGAATAAACAGCCGACCTTCACGTGCCTGGAGAAGCGCCTCCTTGAGCACGTCATATGTTAAGCCGTCCACTTTCATATCCATCTGGCAGGCGGTCATACCTTTGTCGGTACCCGTCACCTTGAAGTCCATATCACCGAGGTGATCCTCGTCGCCCAAAATGTCGGAGAGGATAGCATACTTACCCGTCTCGGCATCGGAGATCATTCCCATTGCAATTCCTGATACCGGGCCTTTGACGGGAAGTCCGGAGTCCATAAGTGCGAGTGCTCCGGCGCAGACTGTCGCCATCGAAGATGATCCGTTGGATTCCAGTATGTCTGAAACGACCCGAACGGTGTACGGGCTGTCTTCCGGCGCGGGCATCACAAACTTCAGCGCCCGATAGGCCAGGTTGCCGTGGCCCACTTCTCTCCGGCCGGGTCCACGGTTGGGTTTCACTTCACCCGTAGAGAATCCGGGAAAATTATAGTGCAGGATGAACTTGCTTGATCCGGAGATCATCGCGCCGTCGATGAGTTGTTCATCGAGTTTGGTGCCTAAGGTCACCGTACTGAGCGACTGCGTTTCACCGCGTGTGAACAAGGCGGAACCATGCGTGGATGGAAGGAGGTTAACTTCACAGGAGATGGGCCGGATCTCACGCATCTTCCTTCCATCGAGCCTTACGTTTTCTTCAAGTACGAGACGGCGCGCCGCCTTCTTCTGAATTTCTTTATAATATCGCTTCGCCATGTCCTTGTCCACCGTAGTGTCCTCGGGCAATGACTCCAGGTATTCATCGATGATCTTACTGAATGCCTTCGAACGTTCCTTCTTGTTGGCGATGAGTTGCTTCGCTACGTTATACGTCTTTTCGTATAAAAGATCCCAGAGTTGTTGTTTGAACGCTTCGTCGTTTGTTTCATGCTCGTACTTCCTCTTTTCGGTAACGCCGACAGCAGCGGCCAGTTCGAGTTGAAGTTCGCATTGAACCTTGATGGCTTCATGCGCAACCTTAAGCGCCTCGATCATATCGTCTTCGCTCACTTCTTTCATTTCGCCTTCCACCATGAGGATGTTCTTGATGGAAGCGCCCACCATCAGGTCGATGTCGGCGCGCTCGCGATCGGCCAGCGGCGGATTGATCACAAACTTCCCATCGATCCGGGCAACGCGCACTTCGGAGATGGGACCCTGGAAGGGGATGTCGGAAACAGACAGAGCGGATGATGCGGCGAAGGCAGCAAGCGCGTCCGGCAGGGCAGCTTCATCACCTGAAATCAGGTAGAGCATGATCTGCGTTTCAGCATGGTAGTCATCAGGGAACAGCGGGCGTATGGCACGGTCGACCAGGCGACTGATAAGTATTTCGTAATCGGACAGGCGGCTTTCGCGTTT
>DASVCT010000045.1:0-23792 GCA_036381475.1 Cyclobacteriaceae bacterium
TCGCTAGTTTAGAGGTTACTACCAGAACTTTGGCTGGCGTATTTTCATGAGAGAGCGTGTACCTGATTCCCCGGTGCGAAATTTTTCCCGGGTCCTGCAGCTTGTCTTTTGCGTGGTGCTGTTCGGCGCTTGTGCCAAAGAACAACGTGAACCGGATTGGACTATGGTGCCGTTCAAGAAGGCCGACACAGTTAATCCTGTGCTCGAGCCGATTGACAGTTCGCGTTTTCTATGCCCGGTGCGTGGTAGCATCGTCAACTGGGAAACCAAAGACGTGTTTAACCCGGCTGCTGTTGTAAAAGACGGCAAGGTGTTTCTCCTCTACCGCGCGGAAGATACTGTCGGCCGGCATGCAGGCACTTCGCGCATCGGTCTTGCCGAAAGCACGGATGGGCTGCATTTTGTTCGACATCCGGAACCGGTTCTGTTTCCCCGTGAAGATGCCTATGTAAACTACGAATGGGAAGGCGGATGCGAAGATCCGCGTATCGTGGAAGACGGCAACGGAACTTACTACATGACCTATACCGCTTATGACGGCGACATTGCCCGCCTACTGGTTGCTTCGTCCCAGGACCTCGTCTACTGGAGGAAACACGGCGCCGCGTTTCGCAATGCGTACAAGGGAAAATTTGTTAACAAGTGGACCAAATCGGGGGCCATCGTCACACAGCTGGAAAACGGAAAGCTGATTGCGGCTCGCATAGGCGGAAAGTACTGGATGTATTTCGGCGACACGCACATATTCCTCGCGACTTCCGATAACCTCATCGAATGGACCCCGCTGATCACTGAAGACGGCAAAGATTTTCTTCCTATCTTTTCTCCACGCAAGGGCATGTTCGACAGCGACCTCGTCGAGCCGGGTCCGCCGGCCTTGATTACCGATAAGGGGATTCTCCTCCTCTACAACGCGCGCAATCACCCGCAAACGGGTGATCCCTCGCTCCCCGCCGGAACGTACGCCGCCGGTCAGATACTTCTGGATATCAATGACCCCACCCATGTTCTCGATCGCACCGACGAGTATTTCTTCCACCCGACACAATCCTATGAAATCACCGGTCAGGTGAACAACGTATGCTTCCTGGAAGGGTTGGTGTATTTCAAAGACACCTGGTTCCTTTACTACGGCACGGCCGACTCGCGGATCGCGGTGGCTACCTGCGCGGGAGGATAATGACTTGAGGTATAACGCGGCGTTGGTTCGCGTTCATATAATTCGTAACATTCGTTTCTAAAATCCCGACATATGAAACGAATTATTGCACTACTGTTGCTGTCCTGCCCTGTCCTTTCAGCCTTTTCTCAAAACGCGGTGCCCACTGAGGCAAGCAAGGTTTACGACAACCTTTCGATGAAAAGCAAGATCCTCAATGGGGATAGAAAATACGCGATATACCTGCCGCCCGGATATGAGACCTCGGAGAGAAGCTATCCTGTACTGTACCTGCTTCACGGAGGCGGCGACGACCAGACCGGATGGGTACAGTTCGGTGAAATACAACACATCGCCGACAAGGCTATTGCCGAAGGAAAGGCAACGCCGATGATCGTCGTGATGCCGGATGCCAACACGGGTGTTCGTGGCTTTACCAACACTCCGGACGGAGCGTGGCGCTACGAAGATTTCTTTTTCGAAGAGTTCATGCCCTACATTGAAAAGGCATACCGGATACGTGCGGAGAAACGCTATCGCGCCGTTGCCGGCCTTTCCATGGGTGGGGGCGGAACTTTCTATTTCGCGCTGCACCGCCCCGACCTGTTTTCCGCAGCATGTCCGCTGAGCGCCAGCACGGGGCCCCTCACACTTGATGACACCAAACGCTTTGCCGAAAGGTCGAACCAGAAGGCCACGGATGCCCAGCTGGAAGCGTGGTACAAGCGGTATAGCGTCCTCGAACTGATCAATGCTATGCCCGACGATCAGAAGAAAGCAGTGCGTTGGTACATCGACTGCGGGGATGATGATTTTCTTTATGAGGGCAATTCACTAGTCCACATTGCCATGCGGAAAAAGGAAATTCCACACGAGTATCGCGTTCGCGACGGCGTCCACAGCTGGGTATACTGGCGCGCCGCACTTCCCGAGGTGCTCGCCTTTGTGTCAGCAGGCTTCCATCAGTATTGAAGATGTCTTGTATTATCTGATGGTCTCGTCCAATACATCTCAGTGCCTCAACGCCACCGTGGTTAAAAATCAACCCCCTATATTTGCCTGAAAATACCGGACGTACCATCAGACTTCAAGAATACTTCCGAGACGTCGCCTGGCAGACCAACGTACACCGGCACCTGATCCTCAGTTTGTTGCTGGTGATGGGGTTGTACAGCCTTTGCAGAATCGGCTTTTACCTCTACAATATGTCCTTCTTTTCGGACATGACGCCCGGAAATCTGCTGTACCTGATGTTGGGTGGCCTGAAGTTCGACCTGTCGGCCGTACTCTACACCAACGTATTGTTCATTCTGTTGCTCATCGTTCCCCTAAACTACCGGTTCGACAAGCGTTTCAAGAAGGGGCTGGCAATCTGGTTTTTCGTCACGAACGGGATTGCGCTCGCCATGAACGTGGCCGACTTCATTTACTACCGCTTCACACTGCGGCGTACAACGGCGGATATCTTCCGGCAGTTCGAGCATGAAACCAACCTCGGATCCCTGTTCTTCCGTTTCCTGCTCGACTACTGGTATGCCACCGCGTTCTTTATCGTGCTTGTGATCATCATGGTCGCTGTATACAAACGCCTTGATTACTCGGGGCCTCAGGTCCGAAGCCCGTTGTCCTACTACGGGGGTGGCGTCGTGTGCATGCTGGGCATCGTCTACCTTACGGTAGGCGGGATGCGTGGCGGGTTTCGGGAAAGTACGCGTCCTATTACACTCAGTAACGCCGGTGAATATGCGCGCAATCCCCGCGACATTAGTATAGTGTTGAATACACCGTTCTCCCTTTTCCGAACTGTCGGGAAGACGCGGGTCGCACCTGTGAAGTATTACGCCGATGATGAACTCGAGGAAGTTTACACGCCGGTTCATGATCCGCCCGACACGCTGCAGGCTCGACGCGACAATGTCGTTATCATTATCCTGGAAAGCTTCTCTCGGGAATTTATTGGGTATCTGAACCGTGATAAGGAAAACGGAACGTATCGTGGCTACACGCCCTTCCTCGACTCACTGCTCCAATACAGCCTGACGTTCGAGCATACCTTTGCAAACGGACGCAAGTCCATCGACGGCCTTCCCTCGGTTGTCAGCAGCATTCCCTCATTTGGTGTACCCTATTTCCTTTCTCCGTATTCGTCCAACCGCATCAATAGCGTGGCGTCCCTGCTCAAAAACCGCGGATACTATTCTGCGTTCTTTCACGGTGCGCCAAATGGTTCGATGGGATTTGAAGCGTTTACGAACATCGCAGGGTTCGACGACTATTACGGATTGGATGAATACGGAAACAGTGACGACTTTGACGGGATTTGGGGCGTATGGGATCACAAGTTCTTTGATTACTTCGCAAGACAGCTTGACACATTCCACGAACCTTTTGTCGCGACCATATTTTCGGTGTCGTCTCACCACCCCTTCGAAATTCCTGAAGAATTCAAAGACCGGTTTAAGGGCGGACCACTACCCATCCAGAAATGCATCCAATACACGGATTATGCACTAAGAGAATTCTTCGACAAGGCTTCACAAATGCCCTGGTATAAGAACACGTTGTTTGTCATCACCGCAGACCATTGCTCGTCCAACATTTACTTTCCCGAAGGACACACGGCCTGGGGCCTTTATTCTGTGCCGGTTATCTTCTTTAAACCCGACCACAGCCTGACGGGTATCGAAGAAACCATGGCCCAGCAAATTGACATTTTGCCTTCCGTTCTGGGATACCTGGGATACACCGATCCCTACGTGGCCTTTGGGCGTGACTTGTTCCATCCGGATGGAAGTGAGCCATTTGCGTTTAATTTTAACGACAATGTCTACCAGCTCATGATGGATGACCACTTGCTGATGTTTGATGGAGAGAAGACGGTGGGCTTGTACAACTACGTGACCGACCCGCTCATGAAAACAAATCTGAGAGAATCAGACCGTGAGCGCCGGACCCGGATGGAGAATAAACTCAAAGCCGTTATCCAGCAGTACAACAACCGGATGGTTGGAGATCAGCTCGTAGCGAACGAGCGGCATGAGGCAGTAATTGTTCGTTGACAATTTACCCTCGACAGATGCCTCTCCGGCAGTTGATCGCCGACCCGTAAAGGCTGATTGTCAGAATGTAACATTTGCTGTGTTTGTGCGGTTTATTCTGCTGAAAATTGGTCTATATTTGTGCCGTTTTATCGGGAAATCGACCTTCGGGGACAGTTAGGTCGTCTATGAATTCATTCGAACTGTGGATTTTTTTGAACAATAGTTATCTGCCCCCGATCCGAAACACGCACTGCAATCGTTCGCATTATGAACAGCGCTGAGTCACACGATTTGCTGATCGATTACCTGCCCGTGCTGTTGATGTTTTTCCTGGCGGTCCTGTTCGTGGGTGTCACCATGATCGTTACGCATAAGCTGGGCCCCCTGCGAAAAACAAAAGTGAAGCTTGAGTCTTTCGAGTGTGGGATCGAATCAAAGGGTAACGCCAGGTTACCCCTGCATATCCGGTACTTTCTTGTCGCTATCCTGTTCGTCCTGTTCGATGTCGAAGTAATCTTCATGTATCCCTGGGCGGTGAACTTCCGCAACATGGGTATCGACGGCTTTATTGAAATGATGGTATTCATGGCCTTTCTGCTGGTCGGCTTTCTTTATGCCGTGCGGAAGGGCACGCTGCGGTGGCACCAGGAGAGCAACAAAAAGTTTCACTCTCGCAAGAGAACAAATGTTGACGCATTGAAATCCGTGCAAGAACCTGTAGAGCTATGAGCGACGCGCACGTTAAAGTGAGCCTTGCGGAGAAACCTCCCGGCCTCGAAGGCACTGGCTTTTTCGCCACGAGCCTCGAAAAGGTGGTGGGGCTTGCCCGCAAGAATTCCATCTGGCCGCTGCCGTTCGCCACATCCTGCTGCGGCATCGAATTCATGGCGACGATGGGTGCGCATTACGACCTGGCCCGCTTCGGCTCGGAACGGTTGAGTTTCTCGCCACGCCAGGCCGATTTGCTGATGGTTATGGGCACGATCGCCAAGAAGATGGGGCCCATCCTGCGGCAGGTGTATGAGCAGATGGCCGAACCCCGGTGGGTGATGTCGGTAGGCGCCTGTGCCTGCAGCGGTGGCATCTTCGACACCTACAGCGTGCTGCAGGGTATCGACCGTATTATTCCCGTCGACGTCTATGTGCCGGGTTGCCCCCCGCGTCCCGAACAGATCCTCGACGGCATCATGAAAATCCAGCACCTCGTGGAAACGGAATCCCTGCGAAGACGTGATTCGCCGGAGTACAAGGCGCTGCTCAATAAATATGGTGTTGAATAAATGGAGTCCGCCGAACAAAATCCGACGCTGAACCTGCTAACCGGGCAATTTGGTGATGCCGTCCTGTCGGCCGACGTGCGGTATGGCATGCTTACGATTTCCGTAAGGCAGGCGGCTATCATCGACGTGATCAGCTTCCTCTATGATCATCCACGGCTACAGTACCGCTATCTCACGACGCTGTGCGGCATCCATCATCCGGAACTGAACCAAATCGCGGTTATGTACCAGTTGCACAGTTTCCAGAATAACCGGCGGGTGCGGTTGAAAATCTGGCTTCCGGAAGACAACCCTGAGACGCCAACGGTTACCAACCTGTTCGCCGGGGCAAACTGGATGGAACGCGAGACATACGATTTCTTCGGCGTGACCTTCACCGGCCACCCCGACCTGCGAAGAATCCTCAACGTCGAAGACATGACCATCTTCCCGATGAGGAAGGAGTACCCCCTGGAGGATCAGACGAGGGAGGATAAGAGTGATGAGATGTTTGGAAGGTCTGGAGTAGGCAGTGGGCAGTAGTAGGCAGTAGGCAGTAGGCAGTAGTGAGAAGTACAGAATAGGATTTCGCAGAATATATACTCGAAGAGACGACTTCAACACATCAACACTTCAACACATCCAAGGTGAGCATGACTCGAAACATAGTGGGTGAGCACCGGGAGTTGACGGACGAAAACAACTACACGACCCTCAACCTCGGACCGACGCATCCGGCGACGCACGGGATCTTTCAAAACGTGCTGACCATGGATGGGGAGGTCATCGTGCGCTCCGAGCCGACGATCGGCTACATCCACCGTGCATTCGAAAAGCTCGGCGAACGTCGACCCTACGCGCAGATCACACCCATCACCGATCGCCTCAACTATTGCTCCGCGCCTATCAACAACATGGGCTGGCACATGACCGTTGAGAAGTTGATCGGGGTTGAAATGCCGAAACGGGTGCAGTACCTGCGGGTCATCATCATGGAACTCGCCCGCATTTCCGATCACCTCATCTGCAACAGCGTCCTGGGTGTGGATACCGGCGCTCTTACCGGATTCGTATACCTGTTCGAGTTTCGTGAACTAATCTACGAGATCTATGAGGAGATATGCGGTGCGCGGCTCACGACCAACATCGGACGCATCGGCGGCTTCGAACGCGACTTTTCACCGACCGCGTGGGCGAAGCTCGACCGCTTTATGAAAGAATACCCACTCGCACTGAAGGAGTTTGAGAAGCTGCTTAAACGCAACCGCATCTTCATGGAACGCACCATGGGTGTGGGTGCCATCACCGCGGAACGGGCGCTCAACTACAGCTTCTCCGGCCCGAACCTTCGCGCCACGGGCGTCGACTACGACGTGCGTGTCATGGAACCGTACTCCGGATACGAAGATTTCGACTTTGAGGTGCCCGTGGGCAAGAACGGCGACACCTACGATCGCTTTCTCGTACGGCAGGAGGAAATGTGGCAAAGCCTCAGCATCATTCGCCAGGCTATCGAAAAGCTTCCCGACGGTCCGTACCACGCTGAGGTGCCCGACTTCTACCTTCCGCCCAAGGAGGAAGTCTATAATAATATGGAGGCGCTGATCTATCACTTTAAGATCGTAATGGGCGAAACGGATATCCCCAAAGGGGAAGTGTATCACTGCGTGGAAGGCGGAAACGGCGAACTCGGCTTTTACCTGATTAGCGACGGAGGTCGCACCCCATTCCGACTGCACTTCCGCCGCCCGTGCTTCATCTACTATCAGGCATATCCGGAAATGATCCAGGGCAGTAATATTTCAGATGCGATACTTACTATGAGTAGTTTGAATGTGATTGCAGGCGAACTTGATGCATAGTGGGCAGTAGGCAGTAGTAGGCAGTAGGCAGTAGGCAGTAGTATGCAGTAAGGCAGTAGGCAGTAATAGCAGCGCAGAACAGGAAATTGGCAATAACAGATAATCGAAGAGACAACGTAAACACGTAAACACATAAGCACATAAACACGTTATGGGCGGAGATAACTTCAACACTTCAACACTCCAACACTCCAACACTTTCTCACCGGAGGCGCTGGCCCTGGTGAAGCGCATCATCGCGCGATATCCGGAGGGGAAGCAGAAGTCGGCGTTGTTGCCGGTGTTGCACCTGGCGCAGGCCGAGTTCGGGGGTTGGCTCAGCACGGAGACGATGGACTACGTGGCGTCACTGCTCGGCATCAAGCCGATCGAGGTGTATGAGGTCGCGACTTTCTATACGATGTTCAACCTGAAGCCGGTAGGAAAATGTGTACTCGAAGTCTGCCGTACCGGCCCCTGCATGTTGCGGGGCGGCGACGACATCATCCGGTACCTTGAAAAAAAGCTGAACATCCGGGACGGAGAGACATCGGCGGACGGGATGTTTACGCTAAAGACCGTGGAATGCCTGGCATCGTGCGGAACGGCGCCCGTGATGCAGGTGGGCGACCATTATATAGAGAATTTGAGCTGTGAAAACCTCGACGGAATCCTGGACCGGCTTCGTGCTGACCACGAACGGAAGACATCATGAGACGGCAACTGCTTCTTAAAGATATCAACGTACCGGGCATTCAATCCTACGATGTGTACCGTCGCCAGGGCGGATACACCGCCGTTGAAAAGGCACTCCACGAGATGACGCCTGAGCAGATCACCGAGGAGGTGAAAATGTCGGGTCTGCGCGGGAGGGGAGGAGCGGGGTTCCCCACCGGACTTAAGTGGACATTCATCGATCGCAAGTCGGGCAAACCGGTCTACCTCGTCTGCAACGCCGACGAAAGCGAACCCGGCACATTCAAGGACCGCTACCTGCTCGAACACATACCCCACCTTCTGATCGAAGGGATGATCCTCTCAAGCTACGCCATCGGTGCGCACACCGCATATATATACATGAGGGGAGAGTTCCGGTGGATATTTCCCATTCTCGAGCGCGCCATCGAAGAAGCGCGAGCGGCAGGCTTTCTCGGTCAGAACATTTTGGGCTCTGGGTTCTCCCTGGATATCCACGTTCACCCCGGTGGCGGCGCCTACATCTGCGGCGAAGAGACTGCGCTACTCGAATCGCTGGAAGGAAAGCGTGGCAACCCGCGACTTAAGCCACCCTACTTCCCTGCGGTAATGGGACTCTATCATTGTCCCACGCTCGTGAACAACGTCGAGACGCTGGCGACAGTGCCCACCATCGTGACGATGGGTGGAGCGGAATATGCGCGAATTGGTGTTGGCAAGAGTACGGGTACGAAGTTGATATCCGCCAGCGGGCATATCAAAAAGCCTGGCGTCTATGAGATTGAGTTGGGCCTTCCCGTTGAGGAATTCATCTATTCCGACGAATATTGCGGCGGCATCTGGAAGGGCCGAAAGCTCAAGGCGGTCGTCGCCGGCGGATCGTCTGTTCCGATTCTTCCTGCCGATCTGATTCTGAAGACTGCAAAGGGTGAACCACGCCTGATGACATATGAATCCTTGGCAGAGGGCGGCTTCCAAACAGGGACTATGCTCGGCTCGGGAGGATTTATCGTGATGGATGAAACCACATGCATCGTTCGAAACCTTTGGAACTTTTCAAGGTTCTATCACCATGAGTCCTGTGGGCAGTGCAGCCCCTGTCGCGAAGGCACGGGCTGGATGGAAAAGGTGCTTCATCGCATCGAACACGGAGAGGGAAGAATGCACGACATCGATCTGCTCGACGACGTCGCAAAAAAAATAGAGGGCAAGACCATCTGCCCGCTTGGCGATGCGGCTGCGTGGCCGGTGTCCAGCGCCATTCGCCATTTCCGGGAGGACTTTGAATACCATATCAGGTATCCCGAAAAGGTGAAGAACCCAAAACATTTTGAAATCGAACCGTTGACGCCACAGCGACACCTGGCGACGGCATGATATAACTATGGCAAAAATCACCATCGACGGCATAGAAGCGGAAGTCCCTGACGGCACGACGATTTTGAACGCAGCCCGACAGATCGGTGGGCCGATCGTACCGCCCGCGATGTGCTATTATACGAGTCTGAAAGAAAGCGGAGGGAAGTGTCGCGTATGCCTCGTTCGCGTTGCGCAGGCTTCGGCCCGCGACCCACGCCCGTTACCCAAGCTGGTGGCATCCTGCTCGACGCCCGTTCAGGATGGAATGATCGTCGAGAACATCACCTCCTCCGACGTACTCGAAGCACGCAAAGGAGTCGTGGAGTTTCTCCTGATCAACCACCCGCTCGATTGCCCTATCTGCGATCAGGCTGGTGAATGCGACCTCCAGGACCTGAGTTACGCCCACGGGCTGGCGGCGACACGCTACGAAGAAGAGCGACGCACCTTCGAACCGATCGACATCGGCGAAAAGATCAAACTCCACATGACGCGCTGCATCCTCTGCTATCGGTGCACCTACGTGGCGGATCAGCTTACGGAAGAACGTAAGCACGGTGTCCTCAACCGCGGCGATCGGGCGGAAATTGGCACGTATATCAGACAGGCCATCGACAACGACTTTTCCGGAAACATGATTGACGTGTGTCCGGTGGGAGCGCTTACCGACCGGACATTTCGATTTAAGAGTCGGGTATGGTTCACCCGACCGCTTGACGCACACCGGAGCTGTAGCAAATGCTGTGGCAAGGTGGTGCTGTGGACGAAAGGAGAGGAGGTACTGAGAGTCACCGGCCGCAAGGACAAATACGGCGAAGTGCATGAGTTCATTTGTAACGAATGCCGTTTCGAGCACAAAAATCTCGCAGACTGGGTAGTAGAGGGGCCGCGACACATCGACCGCCATTCGGTGATTTCTCAAAACCATTATGAGAAAATAAACCTGGTAGCGCTGAAGAATGATGTGGAACGGCAGATCCGATTCCAAAAAGGCAAAACGAACGGTAGCAGTCCCAACGCGCTCACGGCATGACATCGTTCTTTATATATAAAGCCATCCTCGTCGTCGCGGTCTTCGGACTCATGCTCATGGCGGCGATGTATTCCACCTACCTGGAACGCAAGGTGGCCGCCTTCATACAGGACCGGGTGGGGCCCAACCGGGCGGGACCGTTCGGGATCCTGCAACCCCTTGCCGACGGGATCAAGATGTTCATGAAGGAAGAGATCATTCCCGAGGTAGCCAACAAGACATTGTTCATTATCGGCCCGTGCATCGCCATGCTTACAGCGATCATGGCGGGTGTCGTCATTCCGTGGGGTGGCGAACTGGTGATTGGTGGGGTTCCCTATGTGTTGCAGATCATCGACTTAGACTTCGGCCTTCTTTACATCTTCGGCGTCGTTTCGCTCGGCGTGTACGGTATCATGATCGGCGGATGGGCGTCCAACAACAAGTTCTCGCTGCTTGGTGCGATACGCGCGTCCGCGCAAATGATCAGTTATGAAATCGCTATGGGCCTATCCATTATCGCGCTGATCATGATGACGGGTACGTTGAGCTTGCGGGAAATCGTAGCCTTCCAGGAAGGTGGCACAGGAGGAGCGTGGAATTTCTGGAACGTGGTCTATCAGCCACTGGGTTTTCTCCTGTTTATAGTATGTTCCTTTGCCGAATGCAATCGCACACCGTTCGACCTGCCTGAGTCGGAAACGGAACTAGTCGGCGGCTATCATACGGAGTACAGCAGCATGAAGCTCGGATTTTACCTGTTCGCGGAATACATCAATATGTTCGTGTCCTCAGCGGTGATTTCGACGCTGTACTTCGGTGGTACGAATTTTCCGTTCATGAACGACCTGGGTCTTAGTCAGAATGCGATCACGATCCTGGGAACCCTAACGTTCTTCATTAAGATCGGATTCTTCGTCTTCTTTTACATGTGGGTACGCTGGACGCTTCCGCGCTTCCGGTACGACCAGCTTATGTATCTCGGATGGCGGGTGTTGATTCCGCTGGCGATCGCGAATGTTGCGATCACCGGGCTTGTCATGATACTAACAGACCGTATATGAAATCGCTGACAGGAAGAGCAAAAGTACTGGATAACCCGAAGATGTCCTTCCTGGAAAGGATTTACCTCCCGGCCATCATCGGGGGGATCACCATCACCCTTCGTCACCTTTTTCGTCGCAAAGCCACGATACGATATCCGGAACAGAAAAGAACGTTCAGCCCGGTATGGCGTGGCATGCATGTACTCAAACGCGATGACAACGGCGCTGAGCGCTGTACCGCGTGTGGGTTATGCGCCGTGGCCTGTCCCGCAGAAGCCATTACCATGACGGCCGCCGAACGGAAACCAGGAGAAGAAAAGCTTTATCGGGAAGAAAAATACGCCGCGACCTATGAGATCAACATGTTGCGTTGCATATTTTGCGGCCTTTGTGAGGAGGCGTGTCCGAAGGAAGCCATATTCCTGACTGACCGGTTGGTGAGCACTGATTACGCCCGCGACGGTTTCATATATGGCAAGGACAAACTCGTAGAGCCTGTCGACAAACGGGTAGACGTATCGAAACGACAGACTCCAAATGTACTCGAGTTTAAGAAAGTGAAGCATTACCGTCATAACCGTTGACCGATCTGTGACACTCTACGCATTCTACTTCCTTTCTTTCCTCGCCGTCCTCGGCGCACTGATGGTAG
Organism: Cyclobacteriaceae bacterium; assembly: GCA_036381475.1. Taxonomy (GTDB): domain Bacteria; phylum Bacteroidota; class Bacteroidia; order Cytophagales; family Cyclobacteriaceae; genus ZC4RG29. The sequence continues at coordinate 12,066 of DASVCT010000045.1, forward strand.
TCTTCTCTCGCAACCCGGTGACGAGCGTCATATTTCTCGTCATGACATTCTTTACCATCGCATGTCATTACATGCTGCTCAATGCACAGTTCCTGGCAGCCGTTCATATTATCGTATATGCAGGTGCCATCATGGTGCTTTTCCTGTATGTCATTATGTTATTGAATCTCAACGACGCAGTAGAACAACAGAAAACATTGCTGTTGAAAGTCGCAGCCGTAGTAACCGGCGGACTCTTAATGATCGTCCTCTCCGCTGCACTTCGGACGGCCGAGGTAACCTACGTTGACACCAGCGTTGTGGGATCAGCCAGTAGTCTTGGCAAAGTCCTCCTGAGCGAATACCTCCTGCCTTTTGAGGCGGTGTCGCTATTGTTGCTTGCGGCGATGACCGGTGCCATCATGTTGGCCCGCACGAGAAGACGCAAGGCAGAAGACGCAGAGGGCGGCAACGCGGTACCTGAATCCGAACAAACAGAAAGCGTTGCCTATGAACAGTAGCCTCATGCAAAACGGTCTCGTGCTGGAGCACTATGTGGTGTTGAGTATAGTCCTGTTCGCCACCGGGGTGATGGGCGTATTGTTCAGGCGGAACGCTATCATCATTTTCATGTGCATAGAGCTGATGCTGAACGCTGTGAACCTGCTGCTCGTGGCCTTTGCCACCTTCTACGGTGACAGCGCGGGGCAGGTATTTGTATTCTTCATCATGGCTGTGGCTGCCGCGGAAGTGGCCGTTGGTCTGGCGATCCTGACGGCCTTATACAGCAAATTGAAAACCACCGACATCGACATACTTAGCAAATTGAAATGGTAGGGCACGAGTCGTTATGGATTATCCCGTTATTGCCGCTGGCAGGATTCATCGCGATCAGCCTGCTGAATAAGCGTCTGGGACGTTCTACGGTTTCGGTGCTGGCGCCGGGCGTTGTGCTCGCTGCTTTCCTGCTGTCGGTCGGGGTATTTATTCGGCTCCTTTCCGATCCGAATATGTTTCTGTCAACTGCAGGGTTCACCTGGTTTGGATCGGGAACGCTGAGTGTTTCCTTTTCGCTTTTAGCCGACCGCCTGAGCGTTTTGATGATGCTCATCATCACCGGCGTGGGTTTCCTTATCCACGTGTACTCAACCGGCTACATGCACGGCGACGAAGGATACAACCGCTACTTCGCTTACCTCAACCTTTTCATCTTCTTCATGCTCGTGCTTGTCATGGGCTCGAACTACCTGCTCATGTTTGTAGGATGGGAGGGTGTAGGACTTTGTTCCTATCTGCTGATCGGTTTCTGGTTCAAGAATCAGGACTACAACGACGCCGCAAACAAGGCGTTTATCATGAACCGCATCGGCGACCTGGGAATGATCCTCGGTATCATCCTCATCTTTGCACACTTCGGCAGCATCGGCTATGAACAGGTTTTCACTGCAGCCGCGTTGCAGGAAAGTCAGCCTATTATAACCTGGATCGCGATACTGCTCTTCATCGGCGCAATTGGAAAGAGTGCCCAGATACCATTGTTCACCTGGTTGCCCGACGCGATGGCGGGCCCCACGCCGGTGTCCGCACTGATCCACGCCGCTACCATGGTGACGGCCGGTGTGTACATGATCGCACGGAGCCACATTCTGTATTCGCTGTCGCCCTTGGCGCTGGAAATTGTCGCCGTGACGGGCGTGGCTACCGCACTCATGGCAGCGACCATCGCGCTGCGTCAGAACGATATCAAGAAAGTTCTCGCCTACTCGACGGTTAGTCAGCTGGGCCTCATGTTCGTCGCGATGGGAACAGGTGCTTATGCGACGGGCATGTTTCACATGATGACACACGCCTTCTTCAAGGCACTGCTGTTCCTCGCTGCGGGAAGTGTTATCCATGCGATGTCGGGAGAACAAGACATCCGCCGGATGGGCGGTCTCGCGAGGCATCTTCCTATTACCTGGCTTACGTTCCTCATGGGTACACTGGCGATTTCGGGAATTCCCCCCTTGTCCGGCTTTTTCTCGAAGGATGAAATTCTCGCGAACGCCTTCGCCGTCAATACGTGGCTGTGGGCAGCTGCAGCATTTGCATCGCTGCTCACTGTCTTTTATATGTTCAGGCTGCTGTTCCTGACCTTCAAAGGGCAACCGAGGATGGGAGAGGAAGTCAAAAACCATTTGCATGAATCTCCCCGCAGCATGACCATCCCGCTGATTCTGCTCGCCGCCTTATCGGTAGCGGGTGGATGGATCAATATCCCGGAAGTCTTCGGTGGAGGACATGCATTTAATGATTACCTGGCGCCCGTATTTGCCGACTCTCAACGCCTGATGGCAACGCATCATCTCTCTCACGCAACGGAGCTGATGCTGATGGGCATCGTCGTTGGCGTGACGGTCCTGATTATTGTATGGGCCTATCGCATCTACATCGCGTTGGGACGCGTGCCTGAGCGCGATGAGTCGACACTGCGCGGCATGGCGCGGCTGTTCAATCGCAAATATTTCGTCGACGAGCTCTATGATGCCCTGATCGTCCGACCGCTTTACATGTTTTCGCAGCTGTTGCATGATGTTATCGACCGGTCGCTGGTCGATCGTCTCGTCAATGGCGCCGGCGTTTTGGTGCGTTGGTTGAGCGACGTGTTCCGCAAGGTGCAAACGGGCAACACGGGGTTTTATGTATTCGTGATGGCTGCTGCCGTGGTGTTGTTGATCACCCTTAAAATGCTGGTGTTGTAAGATGACGCTTACCCTACTCATATTCTGGCCCCTCGTGGCAGCGATCGTGGTGATGATGCTGAAGGGACAGTATGCGCGTGGTTTTGCATCACTCGCAGCGTTCGCGGAATTGGCAATTTCCCTGTGGATCGTTTCAGAGTTCCAAACCGATGCATCTTTTCAGTTTGAAGTAAACGTTCCCTGGATTTCCTCGTTGGGTATTCGATATCACGCTGGACTTGACGGCATCAGTCTGCTGCTGGTTTTGCTTACAACAGGACTGACACCGTTTATCGTCCTGGCATCCGACAAGGAGCGCACACGTTCCTTTTATGCGCTGATGCTGCTCATGGAGATGGCACTTGTGGGTGTGTTCACCGCGTTAGATGGATTTCTGTTTTACGTCTTTTGGGAGTTGGCCCTTATCCCGATTTATATAATATGTCTCCGGTGGGGGGCCGCTAACAGTGGCGTCATCACCCTGAAGTTCTTTATCTACACGCTCGCAGGCAGTCTGCTGATGCTCGTCGCGCTCATCTACGTGTACTTTCAAACGACCGCACCGCATACATTCGACATACAGGCTTTGTACGAAGCGGCTCGCGGACTGCCCGGGGCACATCAAAGTATGATCTTCTGGGCCTTGTTTGTCGCGTTTGCCATCAAGATGCCCCTCTTCCCGTTCCACACGTGGCAGCCGGACACCTATCATGCGGCGCCATCGCAGGGAACGATGCTCCTGTCGGGCATTATGCTCAAGATGGGGGTGTATGGACTCATCCGATGGCTCATTCCCCTTGTTCCTCATGGTGTACAAGCCGAAGGAACAACTGCGTTGATACTCGCGGTCATCGGCGTCGTGTTCGCATCGTGCATCGCGATCGTGCAGAAGGACCTGAAGCGCCTGGTTGCGTATTCGTCAATGGCACACGTCAGTCTGATTGCAGCAGGCGTGCTCACACTCGACCGCATCGGCATCCAGGGCGCCATGATCCAGATGATCAGCCACGGCGTTGTGGTTGTCGCATTGTTTTATGTGATCGACATTATCCAAACGCGCCTGAGCACGCAGGACATGTCGAACCTTGGTGCGATACGCCTTGAGGCGCCTGTGTTCGCTACCGTGTTTATGATCGTGCTGCTGGGCAGCATCGCGTTGCCGCTGACGAGTGGGTTTGTCGGGGAGTTTATGCTGATTAACTCGTTGTTCCGGTTCGATACCTGGCTGGGTGTGTTCGGGGGATTGACGATGATACTGAGCGCCGTGTACATGCTGCGGAGCTACCAGGCAACGGTGCTCGGTGAGAAGCGCGAGGCCGCGGGACTGTTTTCCGACCTGACGATGCGTGAAAGATCCGTATTGTTTCCGCTGGCCGTCATGGTGCTCGCACTCGGAATCTTCCCCGCGCCTGTCTTGAAGGTATCAGAAGCGGCCGTCGACTCGATGGTAACAATCCTGCAGCAATACTATACTATGCGTTGACATGATCGCGGTATACATCATTTCCGGATTAGGCATTCTCTCGCTGGTCGCTGAAATCGCGAACCTGAAGCGGTGGCTGCTTCCTGTGGCCGTCGCTGGATTGCTTGCCGCGGCGGGTTTGGCGGCTGGCGACTGGAATACATCGCAGGGGTACTACCATGATATGTTGCGGTTCGACAACCAGGCGCTGGCGTTCAGCATCATCATCGCATTGACCGGGTTGCTTTGGTTTCTGATGTCGGGACGGTACCTGCGAGAGGGAACAGACGTAAGCGACCATACCGCGCTGATCATGTTCTCGCTGGTAGGGGCGGTGTTTATGGTGTCCTACCACAACATGGTGATGTTGTTCCTGGGCATCGAGATCCTGTCCGTCTCGCTATACGTGCTGGCAGGCAGCAGGGTGCGGGATATCCTGTCGGGCGAAGCTGCCATAAAATATCTGATTATGGGTTCCTTTGCTACCGGCTTCCTGTTGCTGGGCATCGCTTTGATATACGGTAGCACGGGCTCATTCAACCTGACCGGCATTGGCGAGGCCATGGCATCGGGTGGAGGAAGGTTTCCGGTATATGCCTATGCAGGCGTTCTGCTTATGCTTGTGGGGTTGGCGTTCAAGTTGTCGGCCGTACCGTTTCACTTCTGGGCGCCGGATGTCTACCAGGGGTCGCCTTTGGTAGTGACGGGCTTTATGCTTACCGTGGTAAAGGCCGCTGCCATCGGGGCATTTTACCGGCTCTTTTCTCTTTCGTTTTCACAGGTGTCGCCACACTGGCTGGATGTGGTTCAGGGAATCACCATCCTGACGCTCGTGGTTGGCAACGTGACGGCGGTATTGCAGCAAAATGTAAAGCGGTTGTTTGCCTACTCAGGGATTGCGCATGCCGGCTACCTGCTTATTGCCATCGTGGCGCCGGGCAGCAATGGAGCGTCCACCATTGGATATTATGTGGCAGCTTATGTCGTCGCCACCCTTGCTGCATTTGCAGTACTTCAATGTGTTTCAGATGACGATCATCCTGCGGTGATTCGAAGCTTCAACGGGCTCGGGTCCAGAAATCCTTTCCTCGCATTTGTGATGACGGTGAGTTTGTTGTCGCTTGCCGGCATTCCACCCCTTGCCGGTTTCTTTGGCAAGTACCTGGTATTTTTCGGCGCGATAGGCGAGGGGCACATTGGCCTTGTGCTGACGGCCGTCGCCGCTTCTCTGGTTGGCGTCTATTATTATTTCCAACTGATCATCGCCATGTATTTCCGTCCTGCCGCCGATCCGCCCGCCGCCGTTCCCCGCGGACAGGTGGTGTTAATGGTAGTGCTTACGGCATTGACGTTGTTGTTCGGCATATTTGTGGAGGCGTTACTGTGGGAGTGATGCGTTCGTTCCTTAGAATGAACGGATCGACGGTATCCTCCCGGACCGCCCTTCGGCAGGCTCAGGGAACATTCCTAACACCTAACTACTACTAGAACATACCCGAGCCCTGAGCGAAGTCGAAGGGCAGTCGATGATTAGATTAACAACGTCCGTTGATTTCAAGAGACGCACAGCCGTGCGTCTCTACTTAGTGATCCCACCTACACCGATTACCGATTACCTGATTACCGGATTACCTCTTATTACGAACCCGTATCTGGGTATAAGGGTATAGGGTACATAGGGTATATAGGGGGTCCGCGGAATGAGATGATGGGGTAACGGATTACCTGATTACCGATTACCGATCACGTGATTACGTCGTCTTCTTCATTTCCGCCGCACGCCCTTGCATCCCTAAAGGGACCTACCGCGCAGATGCGTCACCGATTACCGATTACCTGATTACCGATTACCTCTTATTACGAACCCGTATCTGGGTATAAGGGTATAGGGGACATAGGGTATATAGGGGGTCCACGGAATGAGATGATGGGGTAACCGATTACCTGATTACCGATTACCCCTGCTCCCCACTATCTCCCTGTAATATAGTGTTCAAGATGCTCGATAATGTACCGTTGTTCGTCGATGACGAAGCGGACGACGTCGCCGATAGAAATGACGCCTACAATCCGGTCGCTTTCCACGACCGGCAGATGGCGGATGAACTTGTTGGTCATGATTGCCATACACTCTTCGATGGAAGTGTCCGGCGTTACGGTAATGGGATTCGGGGTCATCAATTCACTTACCATAATCTCACGGGACGTCTTCCCTTTCAGGATGACCTTTCGGGCATAATCCCGCTCGGTGAAAATGCCTACGAGCGTATCCTTTTCGACCACAAGTACGCCCCCCACATTCATGTCGCGCATCACCTCCAGCGCATTAAACGCCGTAATTGAAGGGGGAACCGATACCACTGCATGCCCCTTTTCCTCAAGAATATTTCGCACCCATCCCATGAGATACAAATTAGCGTGAGTCTGAAAATAACGATTTCGGGCGTTTTCTGCAAACGGGTTTTTGCGTGTTGAAGTGCCTGCCCGAATGCCTGATGTCACCTTACCGTTTTCACGACATTAGCCGGGCAGGCGGACCTACCCGACTGCCCAACAAACGCCTGGATGTTTCAACGACGCTAGTCGGGCAGCCGGGTTGAAGTGTTGATGTTGGTGCAACCCCCCGAGCGCGGTGCGAATCGGGAAGATGCTGCATAGGCCTTGAGGATTGGAAATCTGCCCACTGCCTACTGCAAACTATGATATACCGCTTGCACGTCATCATCACCCTCCAGCGCCTCGATTAGCTTCAGCACTTCATCTACCTGGTCTTCGGGTAATTCGGTGGTGGTGTTGGGTATGTATTGCAGTTCAGAGCTGCGGGCGTCGAGGTTACGGGCTTCTATGAATTTCTGGAAGTGGCCGAAGTCCACAAATTTGGTGTACACGGTGACGGCGTCGTCGTCGACTTCAATGTCTTCCGCGCCGGCGTCGATCAGGTCGAGTTCCAGGGCTTCCAGGTCGAGTTTGTCCGGATCGAATTTGAAAACCCCCTTGCGCTCGAAGAGGAACGACACGGACCCGGAGTTGCCCATCGACCCTCCGTTCTTGGAAAAATGAAGGCGGACGTTGGCTACCGTGCGGGTGGGGTTGTCGGTAGCGCATTCCACGATGACCGGTACGCCATGCGGAGCGTATCCCTCGTATACCACCTCCTGGTAATCCTTTTCCTCCTTGGACGACGCCCGCCGGATGGCCGCCTCAACGCGGTCCTTGGGCATATTCGCGCCCTTCGCGTTTTGTATGGCGAGCCGAAGTTTCGGGTTGTAGTCCGGGTTGGGACCACCCTGCCTGACGGCTATGGAAATCTCCTTCCCGATGCGGGTAAACGCCTTGGCCATCCGGTCAAAGCGAGCGAACATCCTGTGCTTCCGTTTTTCAAATATCCTGCCCATAACGTATCTCCGGATAGGTAAAACCCGGGCGCTAAAATTAAAACACTGACAGTTTTAGGCCAAATTGAGTGTTTGACTGAAGAAGAAATCAGCGGATCGGTAATCCACAGCCGCAATCCATGCCGCCTCTATACCCCTATACCCATCAAGTGTTGATGTGTTGATGTACTCCGTCTCGCCGAAAGTTGCGGTCAATACTTCCACTTATAATCCTACGATTCAGTATGACCGAAGGAAAGAAACGTAATAAATAATGGGTATCACCACCTCCTGATCTGTGCGCCCCCTATATACCCTATACCTCTATACCCCTATATACCCTATATACCCTATATACCTATACCCCTTATTTCCTTATTTCCTTATCCCCCTTATTTCCCCTATTTCCCTATTTCCCTATTTCCTTCATCACCCCTCCCACGCCCCTTGATCCCCTAAAGGGGTCCAGCGCGCACCTGCGTGGAACTTAAAGATGGTAAACGATAATCGATAACCCTTAACCACAATCCGTGCTGCCCCTATACCCCTATACCCCTATACCCCTATACCCTATACCCATCAAGTGTTGATGTGTTGATGTACTCAGTCTCGCCGAAAGTTGCGGTCAATACTTCCACTTATCATCCTACGATTCAGTTACGCTACGTTCTTGTGTATATTTACGCGCTACCCTGGCCCGCTTAGACAAATGACCGAAGGAAAGAAACGTAATAATTAATCGGTATCACCACCTCCTGATCTGTGCGCCCCCTATACACCCTATACACCCTATATACCCTATACCCCTATACCCTCATATCCCTATTCCCTTATTTCCTTATTTCCTTATTCCCCTATTCCCTTATTTCCCTATTCCCCTATTTCCTCCCCACCCCCTCCTCCGCCCAATCCATCCCTCCCGCCTGGGCGAAGACGTCGGTGAACACGGTGGTGTTCAGGAAAAATTCGCTGGTAACACATGATGGCGTGCAGTACACAGCGTGGTACGACTCCGTCGGTCGCGTGATCCTCGCCAAACGAGATCTCGAAACGAACGACTGGTCCTTCCGCCGCACGGAGCTCACCGGCAACACCGCAGACGCACACAACGCCATCAGCATTATGGTCGACGGCGAGGGATACCTTCACATTGCATGGAACCATCATAACAGTCGTCTGCAATACCGCCGCAGTGTCGCGCCGGGATCGCTGATCCTGACAGGCAACGTTCCTATGACAGGTACCAATGAAGATGACGTCACCTATCCCGAGTTTTTCCGCATGCCTTCCGGCGACCTGATCTTCATGTATCGCAGTGGCGCTTCTGGACGGGGCAACCTCGTGATGAACCGCTATATTACAAAGACGCAAACCTGGGAGCGCATCCACACCGTGCTCATCGACGGCGAAGGGGAACGCAATGCCTACTGGCAAGCGTGTGTCGATGTTCAAGGGACGATCCATCTTTCATGGGTATGGCGCGAGACACCGGATGTGGCCAGCAACCACGACCTATGTTATGCGCGTTCGCGCGATGGTGGGAGTAACTGGGAACGGTCGGACGGCCGGGCCTACGCGCTTCCCATCACGGCGGAGAACGCGGAGTACGCGTTCCGCATCCCGCAGGGTAGCGAGCTCATCAACCAGACATCGATGTATGCCGACGACCGCGGCCGTCCGTATATCGCCACCTACTGGGCAGACGATGACGGCATCCCCCAATATCAACTGGTATATCACGACGGCAAGGCATGGCATCGCCAACAAATCAGTCAGCGCAAACAAGCCTTTACGCTAAGTGGCCCGGGAACGAAACGCATACCGATGTCCCGACCGCAAGTTGTCGTCGAGCGAAACGGAAGAAAGGTGAACGTGATGCTAGTATATCGCGACGCAGAGCGCGGCAGTCGCGTGTCGGTGGCCATGACAGACAACCTGCGCGGCGGACGATGGGGTCATTTCGACATCACCGACTTTTCCGTCGGCGCCTGGGAACCCACCTACGACACCGAGCTGTGGAAATCGCAACACCGCCTCCAGCTGTTCGTCCAGCGCTCCGGCCAAGGTGATGGGGAGGAGATGGAGGAGCTGGAGGCGCAGGAGGTGAGCGTGGTAGAGGTGGGCAGACGGTAGTTGGGTAGATGCAGCCTCTGCGTCCTCGAAGAATGTCTGAGGTACACTCCCAGAAAGCCAGCCGCATGATCTATCTTGATAGACCTCGCGGTCACTACCTTCAATTTCCTCAGCGTCTCCGCGCCTCTGCGGTTACAAATTCAGGCCTCTAACCAACTTCAATAAGGAACTTCTTTAATATATCCCCACCCTTCCCCTTGTTTACTGACGATTTCAATAATAGCGTCGGGGACGACCTTCACGCCGGGGAGGAGTTGGCTCACGTCCACGTTGTGGCGTTTCATGGTGCCATGGCAGGCGGCGAAGGTGATGTTTTGATTCTTCGCCAGTTCGGCGAGCTTGTCGCTGATGGTGGATTTTTCCTTCATGTACATCGGCAGCGCGCCGCCATACACGACGAGCTCCAGCTGGATGCCGGGATAGCTCTCGGCCATCATGGAGATGTGACGGATCGCCATCTCCTGAACGGCAGGGTCGGCGCTGGTCACGTCAAACACGATCTTCTTTGAGGAGGCTTCCTGTCCAAATGCAGCGACAGTAGCCAGAATGCTGAAAACAGCAACGGTAACGAGGTTTTTCATAAAGCGTTAGGGGGTTTGTTCACAACTAATCTACGAAAATGAGGGCACGATGTTCAGCCTGTCGGGCCGATTTTATTGACGTTGCAACTCCGGTCGACCCCATTTTTTTTGCAATTTGGGGCGCCCCAAACCGGAACATGAACCCCAACTATCATGATAAGACCGTCTTTTCTTCTTGCCCTGTTATCCCTGGCCGCCATGATGTCGTGTAACGCACCCGAAACACGGCAGGCCGACCAGGTTGCGCTCATGGATACCCTCATGGCCGACTACTATGAGGACTACCTCCGGCTGTACCCCATCGAGGCCACGCTTTCGGGCGACATGCGGTACAACGACACGTTGCCCAACGACATATCCCTCGCCTTCCGGGAACAACAACGGCAATTCTATCAAAACTATAAGGACCGGCTCGGCGCCATCGACCGCAAGGCGCTGGGTGAGGAAGACCAGCTCAGCTACGACATCATCGCTGAAAACTGTGATCTGGGTCTCGACCGGCTGCGCTTCAAGGAACACCTGATGCCCCTGAACCAGTTTTGGTCGCTGCCCCTCATGGTCGGCCAGCTCGCCAGCGGCAGCAGCTTCCAGCCGTTCGCGACGGCAAAGGATTACGACAACTGGCTCTCCCGCCTCGACGACTATGTCGTGTGGTGCGACACCGCCATCGTGAACATGCGCAAAGGGATGGCGGAAGGATATGTGTTGCCCAAAGTGCTCGCGAGGAAGGTGGTGCCTCAGCTTCGCGAGTTCGACCACGGTCCTGTTGCCGACCACCTCTTCTATGCGCCCATCAAGAAGATGCCCGAAACGTTTTCACCGGAAGACCGGGAACGGCTCACTAAGGCTTATGAGGAAATGGTCAGTCAGAAGATCATCCCCGCGCATAAACGCCTCGCCGACTTTGTCGAGAACGAATACCTACCGGCGTGTCGTGAGACCGCCGGCATCAGTGAGATTCCGAACGGGAGGGAGTACTATCAGTTTCTCATCCGGTATTACACGACAACGGACATGACGGCCGACGAGGTGTTCGAGCTCGGGCAACGCGAGGTGGACCGTATCACGAAGGAGATGGAAGGTGTGATGAAAGAGACGGGCTTTAATGGGAACCTCAAGGCGTTCTTCGACTACCTGCGTACACGCAAGGAGCTCATGCCATATAAAACGGCCGACGAGGTCATCGCGCACTTCAAGGATATCCACGAGCGCATGAAGCCGTATCTTGACAAGCTGTTCGACAAGAAACCAAAAACGGCCTTTGAGGTACGTCGCACGGAAGCCTTTCGCGAGGCTTCTGCCAGCGCCGAGTACAACCCTGGTTCTATGGACGGGACGCGTCCAGGTATCTTTTACGTGCCGGTGCCTGATCCGAAAAGCTATAACATTTTGTCTGACGAGGACCTGTTCCTCCACGAGGCGATTCCGGGTCACCATTACCAGATTTCGTTGCAGCAGGAGAATGACAGCCTTCCCAA
>DASVCT010000046.1:0-5642 GCA_036381475.1 Cyclobacteriaceae bacterium
TGGCGGGAAAACAGCAGGCAACTGAAGCGGGTAAATGCATTGTTTGACGCCGGACAATTCAACGAGGCGTTCACCGTGATCCGGGGACTGAAAAAGGAAGAGCCTTTCGAATTCCGGTTTACCTTCGCGCAGGACAGCCTCTTGTCTGAGTTGCGGAAAAAGGCCGAGTATGAATTCAACAACAAGAATTTCGAACGTGCCTCCCACTATTACACCATCCTGGGCAACGAAGAAAATCCCGTACGGATGGAAACGCTGCAGAAAATTGCCAGCTGCCAGTATTATCTCGGGCGGTATGACGAATCGCTGAATCCGCTGAAGCAACTGCTTAACCAGCAACCGTGGAATCTCGACCTGGTGTACCAGATCGCGATGATCAACCTGGAAAACCTTGATAACAAGGAAGAAGCCCTGCACTACCTCACGATGGGTAAGAAACTGTTCAAGCAAAACCTCACCGATGTGTATGGGTCGGCCTTCGAAGTGGTTATGGACCCGAAAGACGTACCCGACATTTATTATTATATTTTTATCGCACGTGCAAAGGCAAACCTCGGACTCCAAAACTATACCGAGGCGATAACCGACTGCAACTGGGCAATAACCCTTCGTGGCAGCAATCCCGAACCCTACCATCTCCGCGCCTTGTCGAAATTCCGGAGTTCGCGGTATCGAAGCGGCTGCGAAGACCTGTCGAAAGCGGCCGCCCTTGGCAAGGACATTTCGGCTGACCGGGCAAAGTATTGCAGGTATTAGACACCGTTTCCAGTAAAATCACCGATGCCGGGCACGGGATACAGAAGGAACCGGTTCCGGACCGGAAAGGGCATGTTTTTTTGTGGGGTATTGTCTATTTTTATTGAAAAGGCCGCCGAGTTTGAATCCCAGAGATGATGGCAACTGAGCTTAGCAAAGACCAGCTTGAATCCGTTCGCGAAAGTTACTTCAATATACTCGCGCTGTTCCTGGAGCAGGAAAAGATCGACAGCCGCTACATCCGCTGCCTCCTCAAGTGGGCGGTCCAACTTCGGTTCAACCCGGACGACCTGAGCCATTCTGCGAAGGATATTTCGACCATTTCTTTTTCGCTGGATAAAGTGGACAAGCTGGAGGCGGTGTATCACCTGGTCCACATGATCTATCTCGACCGTGTGGTGGAAGATGTGGAATTGGAAGTGGCGACCATCTATGCCCAACGGCTCGGTTTTCAGCCCTCTGTTGTGAGCGAATTGTTCACCGCGATCGTCACTTCTGATCCACAAGACGCCGGCGAGCGAGACGTTCGGGAGGAAGTTCTTGAGTTTTTAAAGCTTCACAAGGACAAAATTTGAGAAAAAAAATCCCGTTGGAATGTAAGGATTCCCGGGTCACCCATCGGATTTACGCGTCTTTTTGCGGATAAATCCGAGTTCCCCCGCGCAATTCCATCGACTAACTGCAAATGACGGCGGCCAATGCCATTCGTCTGACACTTCTGGGACTCGGTCCCGGAAAGGGATTGAAGAGCCTACCGATGTAGGGTCTACCCATTAAACGATTTATTTAGTTTCCGCGCAATGCCGAAGTTCGTATCGTACTTCAACTAGTGCGATGGGCTACAGCGTAAGAGCAAGAATCATCGCGGCTGGATTTCAGCGAGTGGTCGGACTGGTTGATATGCTTTTCCTGGGAACTAAATGAGCCGCGAGGCTCATGAAGACCAACCCCGTAACAAGGCATTCCAGGGAAGATATACATCCTTAAGACCATTTTTTTAGCTTGCTGAAATCGGGTTTAATTTAGTTTCATTTTTTGACGGCCTCTATACGGGGCCGTTTGCTTTTTTATAGATTTCGCAAAAAACCGCCTTGGATTTTAGTCGCGAAACCTTTCTCACTCACCTGGCCCAAACTACGTCTACGCCCTTGCTGTTGCCCATCGAACGGGCCGAAGGGTGCTATTTGTATACGCCAGATGGACGCCGGTACCTTGACCTGATCTCAGGTGTAGGTGTAACCCATATCGGTCACCAGCATCCTCGTGTCGTGAAAGCCATAAAGGAGCAAGTCGACAAACACCTTCACGTCATGGTGTACGGTGAGTTTATTCAGTCGCCCTCCAACCTCCTGGCGCGGAAACTTGTCGGCCTGCTGCCGCCAACACTCAACTGTTGTTATTTCACGAACTCGGGTACGGAAGCGAATGAGGGTGCCCTGAAGCTCGCCAAACGGTACACCGGGCGTACCGGCATCGTCGCGTTCCGAAACTCCTACCACGGAAGTACCCACGGGTCGCTTAGTGTCACGGGCAATGAAACGAAAAAGAACGCTTTCCGACCCCTGCTTCCTGACGTCACGTTTCTTGAATTCAATAATCCAGACGACCTGTCGCAGATCACCAACCGCACCGCGTGCGTCATTATGGAGACCATTCAGGGGGACGCAGGTGTCAGAATCCCTGACCGTTCCTTTGTGGAAAAGCTCCGGAAACGTTGCGACGTGACCGGTGCCCTTCTGATCCTTGACGAGATCCAGTGTGGAATGGGGCGTACAGGAACGCTGTTTGCGTTCGAGCGCTTCGGCATTGTACCGGACATCCTAACGGTCGCCAAAGCCTTCGGCGGCGGCTTGCCCCTCGGCGCCTTCATCGCCGACAAGAAGGTGATGGAGTGTCTGACACATGACCCCGCGTTGGGACATATTACAACGTTTGGCGGCAACCCGGTCTCCTGTGCCGCCGCATTGGCCACACTTGAGGTGATTGTTGAAGAAAAGCTGTTGGATCACGTTGAAGCAAAAGGACGTCTCTTTGAAGAATATCTACGCCATCCCGCCATCAAGGAGATACGCAGGGCAGGGCTCATGATGGCCATCGATTTTGAAACCGCCGACGAAGTTCAGCGCATTGTGCAGGGCGCGCTGGACAAGGGGATCATCACGTTCTGGTTTTTGTCACACCCAAACAGCTTCCGCATAGCCCCGCCGTTGACGATATCGGAAGAGGAAATACGCGAGGCGTGTGAAAGAATTCTTGAGGTGATCGGTAATCGGTAGTGGATTTGTGATAAGTGATTCTTGATTTGTGATTTACGATTTGTCCTCGGTACCCTCCGATAACAACGTTCAAGCGTTCGTCTCCCTCCGCACGCCCCATAGTCCCCTAAAGGGGCCCGCGCGCGCTACACCATCGAATCGGGGTACGAAAGGAAATCAAAATCTGCGCCCGTGAATCCGTGCGCAACTTCAACACTCCAACACTTCAACACTTCAGCACTATTTCTTCGCTACCTCCTGCAACAGATCAATCAATTTGCTCGAGTAGCCCCATTCGTTGTCGTACCAGGCGACGACTTTGACAAAGTGAGGGTTGAGAGCAATGCCAGCCTTGGCGTCGAAAATGGAAGTGCGGGCGTCGCCGAGGAAGTCCTGTGATACGACGTCATCTTCTGTATATCCCAGGATACCCTTGAGTTCGCCTTCCGAAGCGGCCTTCATGGCTTTCTTCACATCGTCGTAGGTCGTAGCTTTTTCGAGGCGTACGGTAAGGTCTACGACCGACACGTCGGCAACCGGTACGCGGAACGACATGCCGGTGAGCTTTCCCTTGAGTTCCGGGATCACGAGGGCTACGGCCTTGGCAGCTCCGGTAGAGGAGGGGATTATATTCTGGTATGCGCCACGACCACCACGCCAGTCTTTCAGCGACGGACCGTCAACGGTTTTCTGTGTGGCGGTGACGGCGTGTATGGTGCTCATGAGTCCTTCGGCGATACCGAAGTTGTCGTTCAGAACTTTAGCTACTGGCGCCAGGCAGTTCGTTGTACATGAGGCGTTCGAGACGATGGTCTGATCGGCTTTGAGTTGTTTGTGGTTCACACCCATAACGAACGTGGGTGTATCATCCTTGGCGGGAGCCGAAAGGACGACCTTGCGTGCGCCGGCCTGGATGTGTTTTTGAGCCAGCTCTTTGGTAAGGAACAGACCGGTAGATTCAATAATGATTTCGGCACCTACGTCGGACCATTTCAGGTTGGCGGGGTCGCGCTCGGCGGTGACGCGGATCTTTTTTCCGTTGACGACCAGCCCACCATCTTTTACTTCGACATCACCGTTGAAACGACCGTGGGTCGAATCATACTTCAGCATGTACGCCATGTATTCCGGGTCGACGATGTCATTGATGCCTACGATCTCTATGTCGTTGCGCTGTATCGCTGCGCGGAAGGCGAGGCGACCGATGCGGCCAAATCCATTAATACCTACTTTAGTCATTGTTCGCTAAGGGTTAAAATTACGGGAGCCAAAAATAAAAGTCCCGGATTCCAAAACCAATGAAATAAGCTGAAAATACGGGGTTTGGAACTAAAAAATGTACTGCACAGGTTTGCAATTCGGGTAGTGCAAACTATCTTTGCCACACTTTTCGGCAGCCATTCCGCAGCCGGAAACGGTTATGGGTTGGTGATCTTATGACGCGCAATCGTTTACGGTTGCGCTGCCCGATTCGCCTCCCGAATGCGCAGTGATGCTCCGTTCGTCTAGGGGTTAGGACACCAGATTTTCATTCTGGCAACACGGGTTCGATTCCCGTACGGAGTACAGAAAAACAGAGTGAGTGTGAGCGTGAGAGTGCACACTCACTCTGTATTTACCCCTTTGTTCACTCTCGCTCCCACACTCACTCTGTATTTACCCCCTTCTTCGCTCTCACTCTCACACTCACTCTGTTTTCTCCTGACCTCCGGTAACAAATTCTTGACGAACGGCACGTTTCCCATTCCCAAGTGAGGGGCAAAACCGGTAATTTTAAGGATGGAACGATTCCTGAAATTCCGAGGGGATCATATCCTTTTCTGGATTGCGACCATATCCTTCCACCTCTATACCCGACTCGATCTTATCGAAAGGGTAAGTATTGGACAGTTTGTCGGAGAGGTCGTGATTCGAAATGCTCTTCTGGCCGTAATCATCTATGTTAACCTGCTCCTTCTGATTCCACGCTTTGCGCGGTTGAAGAAATGGGGAGCCTATATATTCTCTCTTTTGCTGACGTTTGCTTTTTATGTCCTGGCAAAAAATGCCCAGGATGTATACCTGTACGGGCACGTCATGGGTGACACGGGTTTCAATTTTTTTCAAAACACCTTCTACAACTTCTCCATCGCAATTTTCTACATGGCTTTTGGCGTCGCTCTACACCTCAGCCGGGAATGGTTTGTGCAGCGCCAGTTGTTGCGAAAGATCGAGTTGGAGCGACTTAATGCCGAGTTGGAGTATCTGAAAGCACAAATAAACCCTCACTTTCTCTTCAACTCGATCAATACCATCTTCTTTCAAATCGACCGCCAAAACAGCATTGCGCGCGACGCGTTATCGTCGTTTTCAGATATGCTGCGCTACCAGTTGTATGAATGCAATGGACATGAAATACCCGTCGAGAAGGAAATCGCCTATTTAAAGAACTATGTCAAGCTCCAACGCCACCGACTGGACGACAATTACAGCATTTCGTTTTCTGAACATAACATGAGGGAATTCACCCTGGCTCCTCTCATGCTGATCCCTTTTGTGGAAAACGCATTTAAGCACGTTTCTCACTTTTCCCACGGTAATGAGATCAGGATCGATCTCCACAGATCGGACACTGCATTTAGAATGTCGGTC
>DASVCT010000047.1:0-24001 GCA_036381475.1 Cyclobacteriaceae bacterium
GTGATCGGATTACTCCGGTGGTTGAGCGGAGTCGAAACTACCGGGGAAATCCGATCATCCCTGACCCTTATCTTTATTGAATGCTGAGCGGAGTCGAAGCGCGGCTTTACTTTACATCTTTCAGAAAATGTTCCGATTCCCAATCGGAAGAAGCCTTTTTTCACAATCCCGGATTTTCCCCGGACAACAATGATTTTTCATTTTCGATTTGATGCCTGCGATTAGAGCGTCTGACTTAGGGTCACAAGCGCCGTCGTTGATTGAAAAATGTGTTCTGTGGTGTTTAAATCGCAAATCGCAAATCACCAATCACTAATCAAAAATCATAGAGGGTACTTCTTACCTGTCACTTTATCTTAAATTTGAGTCCCTGGTTCAGATCCAGAAAGGGTTGAATATATTAGCTGCCATGTGGTTGAAACTGGTGAACAGGCGAAAGTCCCGTTATATATTCCTGATCTTTTTATTCGCCGGATGCGTGGAGCCTTACGACTTTGTCATAGTAGACAAGGAACCACGGCTTGTAATCGAGGGGACGATCTCGGATAAATCATACAATGAGACGCTTTTGTATCCGTCGGACGGACGACGTTTTAGCGTGAAGCTTACATACACCAGTAACGTCAGCAATGAGCGTGTACAGCCGGTTAGTGATGCGTCGGTCGTTCTCCTTGACGACCTGAGCACGTCGATCGCTTACGCCGAAGTTCAGAGTGGACTTTACGAGATCATGGACCCTGATTTCAAGGCTGTTCCGGAACGGGCTTACAAGCTTCAGGTGAAACTTTCAAACGATGAGATTTATGAGAGCTCGTGGGAGCGTTTGCCAGAATATGAGCCGCTACCGGTGGGCGAGATAGGTTTTAGCGAAACCGAAAAAGTAACGTATCAATACGTCGAAAAAGAAAAGAAGGTCAAGACCATCAAGGGTATAGACGTTTTTGTCCAGGTACCCACCCGCAATCAGGGTCAAACCACGTATTACCGGTGGGACTACAGCACACACTGGATTTTTATCGCACCTTTGCCGCCGGTCTTTTCGCCGGTCAAGAAATGCTGGGTTGCCGGCACGCACTACCTTTCAGATTTCCGGTTGCTGGCTGACCATGTCGGCGGATACAATGCGAATCTCTTCTTCATGCCGACAGAGGGTAATGAACGGATTCTGGAGGATTTCACGGTCCTGGTTCGTCAGAAAATACTCTCTGAAGACTACTTTAATTTTCTCCGGGAAATGCAGGAGCAGGATCAGAACTTCCTCCACTCTGACAGGCCTCCCTATAATCTGAAAACAAATTTCACGGCGGTCAGCGGGGGCCGTGATCCTATCGGATATTTTGCGGTAACCGGCGAGGAGGCCACGCGCTGGTACTTTAATGTGGACGATCTTTCTTACGCTGTACCGAACAATCTCCGGCAAGGCTGCCAGGGGCCTCCGCCTTTTGTTCCGCCTCCGGGATGTAACAGCTGCATCGAGTACCAATTCGGTCTGGCTACGAACGTCGAGCCGGACTGGTGGAGGGATTAACCTCGGGAGGGATGCCACGATTGTAACAGCGGCGTTCCAAAAAAAGAGGCTGACCATCGGGGTCAGCCTCTTGTTTATTCACGGGGCTGCTTAATTAGTCATTAGCCTCGTACAAGTCCCAGAATATTTTGGTAGACATGTTGTCGCCACCAATTCGCGCAGCCACATCCGCATAATTTGCGGGATTGAGAGTTTGTTCCTCAATCGGGAAGGTGAAGCGCTTAGGAATGTCGTCAACCGATTCCCAGTCTTGAGGCACATTCAGGATAGGATAATCCAGGCGTCTCCAGGTGGTCCATCCTTCCAGTCCGCGGGTGTAGTTGGCAAGCCATGCCTGCGTACCGATCTTCTCCCTCCAGCCGTCTGTCGAAGTGTCGGGTGCCGTTGCATAGGCTACGTCTGGCCGGGCCAGGTAGGTATCGACATCGTCTTGTGTGCCGCCCCACTCGAGAATCGAGTTGGTTATACCCATGTTGTAGTATTCCTCAGCCGTCAGCGGAACATCGAAGCCTCTTTCAGCTGCTTCCGCCAAATAGAACATCAGCTCAGTATACGTCAATATGAACCCATGAAAATCGGGTGCCAGGATGGCATCATTGATGTGGGAAAAATTGATATAGGAATTGGAGTAGCCATACTCACCTCCCACATATTCACCATTCGTATGAAGCGTGAAATAGAATTGCCTTCTTGGATCTTCGAGCGAATTCATCTTGTCGACGATCGTATTGGCAACGACGTAGTCCTTCCGGCCGGTCGCTACGATTTCTTCGTACAACGGATTCTGATTCGGGCGGGCCGACAGGTAAGGCATCAGGCAGTCGTCAGCACCTGATTGAAAGGCACCATCAACTGCTGATTCCACGGTGGCTTTGGCAAGCGAAGGATTCGCATCCGCGATCGTAATGCCAAGCTTCACTTTCAACGTGTTGCCGAACTTGATCCAGGACTCCACATCGCCTCCGTAGAACAGGTCTGCGCTCCCAAAACTACCTTCATTGGGGTCGAGTTTCGACAACGCTGCGTCTACCCTTTTTATCAGGTCCTCATAAATGACATCCCCGTCATCATACTTGGGATACACGTTATCGATGTTCAATGCCTCGAAATAAGGCACAGCTCCGAACACGTCCACCAGTTGGTGGAACGTATAAACTTTCAGAAGTTCGATTATGGCTAACCGGTTTTCTATCGTCGGCACCTCTGCGGGGCCGGTTTCTTCGGGAATCAGCTTAGCCGCTTCATCCAAATCACGCAGCGCTTCCCTGA
This sequence comes from Cyclobacteriaceae bacterium, assembly GCA_036381475.1. Lineage (GTDB taxonomy): Bacteria > Bacteroidota > Bacteroidia > Cytophagales > Cyclobacteriaceae > ZC4RG29. The sequence goes on from DASVCT010000047.1 coordinate 2,798, forward strand.
TCATAAACCGATAGATCTGCTCGGGAATGCCACGGGTTACGAGGTCATAATTCGACTCGTCGATGTAGGTTGTTTCAGTCCAGTATTGAGCAACCAGTTTGTATATGTTTTGATTAACGTTCGTCTGATTCACCTGGTCTGCCAATTCTTTCTGACCGTTGGTGAACAGTGAATTGCCTGACGCCGTCGCTGGATTCTTGTGGTCCGTGTTGAACTCCTCAAATTTGTCGGTGCACCCGACAAAGATGGCCGTCAGCAAGAGATATGCTAAATATTTGTTTTTCATGATTCGACTTTTAGAAGTTGACACTTAACGTGAACCCGTAATTCCTGGTCATCGGCATTACGCCACTTTGCCATCCCTGGATGTTACCACCGCTCTGGCTTGCTTCAGGATCAGCATGAGGGAGGTTCTTGGAGATAATCCAGAGATTCGATCCCACGAAGCTGAGCGAAGCTGCTCTGATGGGCGTCCTGGCAAGAAGATCACTCGGCAGGTTATAGGTAAGCACGACCTCCCGCAGTTTTACATAGGATGCGTCATAGACAAATCTCGAGTTCGGGCTGACCGTGTAGCCATCGGCGAAATAGTTATCACCTGCCACCCGGGTAGTGTTAGGAGTACCGTCTTCATAAACACCAGGATTCAGGATTCCACCACCTTCGGCCACAGGACTGCGCTTGGGATTGCCAAGTTCATTAAGACCAGCAGTTTCCGCGTACAGACCGGTGGAGTAACCATACCACAAATCAAGCGAGAATACATCCCCTCCGTGTTGTGTGTCAATGAGGAAACTGAAGTCAAAGTTCTTGTACCGGAAGGAGTTCCGGATACCGCCAGTCCAATCAGGATTGTAGTTACCGATTACGATATCGTTAGTCTGCGAAATCAGGTACCGGCCGTTGGCACCGACCATCGGCTGACCATTTTCGTGATAGCGGTAGTCAGAACCGATAATGGCACCGTAAGGTTCTCCCTTGCGGGCAACTACGTGCACACCGCCCTGCAGATTACCGTCGAGTTGAAGATTTGTTACTTCATTCCCTGCTTCATCGGTATAGAGGTAAATAACCTTGTTTTCGTTCTTCGCCCAGTTGACGGAAACGTCCCACCGGAAACTGCCGGCAACTACCGGAGATCCGAACAGTGCAACCTCAATCCCCTTGTTCTCAATTTCACCGGCGTTAATCCACTTTTCGAGATATCCGGTCGCCTGAGAAACAGAAAGCGGCAGCGATTGGTCGAACGTGTTGGTCTTGTACGCGGAAAGGTCCAGTCCAACCCGATCTTCCAGGAAGCTCAACTGCAAGCCAGCTTCAAAGGACTTCGAACGTTCGGGTTTCAGGTCGGGATTGTTCTTCGAGCTAGCCACCGTTACCAACGGGTTGCCGCTGAAAGGAGCGTTGGCCCGATAGGTATCCAACACGCTCAGAGGCGTCACGTCATTACCGACTTCGGCATAATTCAGTCTCAACTTACCCAGGGAGAGCCACGGCGATTCCATCAGTTCCGAGAAGACGAAGCTTGTAGAAACGGAAGGATAATAGTAGCTGTTGTTTGCCTTGGGAAGGGTCGAAGACTGGTCTCTTCTCATGGTAGCATCCAGGTAGAGGAAATCCTTGTATCCAAGGCTTGCGCTGGCGTACACACCATTTACGCCAATTTGTTGCAGCAATTCTTCAGGGGGAAGCATCGGGTCCGTGCTGTTGCTCAAAGCATACAGGTCGGGTACCGCAAGACCACCGCTGGTTGATGCATATACCTGGTCGTTTTCCCTCCGGTATACGTTGGTACCAACAAACGCCGTGAGGTCGATATCACCAAAATCCTTTTCGAACGTTACGATCAGGTCGGCATTTGTTTCGCGCCACCGTTGGGTAAATCTGGAGTATCCGGAGCCAATATCCGGACGGCCAACGCCGAACTCACCGGAACCGGAACCTACGGCTTTGCGCTCTTCCTGCAGATTATCGTACGTGTCGATGGAAGCGCGTCCCATAACACGCAGGAAATCGGTCAATTCCCAATCGATCTGCGCATAGCCAATGATACGGCTGCGCTCGTCGGTTTCATAGTTCTTGTAGCGTACCCAGTATGGGTTATCCCAGTAGATCGGGTTAAGGTCTTCGTTAGATACAGGATTCCAGGTGATATTCTTACCTGTATTAAAGAAGAGCTCCTTTTGCTCCTGTATATCTACGTTAGTCTGAAACCACTGGCGGAACGACGACATAATATTGTCGCTATACCCGGTGGACGGTCTGCCCTTCCCTTTTGTCTTGATGTAGTTCGCGTGGGCAGTAACCTTCAGATTTTGCAGTATGTTATAGGAGCCCGTAAATACAAAGTTGTCACGCTTTAAGGAACTGTTCGGCATGATGCCAGAATTGTCCAGATTGGTGTAAGAGAATCGGTATGATGCATTCTCCGTTGCATTGTTGACTTCTATACTGTTGCTATACGACTTTCCTGTTTCAAAGAACGATAGGGGGTCATGCGCGCCGGCAACCCAGGGCCTGGGCTGGCCGAAAAACGGCGACTCAGGGTAGAACGCGTCGTATTGGTACACCATAAGGTTCGGATCAAACCGTTCACCGCGCGACGCATCTTCTGTAGTAGGCGTCCAGAGGTCAGGCACACCGTCACCCGTTACATCGCTCTCATTCAGGTAGGGATGCGCGCCACCACTATAAAAGGCACCATATCCAGCTCCGTATTCCTTTTGATATTTCGGGAAGGTTTCCGGATCTACCTTGCTGAACGTAACGTTCGAGCTGAGCGAAACGCCGATGCCTTTACCGGCGGTGCTCTTTCCTTTCTTCGTCGTGATGAGGATCACGCCATTGGCCGCCTTTGAACCGTACAGGGCAGTTGCCGCAGCACCTTTCAACACGGAAATCGACGCAATGTCGAACGCGTTGATATCGGACGAAGCATTACCATAGTCATAACCGTTCCGACCGGAGAGTTGGCCGGAGTTGTTGGTATTCCGGTTACTGATAGGTACACCGTCGACTACATACAACGGCTGGTTGTTCTTGGTCAGCGAAGTGGCTCCACGGATCAACACGTTGCTGGAACCGCCGAAGTTGGTGTTGTTCTTGATTTGAACACCGGCAACCCTTCCTGACAGTGAGTTGATGAAATTGTCGGATTTTACCGCGCTGATTTCATCGCCGTCAACTTGCTGTACCGAATATCCCAGAGATTTTTCGTCCCGCTCGATGCCGAGGGCCGTGACAACCACTTCCGTCAATTGTGTAACGTCCGGAGCCATTATCACATCGACGGTTGAGCGTGCGCCAATCTCAACTTCCTGGGTAACGAAGCCAATGAAAGAGAAAACCAAAGTTCCCCCGGCTTCCGGTACGGAGAGAGAATAACTTCCGGTAGCATCGGTGACACTACCCACCGCAGTCCCCTTCAAGAGGACGTTTACACCGGGTAAGGCCGCTCCGTCTTCCGACGACGTAACCTTACCACTTACAGTTCGCTCCTGCGCCCAGGCACCGAAAACAAGGGCAGCGAAGAAGCTAACTAGTAGAATCTTCTTCATAAGTTGATGTTTAGGTTAAAACTAATTTACCCCCAAATTAAGGGGATAAATCGGAATATAAAATACCGAACTTTAATATTTGACGAACGGCCTGATGCGGCTGACAGTGAGTGCGTTATGGTCATAAAAAAGCACAGGTCATACCCCGTTTTGGGGTATGACCTGTGCTTTGAAATTGCTTTGGTAAACGGCTATTCGGCAGCGGCTGCAACCGACACATACGACCGGTTTTGCCGGCCTTTCCGGAATACGACTACACCATCGGTAAGAGCGAAAAGCGTGTGGTCCTTGCCCATGCCCACGTTGACACCGGGGTGATGTTTCGTGCCGCGCTGGCGGACGATGATGTTGCCCGCTACAACACGCTGGCCACCGAAAACCTTCACGCCGAGTCGTTTGCTTTCCGATTCGCGTCCGTTCTTTACTTTACCTTCACCTTTCTTATGTGCCATGATCGGTTCTGTCTGTTGATCTGTGATTCTTTCCTCAGGGTCCCGGTTGGGATCGTTATCCGATCCCTTCGATCAGGATCTTCGTGTACTGCTGGCGGTGGCCGTTCTTCACGGCGTATCCCTTCCGGCGCTTCTTCTTGAAGACCGTCACCTTATCCCCCTTCACGTGCTCGAGGATCTTTCCCGAAACCGTCACCCCCTCTACGGTAGGCGTCCCGATGCGGGTGCCTGCGTCATCGCTGACCAGCAATACCCGGTCGAAACTCACCGCCTCGCCGGCTTCGCCCGCCAGCCTGGGCGCGTAAACATACTGGTCACGGGCCACCTTGAACTGCTTGCCGGCGATATCTACGATTGCGTACATAACTCTCTTGAAAAATGGACTGCAAAGATAGGAAAAGAATTTATTTGGCAGTATCGGCAGCGACCCTTTTTGGTCATGGCGCCGGGGAAAAGAATTTCAAAAATTATTTGTCCACATTACGCCTTCCACAAACCGCAACAAGGACCTAAATGAGGGCATTTTAAACCCTTATTGTACAATGACTTATCTTTCCACAAATTATCCACATCTTTTCCACAATCGCCCAAAACAGGCCGGAAACGGCCTTTTTGATTATTAGGAATCGTTTATTTCATTTGTACACTGACGCCGGGGCCATCAGCCCTGGAGCAGATAAGCAAAATATTTACAGGTAGTTTTCTACCCGGGGCCAGGCCCTGGGGCAGATATCCTTTTCGATTTTGGTTGAACCTTTAATAAAGTACGAGTTACCATGAGCCACAATCAAGCCGAAGAACCCATCCTCAGGGAAAACAAGGACCGGTTTGTCCTGTTCCCCATCCAACATCACGACATCTGGAAATTTTACAAACAGGCCGAGGCCAGCTTCTGGACGGCAGAAGAAATCGACCTCAGCCACGACCTGAAGGATTGGGAGGGTCTTAACGACGGCGAACGGCATTTCATCACCCACGTCCTGGCTTTCTTTGCCGCCAGCGACGGAATCGTGAACGAAAACCTGGCCGAAAACTTCGTGGCTGAGGTACAGTATACGGAAGCCAAATTCTTCTATGGCTTCCAGATCGCCATCGAAAACATCCACTCGGAAACCTACTCCCTCCTCATCGACACCTACGTCAAAGACCCACGCGAAAAAGACCACCTCTTCCACGCCATCGAAACGATGGACTGTGTGAAGAAAAAGGCCGACTGGGCGCTGCGGTGGATCGAAAACGGAAGCTTCGCAGAACGCCTCATCGCCTTCGCCGCCGTGGAAGGCATCTTCTTCTCAGGCTCCTTCTGCTCCATCTTCTGGCTGAAAAAGCGCGGCCTGATGCCCGGCCTCAGTTTCTCCAACGAATTGATCTCGCGCGACGAAGGCCTTCATTGCGACTTTGCATGCCACCTCTATAACCATCACGTGGTCAACAAGCTTCCGGAACAAACGATCATCGATATCATCCGCGACGCCGTGGAAATCGAGAAGGAATTCGTCACCGACGCATTGCCTGTCAAATTGATCGGCATGAACGCAGAATCCATGCGCCAGTATATCGAGTTCGTCGCAGACCGTCTCCTCAACGAACTCATCGGGAAGAAAATCTTCAACGTCACCAATCCGTTCGACTTCATGGATATGATTTCGCTGCGCGGTAAAACCAATTTCTTTGAAAAACGTGTAGCCGAATACCAGAAGGCCGGCGTCATGAAAAGCACGGAGAAAGAAACCGCTCCCAAGTTTTCCCTGAATGAAGATTTTTGAGTAGATTGGATTTCAGAGAACGCCGGGATTTTCGGCGTGCGGGGCGCAATAACCCGACAACATATCAGCATTCGAAAGTAACCGAACTGATTTTTTTGAGCTCTTTTTTCAACAAACAACCCTTATTCTAAGATATGCTCGTAATCAAGCGCGACGGACGCCGGGAATCCGTGAAATTCGACAAAATCACCGCCCGGATCGAAAAACTATGCTACGGCCTCGATCCACATCACATCAGCCCCGTGGAAGTGGCCATGAAGGTCATTAACGGCCTCTACGACGGCGTCACTACCGTGGAACTCGATAACCTCGCGGCAGAAATCGCAGCGACGATGACCACGCGTCATCCCGACTACGCAAAACTCGCCGCCCGGATCGCTATATCCAATTTGCACAAGGTGACCAGCAAGTCGTTCTCCAACACCATGAAACGGCTCTACACCTACGTCGATCCGAAGACCGGACAAAATGCTCCGCTGATCTCGAAGGAAACCTGGCGAATCATCAAGGAACACGCTGCCGAACTCGACGAAGCCATCATCCACGATCGGGACTTCGGCTACGATTACTTCGGGTTCAAAACCCTCGAGCGCTCCTACCTGATGAGAATCGACGGCAAGACCGTTGAACGCCCGCAGCATATGCTTATGCGCGTGGCTGTAGGCATCCACGGTGAAGACATCCCGGCAGCCATCGAGACGTACAACCTGCTGTCGGAAAAATGGTTCACGCACGCAACGCCGACCCTCTTCAACGCAGGCACACCGAAGCCGCAGCTCTCGTCGTGCTTCCTCCTCACCATGAAAGAAGACAGCATCGACGGCATCTATGACACGTTGAAGCAGTGTGCGAAAATATCGCAATCGGCAGGAGGCATCGGACTTAGCATCCATAACATACGGGCTAAAGGCTCCTACATCAAAGGCACGGGCGGAACGTCCAATGGTATCGTTCCCATGCTTCGCAACTTCGATATGACCGCCCGGTATGTCGACCAGGGTGGAGGAAAACGCAAGGGAAGCTTTGCCATCTACCTCGAGCCGTGGCATGCCGACATCTTTGATTTTCTCAACCTCAAGAAAAATCACGGCAAGGAGGAACTTCGCGCCCGCGACCTCTTCTATGCGCTCTGGATATCCGACCTGTTCATGAAACGGGTGGAAAACAACGAGATGTGGTCCCTCTTCTGCCCCAACGAAGCCCCCGGCCTGGCAGAAGTGTACGGCGAAGAATTCGAACGCCTCTACGAAAAATACGAGCGCGAAGAACGGTTCCGTCGCCAGGTAAAAGCCCAGGATCTTTGGTTCGAAATCCTTGAAGCACAAATCGAAACGGGCACACCGTACATGCTTTACAAAGATGCGGCGAACCGGAAGTCCAACCAGAAGAACCTCGGCACGATCAAGTCGAGCAACTTGTGCACGGAAATCATGGAATACACGTCACCCGACGAAGTGGCGGTGTGCAACCTGGCGTCCATCGCGCTGCCGAAGTTCGTGACCGAACAAGGGACCTTCGATCACCAGAAGTTGTACGAAATCACCAAGGTGGTGACGCGCAACCTCAACAAGGTCATCGACATTAACTACTACCCCATCGAAGAAGCGCGGAAATCGAACATGCGCCATCGCCCGATCGGTATTGGCATTCAGGGCCTGGCGGATACCTTCATCCAGCTCCGCATGCCTTTCGACTCCGATGAAGCGCGGCGCCTGAATGAAGATATTTTCGAAACGATATATTACGGTGCCATGGAGGCATCCATGGAACTGGCCAAAGTGGGGGGGCCGTATGAGACCTTCAAGGGATCACCGGTTTCCAAGGGCATCTTTCAGTTCGATATGTGGGGCGTCACGCCAAAGAGCGGACGCTGGAACTGGGAACAGCTCAAACGCGACGTAAAACAATACGGCGTGCGTAATTCCCTGCTGTTGGCACCCATGCCAACCGCATCTACCTCGCAGATCCTTGGCAACAACGAATGCTTCGAGCCCTACACATCCAACATCTACACGAGGAGAACCCTCTCGGGTGAATTCATCGTCGTCAACCGGCACCTGATGAAAGACCTTATGGAACTCGGGCTGTGGAATGAAAACATGCGGCAAAAACTGATCGCATCGAACGGTTCCGTGCAGAATATTCCCGAGATCCCGCAGAACATCAAGGACATCTACAAGACGGTTTGGGAAATTTCACAGAAGGTGATCATCGATATGTCGGCCGACCGCGGTGCGTATATCTGCCAGTCGCAAAGCCTTAACATCCACATCACCAACCCGAATTTCGGAAAGCTGACATCCATGCACTTTTATGCCTGGAAGAAAGGGCTCAAGACCGGCATGTACTACCTGCGCTCCACGGCGGCAGCAGACGCCATCAAGTTCACCGTTGACAAGGCTGCCCTCAAGGAAAATGCTCCGGCAGCAGTGGGGACCGAGCAAAAAGTTGCCGTTGCTCCGCTGGCACAATCCAACCAGCAGCAGGAGCTCAGTTACGAGCCGGTCGCGGACTACGACCAGAAGCGCGCCGACATGGCCTGCTCCCTCGATAATCCCGACGCATGCGAAGCGTGTGGCAGTTAAACCGGGAGGGGAATAAGGGAATAAGGAAATAAGGAAATAAGGAAATAAGGGAATAGGGGTTGGTGAATGCGGCCACCCCTTTTTTGTTGTAAGAAGGGTAATCGGTGAGAAGGGTAATCGGTAATCAGGTAATCAGGTAATCGGTAATACGTGGACCACGATATGATTTGTGAATAGTGATTTTTGATTTGTGATTTGTACAGCCACAGAACACACTTTTTTATTCAGCGACGACGCTGGAATTCTAAGCCAGAGACTCCAATCGTCAGGACCAAATCACAAATCACAAATCACAACGCTCCTTCCTTGATCTCCTCTACTACCGTCGGGTCGACGAGCGTGGACACATCGCCGAGGTTGGAACTGTCACCTTCGGCGATCTTGCGGAGGATGCGACGCATGATCTTGCCTGACCGGGTTTTGGGCAGGCCGTTGACGAACTGAATCTTATCGGGCTTGGCGATCGGGCCGATGAGTTTGGCGACGGTATCCCGAACTTCCTTGCGCAACTTCTCCTCTTCGTGAGGTCTGTCGTAGCAGGTCACGAACGCGTATATGCCCTGTCCCTTGAGGTCATGCGGAAAGCCGACGACAGCCGTCTCGCAGACAGCCGAATGCTCGCAGATGGCGCTCTCAATTTCGGCCGTGCCAAGGTTATGACCGGACACGATTATGATGTCGTCGACACGACCGGTAATGCGGTAATACCCCTCTTCATCGCGCTTGCAACCATCACCCGTAAAGTACTTGCCCGGGAATGTTGAAAAATACGTTTCGCGAAAACGCTCATGGTTGCCGTATATGGTCCGGGCCATGGCGGGCCAGGGGAACCGCATGGCGAGCCGACCTTCGACAGAATTCCCTTTGACTTCGAGGCCACCTTCATTCATGATCACCGGCTGAATACCCGGCAGCGGGAACGATGCATGGGAAGCCTTCATCGGTGTAACGTGCGCAATCGGCGAAATCATGAAACCGCCGGTCTCCGTCTGCCACCACGTGTCGATTACCGGGCACTTGCCCTTGCCGATATACGTGTTATACCAATTCCACGCCTCCTCGTTTATGGGTTCTCCCACGGTGCCGATGACTTCCAGGTTACTGAGGTCATATGCCTCAACCAGGCTAAGGGGAGCACGTGCGAGCGAACGGATCGCCGTAGGCGCTGTATAGAAAATATTGACCCGGTGCTTTTCGCAGACGTGCCAGAACCGTCCCATATCGGGCCACGACGGAATGCCTTCGAACATCAGCGATATCGCGCCGGCAGCGAGAGGACCATACAATATATAGGAGTGCCCTGTGATCCAGCCTATATCCGCAGTACACCAGTACACTTGGCCTTCGCGGTACTGAAAGGCCGTCAGGAACGTATACGTTACGTACACCATGTATCCTCCGCACGTGTGCACCATGCCCTTGGGTTTGCCCGTGGAGCCGGAAGTATAGAGGATAAAGAGGATGTCCTCAGCGTCCATTTCCTCGGCAGGACAGGTAGCCTCCATGCCTTTGATTTCGTCGTGCCACCACACGTCCCTGCCCTTTTTCATCTGCACTGGGGATTGAATGCGCTTGTATACAATGCATCGGGTGACTTCCGGGCATTGGGTAAGCGCTTCATCCATGATACCCTTGAGATCGATCGTTTTGCCGCCGCGATAGGAGCCATCGGCGGTAATGACAATCTTGCAACCTGCGTCGGTAATCCTGTCGACCAGCGAGCGAGCGGAAAATCCTGCGAACACCACGGAATGAATGGCGCCTATGCGCGCGCAGGCGAGCATCGTATACGCCAGTTCAGGAATCATGGGCAGGTAAATGCATACCCGATCGCCTTTCTTCACGCCATTCTTTTTCAACATGTTGGCCGTCCGGCATACTTCATCGTGAAGTTGCTGATACGTGATGTTTCGCGCAGGCCCCTGCGGATCGTTTGGCTCCCAGATTATTGCCGTCTGGTTCGCACGTTCCGGCAGATGGCGGTCGATGCAATTCTCGGTGACATTCAATTTGCCACCGATGAACCATTTTACTTCGGGTTTGGTGAAATCCCACTCAAGGGTTTTCGTCCACTTTTTCCTCCAGAGGAATTCTTCGGCGATCTCCGACCAGAAAGATTCGGGATCATCAATGCTTTTCCGGTAAATGCGTTCGTAGTCTGCGAGTGAAGTGATTCTTTCCATAGCCTGTAAAATGAAGCGCGTCACGAACTGACACTGGCTAAAATTCACATCTTTTGTAATAATTTCAAATGCGTGCCAACGCACACGGTCGTTTTTTTGTACTTTTCTTCAGAAGCGGCATAATATGAGGGCGTTGAGCGCATCAATAGTGGCCTACAAAAATCCGGCACCCGTCCTTACGCGGGCCATAAACAGTTTTCTTGACAGCGTCCGGGACTCCGTATTGTACGTAATCGACAATTCTCCCACCGACGCATTGCGTCATATTGCCTCAGACCCGCGTGTGATTTACATCCATTGCCGGAAGAACATCGGATTCGGGGCCGCGCACAACGTCGCCCTGCGAAGCGTGATGCAGCATTCGACCTATCATCTCGTGTTGAACCCCGATGTGTATTTTGACGCTTCAGTTCTTCCCGAACTGCGCGATTTCATGGATGCAAATCCCGATGTCGGCCTCGTTATGCCGAAAGTGCTGAGCCCCGACGGGACGGTGCAACGGTTGTGCAAGTTGCTGCCTACGCCGTGGACGCTGTTCGTGCGAAACTTTCTCCCTCCTCTTGCCGACCGGGAAAATTTCACTTATGAATTGCAGTTCGCCGACTATGACCGCCTCCTGGATGTCCCCTTTCTTTCAGGATGTTTCATGTTTCTTCGCATGTCGGCACTGAAACGGGTGGGGCTTTTTGATGAGCGCTATTTTCTCTATGGTGAAGACCTGGACTTGTGCCGGAGGATTCATCAACATGCCCGGACGGTTTATTATCCGCATGCAGTCATCTATCACAACCAGGAGAAAGCCAACGGCCTGCTCTTTCACAAGATCCGCAACTTAAGCAGATACTTCAGCAAATGGGGCTGGATACACGATGAGGAGAGGCAGAAGATTAATGATAAGATCCTAAACGAAGGCATCGAAGAATATGGGCTGGAAAGCGAAAATTTTTCCGAACGTCGTGTACCCGGCTAGCCTTCTCCTTGTATAGGTATTGACAGTTGTCGATTGGTTGAAAAAAAATGCACAGAGCCCAGGAAACGCGATCACACAGTGAAATCACGCTGGAGCAATCCATTCTCCGGACATTGCTTTATTTCGACTTATTTCAATACCCGCTCCGGTCGGAAGAAATCTTCAAATTTCTCAGCACCAACAGCATTACCCCGCACGATGTGGACCGCTCACTCGATGAGCTCACGCGTGGCGGTCGCGTGTATCGCTTTGGCGACTTGTTTGGCCTGAGCGCCGATGAAAGTGTCGCCGAACGTCGCCTGCGCGGCAACGCTATGGCTAAACGTATGTCCGCCATGGCGCATCGGCGCGGACGCTTTATCGGCGCCTTCCCCTTCGTTCGCGCCGTCATGGCATCCGGAAGTTTTTCCAAGGGATACATGGACGAAAGCAGTGACCTCGATTTTTTTGTCGTGACCGCACCCGGAAGACTCTGGATAGCACGGATGCTGATCGCACTGTATAAACGCATATTCCTCCTGAACCGTCACAAATATTGCTGCTGCAATTACTTCGTAACCGAGGACCATCTTGAAATCGAGGAAAAGAATCTTTTCACCGCGACAGAATTAGCCACGCTTGTGCCGATCTGCGGGCGCTCGGTCTACGATCGTCTGATGCACGCGAACCTTTGGGTGTCGGAATACTTCCCGAACTTCCGGGTAACGCCCCGGGGAGACACACCTGAGGCGCGCCGCGGCTTGTTCAAACGCGTAACGGAAGTTGTGCTTGCCGGAAAGGCTGGCGACAAGCTCACCCGCCTGTTTCACATGCTCACACTGCGTCGATGGAAACGGCTATATGCAAAGCGATATCCCAATACCGATTTCGACCTGGCCTTCAAGTCTACTCAATCGGTTTCCAAGAACCACCCAAATCACTTTCAGCGACGCGTCCTTGAGCGGTACGATGCGACACTGCGTAAATTTTTGGCCACGACGGCGTTGAATGAACCGTGAGTGTTATGGCACGGGTTCTTTTCACACATTCGTATTTCTACCGGTTCGACCCCAAGCAATGGCGGATGAAACAGCCGTATCCACCGCTGGCGACCATCCTTGCAGCAGCTGTGATCCGGGAAAGGGGCTTCGACGTACGCCTGTTTGATACCAACCTGCGCAAAAGCACGGATGAACTGACGGAAGCACTGGAAACGTTCGCTCCCCAATATCTTGTGGTGTACGATGACGCCTTTAATTACCTTTCCAAGATGTGCCTGACGAACATGCGCGACGCAGCACGGGCCATGATCGCGCAGGCCAGGGCCGCAGGATGTTGCGTCATCGTCTCAGGCTCGGATGCCAGTGACCATGCCGACAAGTACCTGGGGGCAGGAGCCGACTATGTCATTCACGGTGAAGGAGAGGCGACGCTCACCGAATTGCTTCTCGCACTGGAAAGTAACATGGATACGGAAGACATTCAGGGAATAGCATTTGCGAAGGACGGTGAAGTCCACCGTACTCCTTCACGGCCGGTGATGCGCGACCTCGACGCGCTGCCGCTCCCCGCCTGGGATTTGGTGGACATGGAGTCCTATCGCGCGATCTGGCTTCGTCACCATGGGTACTTTTCCCTGAACGTCGCCACCACCCGCGGATGCCCCTTCAAGTGCAACTGGTGCGCCAAGCCGATATACGGCAACCGCTACACGTCGCGGTCGCCCGCTCACGTGGTTCGTGAAATACAATGGCTTCTCGACCATGCACGGCCCGACCACTTCTGGATGTGCGACGACATCTTCGGTCTCAAGCCCGGCTGGGTTGCCGAATTCGCCCGGCTGGTCGGGGCGGCCGATCTCAGGTTCCAGTACAAAATCCAGTCGAGAGCCGACCTGCTACTGGAACCAGCCACCATTGAGGCGCTGGTCCACTCCGGCGTAGAAACCGTGTGGATGGGTGCCGAATCCGGATCACAAAAGGTCCTGGATGCGATGGACAAGGGCATCACAATCGCACAGATACACGAGGCCACGCGGCTCCTCAGGAGTTACGGCGTCCGGGTAGCATTCTTCCTCCAGTTTGGTTATCTGGGTGAGACACAAAGCGATATAGACGCGACGATCAGGATGGTGCTGGAACTGATGCCCGATGAGGTCGGAATTTCAGTGTCTTATCCCCTGCCGGGAACCGGTTTTTACGAGAAGGTACAGCACCATATGCGGGAAAAACGTAACTGGACCGACTCGGACGACCTGGCGATGATGTTCCAGGGAACATTCCAAGGGGACTACTACCGCAAACTGCACCAGTATGTACACAGTGTGTACCGTTCGCGGCGCGGGTTCAGTGCCTTAAAGAAATTAATCACTGACCCTTTGCGTTTTACAAGAAAAGACTTTCGTTCGGGGTTGGGGGCTTTTTATTTCGCCGCCCGGTCGTACACACTTAACAAAAAGCTTAGTAATTTAAAGCTACCGACCTGAGCAATCGGCACGAAAAATGTAACAACCACTAGCAGAGGAATTTTATGGCAGTCCCGTTCGACCATATCGCTCCCACCCATAGTACCCTGTTTAAGCATACCGTGATCAGCCAGCTGCAACGCAAGCGCGTTTGGAGATACCTGGAACAAATCACACCTGAACTGAACGGTCTCGAGATCCTGGAACTGACCTGCGGCACAGGCGACGACGCGGCGCTGTTCGGTGAAAGGGGTGTAAGTATCATCGCTACCGACCTCTCCGAAGAAATGCTGAAGATCACGCAACAGAAAGTGAAGCAATACTCTCTTCAGAACAGGATCAGTTCGTGTTACATCGACGTCGATACATTCGATGAAACCGTCTTCAACAAAAAGTTCGATCTCATCTTTTCCAATTTCAACGGCATCAATTGCATTAGCCCTGGTGCCCTCCAAAAATTGCTTCAAAAGATTCCGTCCATTCTCGCGCCCGGCGGCCGCCTCGTTGCCGTGGTTATGCCGAAGCGATGCCTGTGGGAGACATTACATTTTTCTGTGAAGCTGAATTTCGGAAAGGCATTCAGGAGATGGACCGACAAAGCCGTGCTCGCCGAAGCGGAACAAGGCATCAGAACCTGGTTTTACCAACCGAGCCGCATCGTCCGCTGGGCTGGCGCGTCGTTCCGGAAAGTCAGGACGATGCCAGTCGGAATCACCATTCCGCCGGGATTCCTGGAAAAATTCTTTAGCCGACGCAAGCGCACATTATTCAGGTTGTATTCCCTGGAGAAGAAACTCAGCCGGTTCGCATTCCTCGCGGGCTTCTCCGATCATTACATTATCGACCTGCAGTTGAAATAATGCCATCAGGCCACAGGGTATGATGGGCTCAGGATCCGCGGAGGCGGTTGAACGCGCATTCAGCAAGCAATCGGTTTTCTATGACCGCGACGACGCGCGGAATATCATCCTGCGCGATCTGCGCAGACAGGTATACGATCATGTCGAACGTTTCCTGAGTCCCGCAAGTCGTATCCTCGAGCTCAACGCAGGCACGGGCATTGACGCCATGCACTTTGCGCGTGCCGGCCATACGGTTTTTGCCACCGATGCGTCTCGGGGAATGATCGACCAGATTGAACGAAAAGTCGCCGTCGACAACCCAGGCCAGCGGATCACGTGCCGCCTTCTCCCTTACGAGCATCTGGATCAAATCACTGGAGTAAAATTCAACTACGTCTTTTCCAACTTCGGTGGACTGAACTGCATCCCCGACCTTTCGCGGGTTACCCGCCATCTGCCGCCGCTTCTCGATGCCGGCGCTTGCGTTACCTGGGTCATCATGCCACCGGTATGCCCGTGGGAGGTCCTGGGACTCTTCAAGGGGAACGGTGCAAGAGCGTTGCGGCGATTGAAAAAAAACGGAACACTGTCCCACCTGGAAGGTGAGTACTTCACCACGTATTATCACTCACTGAGTGCAATTCGATCGGCACTCGGTCCGTCGTTTCGTCTTCTTGCACACGAAGGCCTCGCCGCGGTGTCTCCGCCTCCCCATCACGGGGAATTTGCCGCACGACGCACACACCTATACGCACTCCTTCGCAGGACAGACAGTCTGCTCCGTCATCACTTTCCGTTCAATCGCTGGGCAGATCACATCATTGCTACGTTCCGCTATGAACCCTGACAGCAGCGTTGCGAAACTTGCCGGGTTTCGGGATTATTTCAGCAGACATCCATCTTTCCGGCATCGGGAAGGGTTGTTCCATCAATCGGGAATAGCGTACGAGGCTTTTGAGCGCGAATACACTGCGTTGCGAACCTCGGAAGGCAGGCTGTTGCCCGACGCCATCGTTAAAGACCTGCCGCACGTTCCGCGACAGCATCCCCTTCGAAAAGAATGGTTGGTGCGAAAGCGCTCGGCCGAAGCGCTCGCGCGCTACATGAAAAAAACGAGTCCGGCACGAGTGTTGGAGATTGGATGCGGAAACGGTTGGCTTATAAATTTCCTTGCCGGCCAGGTTGAGGCAGACTATTGCGGCGTCGATGTCAACGAGATCGAGTTGAAGCAGGCTGTCAGGCTTTTCTCAACGCAGGATCGGATCACGTTTGTGTATGGTGATATAACGTCAAGTGCTTTTGATGAGTGTAAAACCGACGTCATCGTCTGTGCCAGCGTGATCCAGTACTTCCCCGATCTGCCGTCGCTGCTCGACCGGTTAAAGGGCATGCTGTGTGCCAATGGAGAAATCCATATCATTGATAGCCCCTTGTACCGCGAAGGTGACGCGGCCGCGGCGAAAGCGAGATCGGTTGACCACTTCTGGAAGACAGGCCAACCGGACATGGCATCATACTATCACCATCATACGTGGAAGTCATTGAAGAACGATCACTATGATGTGCTTCATCATCCGAATTCGTTGTCGGGAAGGATAAAAAAATGGCTGGGATACTCGCCCTTTCCATGGGTGGTAGTCCGACTTGAGGAATAGCATCTTTTGGTATATTGAACGTTGATGGTAAAGAACAGCGCGTTGTATCGGGGCTTAAAACTTATTCCGCGGGGGCGGCGGAAAAAAGGGGCGGCAATCATCGCGCTGCTTTTCATAAACTCGATCCTTGACTTCTTTAGCCTGGCTTTTTTTCTGCCGATTATTTTCCTGCTGATCGACCCGGAACGGGTTCAGTCCAATCCCTGGTTTCAGCGTGCGTACAACTCGCTTGGATTCGAATCCATTAAGGTCTTCGCCATCGCCTTTACCATGGCTGTATTTTTGTTTATCGTACTGAGAACGCTGATAAACGGCTGGGTGATCAGGATGAAAGCGCAATACGCATATGGTGTAGCAACGACGATAGCCTCACGCGCGGCAAGCCGATTTCTTAACCTTTCTTACGAGAAGTTCACCGGAACGACCCTTTCTCACGAAGTGACCATCATGTTCGACATGCCTCTTGTGTTTGCAAGAAGCATTCTGATTCCATCAGGGACGATTCTTTCGGAAGGCCTGGTCTTTTTGTTGTTGTTGGCCGGCGTAATGGTATACAACATCAAGATATTTGCATTTCTGTTGGTCATCCTGATCCCTTCGTACCTGGTTTACCGGCTGAGAAGAGTTCACCTGAAAAAAGTCGGCATGGCTCTTAGAATGTCCTATTCAAGCCTTTTCAAAGCGGCACTCCTGATCGCCGAGGGACTTCCAGACATCAGGGCATTTCAAAAGAAATCCTATTTCCGCAACATATACAGACAGTTGAGTGAACGTCATGCCAAACATGTTTCAATGGACCACACGGCACACGAGGGAACTCCGCGCGTAACCGAGGTTATTGCCGCTGCCTGCGTTTCCGGATTGATCATTTACGCGTTAACCACACAAAGCAACCCGCAAAACACACTGATCCTGTTGAGCATCTACGCGGCGGCCAGTTTTCGTATCATTCCCTCTATTAACCGAATTACCATTTCCATCCAGCAGCTTAAAGTTCATGAGTATGTCCTGAAGGACCTGGACAGGATTATCAACAGCCCGGAAGAAAAAAGCAGCGACGAAGTGGTAATGCGCGCCGCGTTCCAGGCAAGTATCAAATTACAGGATATAACGTTTGGTTTTGTCGGGCAGCCGCCCATGCTTTCTGACGTTAACCTCACGCTTCGTAAGGGAGAGACGGTGGCATTGACCGGCAGGTCAGGTGTTGGGAAGTCGAGTTTGCTGCTGATTCTCCTCGGCTTTTTGAAGCAGCAGAAGGGTACTATCCTTGTTGACGACCAACCCCTGCCTGATGCTGAGCGGGCAGGCTTGCTGGGTTACGTCCCCCAGAATCCCTACATCATGGATGGCTCCGTGTTGGAGAACATCGCCTTTGGAGTTCCCGCTTCAGACGTGGATGTGGACAAGGTCACCCGACTCGTTGAAGACATGGGATTAAGCGCGTGGGCCTCAACCCTGGCACAAGGGCTTAATAGTCGCATCGGCGAAAAAGGAGTCAAAATATCAGGCGGCCAGCGACAGCGGATTGCAATTGCAAGGGCACTCTATCGCAATGCCGAAGTATTGTTGCTGGATGAAGTAACAAATCAACTCGACCCGGCAACGGAAAACGAAGTGATCACGACGTTGCTGGACGTAACCAAACACAGCAAGACCATCCTTATGATCACCCATCACCCGGACTTGCTACGGAAGTTCGACACCGTATATGAGCTGGCCGACGGACGGTTGCAGAAAATGACCGATGTGGCCCAGGGAGCCGCGTCTTCATGACACGGACGGTTTTCTATCTGATAAACGCGCTACAGCACCGCGAACATGCCGGAAGTAGCCCACCGTGATCGGTCAGGCTTTTTCTGAATTGTGCGAAGACGGCAGAGTTCCATATTTCCTGCAGGCTATGCTCGTACAGATTCCCAACCTTGAGGTTATAGCAGCGACCGTGAGCGGGGATGACGTCGCCATTCGACTTAATCATAATGTTTGAGAAAACATCCAGGCATCGTCTGCCTACGAAAATTTCGGGATGTGTATAATATTGCTCTAACATATTGAGCGAGCCCAGCTCGGGGAAAAACTGTACCTGGAAAGGCCACGTCCTTCGCTTTACGTCCTGCATGTCCTGCCACAAGAGATCCAGCGGCATCGCCTCATTTGTTGTATCCGTAACGTTCGACGCCGTGGCGGGATACAGTCCTCCAAAGATTTCATTGTGGTGGTCAGCGATATGTTGTGGCGTAAAATTGGAATGCATGAGGCCTACGCGGTGAAGCTTTTTTCCCTCCAGGCATTGCAGGAAGCTGGTGAGATGCCCGGCGTTCCATTCCGTGATCACGCAGTAGATACTGATCCGGATACGGGTGTTCCGCGCTGTAAGTGCTTCGATTCCTTCCATGGCAAGATCGAAGGAGTGCTTGTTTCCGCGGATGTGGTTGTGGATTTCCGGCGGGCCGTCCAGCGAAACGTTTAGCTCGCCGAGTCCCGCTTCGTCAAGCACCTCTGCCCACCGTTTAAGGCCGAGTCCGTTCGTCGTGAGCGACGTAAACAGTTTTTTCGACTTTGCGTACTCCAGTGACTCCGCCAGGTGAACGTAGATGAGCGGTTCAGTAAAGGCGTACCCGAGGCGGGCATGCGGGTAATAGCGTGACGCCTGATCGCAAATATGCCGGAACAGATCCCTCGGCATGTGAACAGGCCGCGTCCCCATCAGGTTCTCAAAAAAATTGCTTTGCGTGTAGTTGACGCCGACATCGCACATCTTGCAATGCAGGTTGCAGGTATTGTTTACCCCCAGCACCAGCCACTTAGGCGCCTGAAAGACGTGCTGCGGGTAATAAATCGCATTCAGCTTCCGTATCTTGTTGGAGATCCGTTGAATCATTCCTTATAAAACTACAAAGAAACCCGCGATTGGGTTGCTCCCTTTAAATGTTTACGTGTTTACGTGCGTACGTTGACGTGGACCCCCCTATACACTCTATACCTCTTACCCTCTATGATTTTTGATTAGTGATTAGTGATTAGTCGATATGTTTGAAAAAAAAAGAGGTCTCTGCGAACTTGATATTAAATCAAACACAGAGACCTATGATTACACAGAGACAGAAAGTTAGTGAAAACAGTTTCGCTGGTCAACCTATCTACGTAGGAATCGATGCTCATCTCAGGCAGTGGCGAGTGTCTGTGGTGACATCTGAGGTGTTTTATAAGACATTTTCGCAACAACCCTCGTGCGAGAAGTTGAATGAGTATTTGAGGCAGAATTTTCCGGGAGCGACGTATTTCAGCGCATACGAGGTGGGATTCTGCGGTTTTTCGGTACACCGGGAATTGACCAAATTGGGTATCAATTCCATTGTAGTAAATCCTGGGGATATACCTACCAAAGACAAGGAACGCTGTCAGAAGGAGGACGCCCGGGACAGCCGCAAGATTGCCCAGACATTACGATCGGGAGAATTGAAGGGTATCTACGTACCATCGGAGAAGAATCAGCAGGACCGTCAGTTTTTGCGGACTCGCGAAAAGATTGTCAAGGATCTGAAGCGTAACAAGAGCCGGGTAAAGATGCTGTTGTATTTCCAGGGCATTCAGTATCCGGATCGGTTTGAGAACAGGGGTCACTGGTCGAAGAAGTTTATTGAATGGCTGGAGGGGCTGGAGTTTCCCTATGAGACAGGTAAATGGGAGTTGCAAGCCCATTTGGATATGGTTAAACACCAGCGGGGTTTGTTGTTGAAGGTGACGCGCCAAATCCGGGAGTTATCCAGACGACCAGAGTACAAGGATGATGTGGAGTTACTGAGGAGTGTACCGGGGATAGGATTATTGACGGCGATGAAAATTCTTACCGAACTGGAACGTATAGACCGGTTTGAGGATTTTGACAATCTGTGTTCTTACGTGGGGCTGGTTCCGTCGACCCGTTCGAGTGGAGAACGACAGATAGACCGGGGCATTACACCGCGAACGAATCCGCATCTGAGATGGAGTCTGATAGAGAGCGCCTGGGTGGCCATTCACAGTGATACGGCCCTGTTGGCTCACTACCAACAATTGAAGAAGCGTATGGATGGGAACAAGGCCATCGTTCGTATAGCCAAGAAGCTGCTTCGTCGGATGGTGCACGTTTTACGGGAAAGAGAGCCGTATGTGAAAGGGATTATCAGGTAGAGACAGAGGAATCAAGTTATAAGAACCATCAACCTACAGGGCAGACCGTTAAAAATCGCTTGTTCGGAAATAGGATTTCGAATTAGTCTACGGCTGCCCTTCTTGAAAAAAATTGACCATCGGAATGCAGGCAACGCACTGTTAATAGAAGGCTGTTTTTATAACATTGATTTCAATAGAATGGCTTTGCGGAACAGCCAGGTTTGGGTTTTCTGAGGCATGAACTCTTGGGATGATCCTCAAACAAAAAAGAGGCTGAAGCTTTTGTTCAACCTCTTTTGACCATCCCAGTCGAACAGGCTATTCCTGGCAGGTTGCTCCCCAGCAGAGCCTGCTTCCGCTTTGCCTGTTACTTAAAGGTACGTGGGAGTGAAGGCAGAATTTGAGTAAATTTTTGAAAGTTTTCGGAGGCACCTCTAGTTTTTCAACATAGAAGTGATTTGCGATTTAAACACCACAGAACACATTTTTCAATCAACGACGGCGCTTGTGACCCTGAGTCAGACGCTCTATTCGCAGGCATCAAATCAAAAATCAAAAATCATTGTTGTCCGGGGAAAATCCGGGATTGTGAAAAA
>DASVCT010000048.1:0-27984 GCA_036381475.1 Cyclobacteriaceae bacterium
GAACGTCTTTCTGAAACCCACATGCAGATTGCCGACACGGTTTCAGAAAACAAAGAGGAACAGATCGCCCGAATGTACCAGGCCATCGGCAAACTCTCACCGCTGAACCGGGCGATTGTTATGCTGTACCTCGACGACCTCCGCTATGAAGAGATCGCCAGTGTTACCGGACTCACGAAGACCAACGTCGGCGTGAGGCTGGTGCGAATCAAGAGCGAGCTGGAGAAGGAAATGAAACTAACGGAAGAAAATTGATGTCAACCATGGATCAATTCAAAAAAGACTGGTCGGCTGCCCACAGCGGCACAGCCGGCGCATACGACCCCACAACGTTCGCTAAGATCGTACGCTCCCGGGTCAAGGAACATACGCGTACTGCGATGCAGTATTTCTGGGCATCATTCGTCCTGCAGCTGATCGTCTACGCGCTGCTAAGCCATGTCATCGTTCGGTATTGGTCGGATCGCACCATCGTACTTCCCGCAATCCTGGGAGTCGTGTTGTTCATTCCGTTTACGATCATCCTGATGACGAAATTCAAGGCGATAGCTACAGCACGACCAACTGCAACTCACGATCCGGGTGCAGGCAATGCCCCGCTAAAGGAGTACATTTTGCACCGTCGCGACCTGCTGTCAAGTTTTTACCGGTTCAAAAGATGGTATGAATTCATCCTGATACCCCTGGCCTCTGCGATCGGTGTTTTCATTGTCTTCCAACTGTACGTCCCCGGCGGTGTTGCCGGGCATCAGTCGGGCGCCTTCACTATCCTCCTCATCACCCTCGCCTCCTGTGCCTGGGCCATCCATAGGGAGAACCAGAGGAATTTTAAAGCGCCACTCGCGAAGTTTGATGAGGTGTTGGAGGAGTTTGAGGGGAAGAAGGGGTAACGTATTTTTGATTAGTGATTTGCGATTTGCGATTTGAACACCCAAAGAACACACTTTTCCATAAACGATGTCGCTTGTGACCCTAAGTCAGAGGCGCTAATCGCAGGCATCAAATCAAAAATCAAAAGCCACTAATCCACTACAATCCGCGGACACCCTATACCCCTATATACCTATATACCTTATACCCTTATTCCCTTATCCGTAACCTGCGATCGGTGATCGGTAACCGGTACCCTAATCTGTGGACCCCCGATACACCCTATACACCCTATACCTCTATACCCCTATCCCCCTTATCTCCTTATTTCCTTATTTCCTTATTTCCCTATCTCCTTATTTCCCTATCTTCTTATCTCCCATCGCCACTCGTTCAAATTGTCGTATTACGCCCCTGAAATTGACGCAACGGTACATCGGCGGGCCAGTGAATTGACCGTATGTTTGAATAAGCAAAGACAAACGCCTTTCAACATGAAAAAGCTTGAATTTGACATTCGAATCGACGCTCCCACGCAGAAAGTTTGGGACGTCCTATGGAATGACGACACGTACCGCAAATGGACCAGCGTTTTCCACGTGGGATCCAGGGCGGTGAGCGACTGGAATGAGGGCAGCAGGATATTGTTCGTCGACGGGGACGGCAACGGCATGTACTCCCTTATCGAAAAGAAGGTGCCCAACAGAAAGATGATTTTCCTGCACCAGGGAGAAATCATCAACGGCGAAGAACGCCCCGGGGATCCGCAGGCAGGCTGGGGCGAAGCGCGGGAGTCGTACTTTCTTGAAGATGATGGAGCGGTCACCACGCTTAGGGTGGAGCTCGACTCGCCTGATGAATACACGGACTACTTCAGCGACACTTTTCCAAAATCGCTCGTGAAGGTGAAAGAACTTTCTGAACAGTGATTAGGGCATAATTTTCCAAACCGACAAAGCAACACACCATGCAAAAAATCGAACAAAAGATCGTACCCTTTCTGTGGTTCGACAACAACGGCGAAGAGGCCATCGCCTTCTATACTTCCATTTTTGAGAACTCTAAAATCCTGGAGATTACCCGCTATGGCGACGCCGGTCCCGGACCTAAAGGAACCATGATGACCGCACGCTTTATACTCGCCGGTCAGGAATTCAGTGCCCTTAACGGCGGGCCTATGTTCAAGTTCAATGAAGCCGTCTCATTTCTTGTCAAGTGCGACACCCAGGAGGAAATCGACTACTTCTGGGCAAAGCTCACCGACGGCGGTCAGGAACAGCCTTGCGGTTGGCTGAAGGACAAGTACGGCCTGTCGTGGCAGGTTGCCCCCTCCATTCTCGGGCGCATGCTGCGCGATGCCGATACGGCAAAGGCGGACCGGGTCATGAAAGCGATGATGACGATGAAAAAGATCATCATTCGGGACCTTGAAGAAGCGTACGCGGGCGGCGTCCATGCCTGAAATTCGTTGCCGATGCCCGTACTGCGCCGCGGCCTCATCAGAGGCAGATGCAGTCGCGATTGAGGGGTGAAGTCTTGCATCTGCGACTGCATCTGTCATTCCCGCGTCGTCTCTGCCTCAAACGTCGGCGTTTTCTCAAACTCGCGTTCCGGTGTCGTTACGTCTCTGCCGCGCAGCATATCCCATACCCTGGACGATGCGCCGTGATAAAATCCTGTGTTGCATTCGAAGTCTTTAGGATTGCGGAACGTACCAAATATGATGTCGAACAAGGGCAGGTCAGAATAATTGTACCTGTGGATTCCCTGGGCGTGGTGAAAAGTGTGGCTCTCGGGGCGCTGGATGATGTAGCCGAGCCACCGCGGCGTCCTGATGTTGGCATGCTGGAAGATGCTGAAGAAATTGGTCAC
The DNA here is from genome assembly GCA_036381475.1 of Cyclobacteriaceae bacterium. Taxonomy (GTDB): domain Bacteria; phylum Bacteroidota; class Bacteroidia; order Cytophagales; family Cyclobacteriaceae; genus ZC4RG29. The sequence continues at coordinate 2,743 of DASVCT010000048.1, forward strand.
CAGAATCATGACCGTGATGGCCTGCGGGGTAAGACCAGCGATCAGGCTGAAGCACACGCTCCCCAGGGTTATCCAACCCAGCATATCGAAGGGACTGAAATAAAATGCGCCGTAGGTGTCCAGCCGTTCCGCGCTGTGATGCATCTGATGGAACGTCCTCCAAAGGAAGTTGCTCCGATGCAGGCTGTAATGCCAGACAAAAACACCAAACTCGTACAACAGCACGGCAAAAAGTCCACCCCAAACCGTTCCCCACGACGTAAGGTCAAAGAGCCGGTATGGTTCGAGCAATGGGTTGATAAAGATCGGCAGATACGAGGACAGGTAGAAGAAACAGAAGAACGCAAGGATACCCCTGATCTTCCAGTTTTTTACCCGGGGAAGCTCCCTGCCGGGAAAGAAGGCTTCCCACAGCATTAACGTCCCGTACATTGCCAGGACAATCAGCGAAACAGGATCGAGTAAAATTTCCAATGGCGTTGGCATAACGAATAATTTTGTTTTCCAACACCAATGGCGTAAGGTTTGGACTTACGATGTAAGATGCAGACGCAGCGACAAGAATCGTCAACTCTTCAACTCTTCAACTCGTCAACTCGCCAATCCTTCAATTCTTCAATTCAACTCTTCAATCCTTCAATCCTTCAACTCTTTCTCCCCATGTCCGTATAGTTTCAACTCGCGCATCGTCCAGGTCACCTCATAATCAAACGGTCGCCCTCTCCTTTCGCCGTGAACAACCGACTCAGATTGGCTAAGTACCATCCGAACAAACCGGCACGTGCGCGGATCGAAACGGACCTGGGTGAAGCTTCCGGTACCTTCTCCGTTGGTGACCACCTTCTCCCAGCTGTTTCCGTCGGCCGACACTTCGACGTCAAAGCCACGCGGCGACGTCTGGAGTGGTGGTTGTCTGTTTTCGCCCCATCCCCGGTTGATGGGTGGCGACCGGAACTGGATCTCAGAAAGGGTGACCGGCGACGGGAACTCTACCTGAAACCACATCCCTTCCTTTTGGGTGACGCCCGTGGTCCAGCCTTCGTAGTTGAATGCGCCTGTAGGAGACGCCGTACTGCCTTTCCTGACTTCCCCTGAGTGGCTGGCCGTAATCTTCCACTGAGGAGTCGGCTCGAGGATCTTAGGCACGGACGCCCAGAGTTCATCAAACTTATATGGCCGTTTTTGTCCGGCCGTAGCTTTCCGTACGCGAGCCACGTCTTCCGGCGTAACAAGCGGTGATTCGTTCTCGAAATTGGCGCGCACAAACGATGCGACAGACGCAATCCATTCATCGCTTTGATTACCCATTGGCGCCATAATAGCCCCTGCGTACGCCTTCCCTTCAATTTCGCCCGTTAACCCATGCAGTAGGGTTTTGATGACATAATCCGAGTGTGCTTGCACATGGGGTGAACCTACGAGTGACGGCGCCATAAGTTGTCCCGGTCCGACCGGCGTCCCGGTGCCGAGAGGTCCATGGCACGTCGAGCAAAGGCTGTTGAATATCTCCGTTCCCGCCTCAACACGCGCTTTCTCCTCATCACTAAAGTTGGGATCGGGCCGACCAAAGAACGCAGTAACGATTCGCGGTTCGAGCACCTGTGCGCCCACGAGCTGTACCCCTGCCGATGAGTCGGACGTCATTATCTTTTTTACCCGGGCTTCCGTGCCTGGAATTTTCAGCAACCGGCCCGTCATCATCGCACGCATTTTCACCTGGGTATCCTTGTCATTCATCAGCTCCAGGTAGTTGGCGGCCAGCGAAAGGTCGCCAGCTTTGTACAAGGTCTCGCTTGCCCACATCGCCTGAATGCGCATGCGGGGCTCGGGGTCCTTCATCAGACTTTTGACGAGCGACGATTCGAGTGCGACAATGCCTTCAAGGCACCATAAGGCATGAAACCGTGCCAGGAGGTTGTCGCTGCTGCGGGCCATCTCGACCAGCGCAGGGGCAACCGACTTGTCACGGCGCTGCACGATAACCTGCTGCGCCATATCGCGCCACCACCCGTTCGGGTGCTCCAGGTGCTTGAGGAGCTCGGCTGTCGACTCTTCGTACATCCGGGGCTTAGTCGTGTCCCGTTTGAAGTCCTTATGCGTCAGACGCCAGATGCGGCCCAGGCCCACGACTTTGTCGAGCTGGTATTGTTCGATCTTAACCCGAAGGTACGATCCCACAGGGGTCCATTCACCCTCCTGTATGATGCCATGATACATATCGACGATGTACATGGTGCCATCGGGTGCTGTTGCCATATCGACGGGACGGAACAGCGGATCCATCGAGCGAACAAATTCCGAATGCTCCTCCTGGTACACGTTATGAAGTATGGTGAGTCCCTCGTTAACGACCGGGTTTACCTGTCTTACTATGCGAGCCACCGGTTCGCCGTAAAAGTACTGGGCACGGAGGGCTTCAGGCAGACGGTGGCCGCGGAACACATCATTTCCGGCCGCGCCCGTCACCCGGTTGAGACTTCCGTCGGGCATTCGCACCGCTGCCATCCCCGCTTGCATGTCGGCGATGCCTATCGGCGCGCCCCACGGTACCTCAAATCCTTCGGCAAAATTTTCCTCAACGACATAGTCGCCGTAATGAATCGGGAATTGAAAATAAGATGGCAGTCCCGACGCGCCACCCTGAAACCACAACTTTCCGTCGTCATCCTGGGTCACGCCCCATTGGCCGTGATTTGAACCCGTCGACTCACGGATCACGCCATCGGGTGTCTCCCGTACGCGGAATGGGTTAACGGTACTATAAAGCCAGTTATCCATTCCCCAATAGAGAAATGCCTGCTGGTGTTCCACGTTTCCTGCCCTTCCAAAATTGTCTGTAAAGAATTCCTTTTTGTCGGCTTTCCCATCGCCGTCGGTATCTGTGTACCGGTAAACGTTGTCGGCGTTGGACTCCATAGTAAGAACGCTGTTGGGTCCATAGGGTAGCACGAAGCGCGGGAAGACCAGGCTGTCGACAAATATGCCGCCCGTTTCATAGATGCCGTCGTTGTCCTTGTCCTCCCATCGGGAGATGCCGCTCACCGGATTGAGCGTACCCTCAGAATCAGCCGTCAGCATGTACGTGCGAAGTTCCAGCACGTACATCCGGCCATTGCCGTCGAAGGCGATGGCCGCGGGCTGCTGTATCCTGGGCTCCGTGAGTACAGCTTCCATTTGGTACCCGGGTTGAAGGAGAAATTTTTCTTTCTGCTCCTCGACAGGAAGTGGTAGTACTGGCGGTTTGGGCTCCAGGTCGATGCCTTTCCAATATGCAGTCGTTGTGTCGGCGCCTTCAGGCAGCGTAACCACCGGCCAGTTGTCGCGGCCATTGTGGGAACACGAGATGAGGATCAGTATGATCGGCGAGAGCAAAGCAGCACGCCGGAAAGACGAAGATAACATCATAACAATGTGAGGAAGGAAGTATGGTGGACAGGTCGGTACAGGTTAGGTCTGGTGGTATTCCAATTGCCCAATATGTCAAGAAGTGATCGTTTTTGCCAATAAACGATTGACCTTAGGCGTCATTTTTACACAAAAAAACCGGAGCGGGTTTTTCGCCCATCAAAATTCTATTGGCTTTTTTCGTGAATTGGAGTAACTCACTCTCCAAAATCAGATGCCATGAAAACTAAGGTCAAAGGATTCCTCCATGCGTTTGCCGTCTTTATGATGATCGCGGCAGGCTACGCTGCCTCCGCCCAGGAAATTGGTCTGCAGATGGGCAGCTTCCGCGATCTTTTCCGCAAGGATGTCCGTACGGCCTTTGCACGAATGAAGGAACTCGGTATTCACGAACTCGAAGGAGGCTTTGGCCGCAACATGGACCGGGAAGAATACAAAAAGCTTTTGAAAGAATACGACCTCAGGATCGTCGCCACCGGGGCGGCGTTTGAACGGCTGGAACAAGCGGATAGTCTAAAAAAGATCATCGCCAATGCCAGGGATCTCGGCGCGCAGTACGTCGTATGCTACTGGATTCCCCACGAAGGCGACGACTTTACTTTCGAGAACATGAAGCGCGCGGTGAAGGTATTCAACGAAGCCGGCAAGACGCTCAAAGCGAACGGACTGACGTTTGCATATCATCCGCACGGATATGAGTTCCGCCCCTACGAGGGGGGTAAGGGCACCCTTTTCGAATACATGATGGACAATACCAATCCCGATTATGTGAGTTACCAGATGGATGTGTTTTGGATCAAGAACCCGGGTCAGGATCCTGTAGCGTTGTTGAAGAAGTACCCCAACCGATGGAAGATGCTGCACCTGAAGGATCGCCGGATCGGCACGCCCAATACGAACAACGGCCGACAAGACAAGGAAAGCAATGTTGTCCTGGGCACCGGTGATGTGGGCATTGCAGAGATCATGAAGACGGCCATGGCATTGGGGATCAAGCACTATTTCATCGAAGACGAGTCGTCACGCGCCCTGGAACAAGTACCCGAAAGCATCGCCTTTCTGAGATCACTCAAACTTTAACCATACCCCCGTTAGCGATTCAACCCTTTCCACTAGAAACTGGCATAACCTGCCTGAGGGGTAAGCTCTTACCTTCTGAAACCTGAAAAGCCGGGTCAATTTTTTTTCGCCGGACCAAAATAATCACGTCTTCCTGACGACTTCAGGGCTGTGTGGGAGAAAAAATCGAAAAAAAAGAACGCAAAAAGGCCAACCCGGGCAGAAAAAGGCCGTTAAAGGAAACCATGGAAACTTTTGACATTTAAAATGTTTCCATAGTTTTGCGTCCCTTATGGAAGACCTTGAAACCCGACACAAATTACTGAGAGGAGCCGAGGAGCTGTTTATGCGCTATGGGGTGAGGAGCATCACCATGGACGAAATAGCCCGGCATCTGTCGATTTCCAAAAAGACGCTGTATCAATACTTCGTCGACAAGGATGACATCGTGGCCTCGGTGACCGAAACGCACCTGAACCGGGAACGCGAAGAGTATCAGGCGAACACCAGCAGTGCCCGAAACGCGGTGGAAGAGTTAGTAAATCTTTCGCTCTGCATGAAAGAAAACCTGAAGGGCATGAATCCGTCGCTGCTGTTTGATCTTCAGAAGTATCATCACAAGGCATGGCGGATCTGGACTGAGTTTAAGAATGTGTTCATACGGAATTCGGTGATTAACAACCTCAAACGGGGTATCGAACAGGGTCTTTACAGAGAGGACATCGACCCGGAGATCCTTGCCGTAGTGCGGATAGAAAGTGTTCAGATGGGATTTGACGAGCGGTTGTTTCCCCGCGACCGATACAACCTCTCGCAGGTCCAGCTAGCCATCCTTGAACACTTTGTACATGGTCTGCTTACAGACAAGGGCCGGAAGCTGTACCAGAAGTACCTGAAAGAAAAGATCAAAGAAGCCTCGTACCAAAACGATTTGTCCATATGAAACACAGCATTCTGTTCCTTACCGTATTCGTCAGTTCAATCGTCCAGCTCCACGCACAATCGGATGACAACGTCGACAGCGTGTCGTTCGATCTGGACGATTGCATCCGCTATGCGCTGGAGAACACTGTAGAGGTTCAGAACGCGCGCATCGACGAACAGATCGCGAAAGCGAAAGTAAAAGAGACTGTCGGCATCGGACTCCCGCAAATTGACGGAAGCGTGAACCTTACCCACAACGAAAAGTTGTCACGGTTCTTCCTGCAATATGACCCGGACCAACCGGGATTTTTCGATCCCGGAGATATTCCCGGAATCGAAGCGGGCGACGTCGTAGCGTTTCCCAACTTCTTCCAGTTGCCGAGCAGCGGAAGCGCGGGGGTCACCGTGAATCAATTGATCTTCAACGCGTCCTACCTGGTCGGCCTGAAAGCCGCCGATACGTATAAGGAACTTGCGTACAAAACGACCACACAAACGCAGATCCAGGTGATGGAAAATGTGGAAAAGGCGTACTATGCTGTGTTGGTCAATAACGAAAGAATTGCACTGTTCGACAACAACATTGCCCGGGTCGACTCGCTCTTACGCACGACCCGCGCAATGAACGAAAACGGATTCGCGGAGGCCATTGACGTGGATCGCGTGCGGGTTACCCTTAACAATCTTAAGTCGGAGCGGCTGAAGTTTCTCAACCTGCAAGCGCTCAGCCTGGGATTGCTGAAGTTCCAGATGAACTACCCGATCGACAAGCCTCTTCAGGTCAGGGGAAGCCTTAGTGATCTGACCGTAGACGATAACCTCTTCGAGGATTATGAAGATGGATGGGATTACCGGAACCGGATCGAGTACGAGTTGCTTGATGTACAAAGGCGGCTCCAGGAACTCGACATCAAGAACAAGTTTTCGGCCTCGCTGCCGAGTCTTTCCGCCTTCTTCAACTTTGGCTATTCGACGCAATCGCCGGACATCGGGGGGTTGTTCACTACGGAGTCGGGCGTAGCTTCCACTCCGCTGTACGGCCCCGACAAGTGGTATAACTATTCGAACTTCGGCCTAACCTTAAACGTGCCGATTTTCAGCGGCCTTCAGCGCAACTATCGCATGCAGCAGGCGCGACTCAGTTTGCTCAAGATCGAAAACAGTTATTCCTCGCTGAAGCAAAGCATCGACCTGAGCATCCAGCAGAACACCACTACGTTTAAGAACTCGCTGGAAACGCTGAAGTCGCAGGAGGAAAACATGGAGCTCGCAGAGAAGGTAGCCCGCGTGACGAAGATTAAGTACGAGCAAGGAGTAGGCTCGAGCATAGAAGTAACCGATGCCGAAAGCAGCCTTCGCGAGGCCCAGGTGAACTATTACAACGCACTTTACGACGCCATCCTGGCCAAGATCGACCTGGACAAGGCGTATGCAAAGCTCGACCCCGCACAATACATAACTGACACCAAATAATTAAACGTATCTCATCACATCCATGAAAACGAATCTTAACAATAGGTCCGGTTTACTTTCCCTTGCGGCCGTCATCGCTGTGGCGGCGATCGTCGCAGCCTGCAGCGCCACCACCCGGGAAAACGAAAAACAGGCGCGACTGGAAGAGCTCAGGAAGCAGCATGCCGCGCTAAGTGACCAGATACGAAAGCTAGAAGCCGAGATCGCAGAAGAAAATCCCGACACCACCAGCGTTCGGGCAAAGAGCGTCGCAGTCTCCGTGCTGAAGGCACGTCCCTTCGACCACTACGTGCAGACACAGGGCCGCGTCGAATCAGAATATAATATTTTGGTGAGCGCCCAGACTATGGGCGTAGTGACCGCCGTGTACGTCCGCGAAGGACAAAATGTATCCAAGGGTCAGGTCCTGGCTCAGCAGGATAACTCCGTCATACTGCGGAACATCGAGGCAATGAAGGCACAACTCGAACTTGCCACGTCGGTGTATGAACGCCAGAAGAATCTGTGGGATCAGAAGATTGGCACGGAAGTTCAGTACCTGCAGGCCAAGACCAACAAGGAAAGTCTGGAAAAGCAGCTCGCCTCGTTGCAGGAGCAAAACGACATGACGCGCATCAAGTCGCCGATCTCCGGGACAGTCGACCAGGTCGTCGTGAAGATCGGCGAGAATATCTCACCGGGCATGCCGGCCGTCCGTATCGTCAATAACGCCGACCTTAAGCTCACCGCCGATATATCGGAGGCATATGTTACACGCATCCAGAAGGGCAACAAGGCGCTTGTCAGCATCCCCGAACTCAAACAGGACCTCGAGGCTTCCGTAACCTTCGTGGGACGGACGATCGATCCCCTCTCGCGGACGTTCAAGGTTGAGATCAAGCTTCCCTCCCTGGAAAACCTCAGGCCAAATATGACCGGTGTAATTCGCATCATCTTTCACACGGAATCCAACGCGATTACTGTTCCGGTGAACCTCGTTCAAGAGGTGAACGGCGAGAAGATAGTGTATGTAGCGGAGAAGCAAGGCAAGCACACGGTAGCGCGTAAAAAAGTAGTAACTGTTCACGGTGTTTACAGCAACCTGGCACAGGTCGAGGGGCTCGAGGAAGGTGACTCCATCATCACGGTAGGATACCAGGGACTCAACGACGGTGATGTTGTCAGGATCTAACATCCAATCCCGACAGCAACGATTTCAATCCTCTAAGAACCTAAAGTATGCAGGACATAGAAAAAGAGTTTAAGCCGACCAGCTGGGCGGTCGACAACAAGGTTACCATTTATGCGGCGACCGTGATTATATGCCTTGCGGGGATTTTGACCTACATGAGGCTCCCCAAGGAAAACTTCCCGGAGGTGGTTTTTCCGCAGATCTACGTCGCCACCGTTTACCCGGGATCGGCGCCCACGGATGTGGAAAACCTGATCACCAAAGAAATAGAAAAGGAGGTAAAGTCGATTTCCGGGATACGGAAGGTGACGAGTAATTCCGTACAGGATTTTTCCAACGTCATCATCGAGTTCGATCCGGACATTACTATCGACGAAGCCAAGCAGGAAGTGAAGGACGCCGTCGATCGCGCACGTCAGAACCTGCCGACCGACCTGGAGAACGACCCTGAAGTGATGGAGATCGACATCTCGGAAATGCCGATCATGAATATCAACCTCGCCGGCGATTACGATCTGCAGACACTTAAGCGTTATGCCGAGCAGATGCAGGATCGCATCGAGGCGCTGCCTGAAATCAGACGCGTTGATATTATCGGGGCACTCGACCGTGAAATTCAGATTAACGTCGACCTGTACAAGGCGACGCTTGCAGGCGTCAGCCTGGAGGATATCAGCCAGGCGATCGCATCGGAAAACGTAATTGTGTCCGGTGGCCAGCTTTCGGTCGATGGAATGAAACGTTCCCTGAGCGTCAACGGCGAATACACGAACACCGACCAGATCGCCAACACAGTGGTTGGGTCGATCATGGGCGGAAAGGTGTACCTGAAAGACGTAGCCGAGGTCCTGGATACTTTTGAAGAGCAGGAAAGCTTTGCGCGATTAGACAAAAAGAATGTAATCACATTGAACGTCATCAAGCGAAGCGGCGAAAACCTGATCGATGCCTCGGATCAAATCAACGAGATTGTCGAAGAATTCGAGGCGAATATCCTGCCGCATGGACTTCACATAACGATAACAGCCGACCAGTCGGACAACACCCGGATCACGCTGCATGACCTGATTAATACGATCATTATCGGATTCGTACTAGTCACGATCATTCTCATGTTCTTTATGGGTGCAACCAACGCCATCTTCGTGGGGCTGTCCGTACCGATTTCCAGTTTCATGGCGTTCCTGGTCTTCCCCACCCTGGGCTTCACGCTGAATATGATGACGTTGTTCTCGTTTCTGCTGGCACTGGGGATTGTGGTCGACGACGCTATTGTCGTGATCGAAAACACGCACCGCGTATTCGACAATGGAAAGGTTCCCATCCGGAAGGCAGCCAAGATAGCAACGGGTGAAGTGTTTCTTCCCGTGTTGTCCGGTACGCTGGTGGTGCTGGCACCGTTCGTGCCGCTCGCGTTCTGGCCCGGGGTCATCGGAAAGTTCATGTATTTCCTGCCGATAACCCTCATTGTAACACTCATCGCCTCGCTGCTCGTAGCGTACATCATCAACCCGGTATTTGCGGCCGACTTTATGAAGGTACATACGCCGGACCATGGCAAATCGAAGATCACCCGTGGGTTCAAGATCACGGCAGTAGTGTTCGGAGCGCTGGCCTTTATGTCCTATGTAACCAAAGCGTATGGGCTCGGTAACTTCGCCGTGTTCCTCTTCGCCATATACGCGCTACACCACTTCTATCTCAAGCGCGTAATCGAACGTTTCCAGACGAACCTCTGGCCTCGCGTTCAGAACAATTACAGGCGCATGATACGCTGGTGTCTGAACGGCTGGAGGCCGGTCGGAATCTTCGCTGGCGTGATCGGACTCTTCGTCTTTTCCATCGCATTCACGATGATACGAAAACCGGAAGTCGTCTTCTTCCCAAATGGTGATCCGAACTTCATATTCACGTATATCCGTATGCCCATCGGGACCGACCAGGTGGTGACCGATTCCATAACACAAATCGTGGAGAACCGCGTAATTGGCGCGTTGGGTGAAGACAACAAACTTGTCGAATCCGTGATCTCTAATGTTGCCATTGGTGCGAGCGAGAATCCTTTCGATGCAGGTGTTCAGGCAAGTCCCCACCTCGGCAAAGTGACCGTCGCTTTTGTCAAGTTCGCCGAGCGGGATGGCCAGTCGACACGCGTGTACCTCGACAAGATCCGCCACGCCGTGGCAGGCATCAAGGGAGCAGAAATTTCTGTAACCCAGGAACAAAATGGTCCGCCTACAGGAAAGCCGATCAACATCGAGATTTCTGCGGAAGACTTTAACATCCTTACCGCTACGGCCGACCGGCTGAAACGTTATCTCGATTCACTGCAGATCGGCGGCGTGGAAGAATTGAAGTCCGACTTTCAGAGCGACAAACCGGAGATCGTCATCAACATCGACCGTGAAAAGGCCAACCGGGAAGGCATCTCCACCGGGCAGATCGGTAGAACCCTCCGCACTGCTATTTACGGTCTGGAGGTGTCAAAATTCCGGGATGAGAACGACGACTACCCGATTCAGCTTCGCGTAAAGGAAGATCAGCGGAATAACATCAATACGCTGATGAATCTCCCGATCACGTACCGTGACATGGCAATGAACGGCGCCGTACGCCAGGTCCCCCTGTCGTCAATCGCCACCGTGGAGTACTCCAACTCCTACGCAGGCATCCGGCGGATCGATCAAAAGCGCGTCATTACCCTTTCGTCAAACGTGCTCACCGACTATAACACCAATGCTGTAGTCGCAGACATTCAGAAGAGCCTGGCCGGTTTTTCTGTTCCCGACGGCGTGGAGATCCGGATGACTGGAGAACAGGAAGATCAGAAAGAAACATCGGACTTCCTGGGCGTGGCGTTCCTGGCAGCGTTTGCCCTGATCTTTATGATACTGGTTGCCCAGTTCAACTCCACGAGCAAGCCCCTGATCATCCTTGCCGAAATTGTTTTCAGCATAATCGGCGTACTGATCGGATTCTCGTTGTTCAAAATGGAGATCTCTATAGTCATGTCCGGGGTCGGCATCATGGCGCTGGCGGGTATTGTGGTCAGGAATGGTATCCTCCTCGTCGAATTCACGGACCTCCTGATTAAGCAGGGCGTTGAGGTGAGGGAAGCCATTGTGGAGGCTGCCAAGACCCGTATGACGCCGGTTATCCTTACGGCGATGGCCGCCACGCTGGGATTGATCCCGCTGGCCGTCGGCCTGAACATCGACTTCGTCACACTCTTCACCGAGTTGAACCCGCATATCTTCTTTGGCGGTGACAACCACACATTCTGGGCGCCGCTGTCGTGGACAATGATCTTCGGGCTCATCTTCGGCACGTTCCTCACACTTGTGGTGGTACCTGCCATGTACCTGATCGTCTACCGCATCAAGGAACGTGTATTCGCTAGCCGCAGCCGCGAGGCTATTGCACCGCGAGGTGAAACGGGAACCTCGCCCGTAGCAGGATAAAAATAGAGGCAGTTGCAGCCGCAGATGCAGTAGGTGCTAATTCGCCTCTGCATCTGCGGCGTCACTATCTCTCCTAAGAAGCAGCAGTCATTTTTCCAAGCCGCACCCCCGTTCGGCCGCACCCGACGTCAACACGTCACCACATCAACACATTCATGGGTGTTCCCATCCCTTTCGATACTCCCGTCGCAGGAGGGCCGTCGCTTCGGCATCGCCGGGGATTTCGCGTTTGGCATGATCGTAAACGAGCGGCCGCCCGACTTTCATGGAAAGGTTAGCGAGGATGCAACTCGCGGTTGAGATGTGGCCTTGTTCGATGTCGGCAACGGGTCGGCGTTTCTCCTGTATGGCTCCGAGGAAGTCGAGCATCTGCCTGCGGGTAGCAGGCGCGGCGTTCAATTCGATATCTTTTTCCGTGAGATCCTCCGGATATTGTTCCTTTTCGTACACGACATCTTTGTGAATCTTTTTTGCATTCCGGTCTACAGGCACAAAATCGTACTGCATCGTGCTGCACGATAGCGTTCCCTTTTCACCGTAGAATTTATAAGACCAGGGATACTCGGGATCGGCGGAAGTGCCCCATGTACGATGTTGCCATACACAGTTCAGCTCGTCGAATTCGAACAACGCTGTTTGTGTGTCGGATATGTTGGAATCGCCTTCTTTCTGCACGTAGATTCCACCCGTAGACGTGACGCGCTTAGGCCATCCAAGATTCAGCGTCCATCGTGCGGCATCGAGCATGTGCACGCACATATCCCCTATGATGCCGTTGCCGTACTCCATAAACTGACGCCACCGCCTGTGGGGAAGCCCGGTGAACGGACGCATCGGCGCCGGGCCCGTCCAGTTTTCATAGTCGAAGAAATCAGGCACGGGTTGCTCTGTAAATTTATTGTTGCCCCGCATGTGGTAGTAACAGCAGAGTTCAACATGCGCGATCTTACCGAGAAGTCCGGCCTCTACGATATTCTTTTTTGCGTCGATGAGGTGAGGTGTGCTGCGTCGCTGTGTACCGATCTGAACGACGCGGTCGTGTTTCCGTGCAGCCGCCAGGATGGCCTCCCCTTCCATGATGTCGACGCTGATCGGCTTCTGAAGGTACACGTGGGCGCCGGACTTAATAGCATCGATAGCCTGTAACGCATGCCAGTGGTCGGGCGAACCGACAAGTACGATATCGGGTTTCACTTCGGCGAGCATTTTTTTGTAGTCGCCAAACAGCGGTGGCTTCTTGCCGGACTTCTGGCGTGTCGAGACGAGTTCACCGGCAGCTTTTAGCATGTTCGCGTCGACATCGCTGAGACCGACGACTTCCACGGGTGACACCTGTATCAGCCGAAATAAGTCGCTCTTGCCATACCAGCCCGTTCCGATGAGGGCAACCCGGTATGGTTTTTCAGGATAGATGATGTCGAGGCCGTACGCGCCAAAAGAGGTGAGGGCCAGCGTTGCCGCCGCCCCTTTGATGAAGCGGCGCCGGTTGATGTTGAAGTCGTGGATAGCCATGATATCGCTTTCTTTGAGTTAGGCAAAATGCGAAAATCCGGGGACAGATCGCAACGAAAAAACACAGGCGGCATCCTGCTGTTCACAGAATGCCGCCTCGCGTCCAAGACGGTACATCCGGAGATGTGTCCGTGTTACTTAATGGAAACCGGAACTTCGAGGTTCTCCCAAGCCAGTACAAAGCCACTATTGTTGACCGTGTAGGTGAGCCTTTCGTTCATCGATGACGACTTTTTAGGCTTCACAGTAACTGTCAGCACATCATTGGCAGGATCACGGTTGGCAACGCCACCCCGCTTGATACCCCACTGCCCAGTCTCCGAGTTGAAGATGATGGTCCATTCTTTTTCGCCGGGTGTAGCAAAGAGACTGTATTGTCCGGCGGGCAGCGTCTTCCCTTCCACTTTGATGTCCTTGTCTGTCTTAAACACGGTCGCTTCGTTCGCACCAGCGCGCCATACCTTATCGTATGGTACCAGGTCGCCCCAAATCTTTCTTCCCTTTACAGCGGGGCTGCTGTAGTCGATAGTAATCGTCGCATTGCCGACTTTGCCGGAAGCAGTAGCGGGCGGGCTTGGCCGGCTCGCCTTATCGCCTTGGGCGAATGCCAATATGCATCCGAATATCAGGCCGAGTGTGATTCCGGCAACTCTTAGGGTAACGGTTGTTCTCATGATTGTGGGGTTTAATGCAATTTACGTCCTTACAAATTAAAGCGGTTTAAAAGAACTTCATAGCAAAAACCGAAACGGCTGCCGAAACTTTTGATACACGGCAGCGCTATGGGGATCAAATTGCCCAAGGTTATATCGATAGATTTCCGCGCGTCAGTTTATTTCCAACTCTTTGCGTCCCGGCAGTTTTGGAAACGGGGCATGCGGTTCGCGCTGATACCAGAACGCGACCGTGATGACGTCCGATTTTTGCGCCAGGTATCCCCCCTGCCGCCACCCGAGGTCCTGGATGGTAACCTTCAGATCCTTATCAAAGCGGATGGGATCCTGAATATGCCAGCGGTACATTCCGAAGCGTTGCTGTGATCGGTACATGCCATCAGGACGAATAACCTGATGTAGGCCAGCATAGGCCGTTGAGAATTCCTGGTACTGCCTTGTGGCCCGGTTCTCGAAATTGTATGAACCGCAGAAATAGTCCTCGGTACCTGTGCCCACAATGGTCGCGTAATCCTTGTCTCCGTCGATGTAAAACTTGATCTCGCCTTCACCCCACCAGCCGTTGTTCCGCACGCCTACGCCCATGTATGTGCCGACGTAATGCCCTTTGCCCTTGACGCCGTCGAGGATCGTATGAACGGACGTCGTATTGGGATTCGATCTCCGGTATTGCGCATGAAGGTATCCTTCGTCGTCGCCGACGTCCGTAAGAACATACGTCACCTGGTAGTACAACCGCATGGGCTCTTCCGGGTTGATATTTTCCATTGTGATCTTACACTTTTTCCGGAACGGCATTTTCCAGTAGCAGTTGAACGCACTACCTGGATTGACCGTGACTGCCAGCGAGTTCAGATGGGCATACTCGTTCCAGGCCATGCCGAAAAATGCACCTACGGGCACTTCGATAGAGGGTGTCGTTTCGTCGTCCCAGTAGAACCGTATGATAGAAAACTGCCAGTTGCCGGTAGGTGTCATCCAGATGTGCTGGATCGCACCGGGACCTTCCATCTCGGCGATGGTGAATGTCTCGCCCGGATTGATGATGATAAAAGGATTTACCTTCCATCCCACTCCCAGTTCATCGGCCTCTTCGGCCGCGTTTGCTACGTTGCGTTGTCCCTTTTGTTTTACAGGATCTGCCATCCCGCCCTTACCCTTTTCGCCGGTAAAGTTTTCAGGACTGATAGATCGGGTCCTGGCGTCCGACAACCGCGATAGATTTCCCAGGCTCATATCCAGGCCGTTGAATCCCGGCCTCTGTGCAAATCCCGTCGCCGCACAGAATATGAAACAGAAGGTGAGTAGTTTTCTCATAGGTATAAAGTTTAGCGTGGATGCGAAGCAGGAATGGCTCGCTGCTGTCAATTTAGGTAATATGATGGACAATCCAACCCATCTTGTTACGCTACGGTCAACGCATACCGCTCCTTACAATTGAGGATAAAACGAATGCAATAATTAAGTACATTGCCCTACCCTTATCTGATCACTATGCATTCTAATCGACGCAACTTCATCCGGCAGTCGCTCACCGCAGCAGCCGCGATGACGGTAGGCACGGGCCTTCCCTACGCGACACAAGCACGCCCTGTTGAAGACAAAGTCAGGCCGAGAAAAAAATCCGCACCCGCACCGCAGGTGCGGTTTGCTGTCATCGGTCTGAACCATGGCCACATTTACGGACAGACGCAGGCCATGCTGAGAAATGGCGGTCAACTCGTCTCCTTCTTTGCGAAGGAGCCCGATCTTGCAGCGGCGTTTTCGAAGCGATATCCGGACGTCAAGATGGCGCGCAGCGAGCAGGAGATTCTCGATGACCCGAGTATTCAGCTTGTCGTGAGCGCTTCGATACCGGTAGACCGCGCTCCACTCGGGATCCGCGTGATGCAACACGGCAAGGATTACATGGTAGACAAGCCCGGGATCATCACCCTGGATCAATTGGAAGAGGCGCGCCGCGTTCAAAAGGAAACAGGGCGCATATACTCCATAATGTACAGCGAACGATTCGAAAACCGGGCAACAGTGAAAGCAGGGGAACTCGTACAAGCCGGCGCAATCGGAAAAGTAATCCAAACAATAGGACTCGGGCCGCACCGGATCAATATCAAATCGCGTCCGGAGTGGTTTTTTGACAAGAAGTATTACGGTGGGATCATCTGTGACATCGGCTCGCATCAATGCGACCAGTTCCTGTTCTTCACCGGCTCTACATCGGGAACCGTAGTGGCCTCACAAACCGGCAACGTACACTATACACAGTATCCGAAATTTGAGGACTTTGGCGATGTTATGCTGCGCGGCAACAAGGGAACGGGTTACATTCGCGTCGACTGGTTTACCCCCGACGGGCTTAACACCTGGGGCGACGGGCGGCTCACGATATTGGGGACTGAGGGCTTCATTGAAATACGAAAAAATACCGACATCGGCGGCAGACCAGGCGGCAATCACCTTTTCCTGGTGGACGGAAAAGAGACACGCTATATCGACTGCTCAGAGCAGGAACTTCCGTACGGCGCACACCTCGCTCACGACATCGTAAATCGGACAGAAACAGCTATGACCCAGGCACACTGCTTCCTCGCCACGGAACTCGCCCTCCGAGCGCAGGCAGAAGCAGAAAAGCTCGTAATCGAGTAAAATGAGATCAGTCCGCGCCAGTGGGAACAGACTTTTTGCCCCGACGATCCGTCGGCAGATTCGTTGAACGCTGCATTTTCCGGACCGCTGTTCGTTAACTTTGACTATTGGAAAGCATTCGCTTCCCCATTATGTCCGTTGGTCACGAAAGAAGTTAAAATATGAGATTGACATTCATTATCGTTGCCATGCTGTTTTGCAACAGCGTATGGGCCCAAGGCGAAACCGCGCTCCGCAGAAGGAACTACAATCACAACAACGGCATCGCATTACAGGAGTTCGACCCCGTGAGCTACTTCAAAGGTCCGGGGCCCGTAAAGGGAAAGCGTGAGTTCAGATACACGCACGAAGGCATAACATACTACTTCGCCAATGCCGCCAACCTCGAAGAATTCAAGAAGTCGCCGTCGAAGTTCGAGCCTGCCTACGGCGGATGGTGTGCGTATGCAATGGCCGAAGATGGCCGACGCGAAAAGGTAGATCCTACGACGTACAAGATTATTGACGGCCGATTGTACCTGTTCTTCAACTTCAGCGGAAAAAGCAACCTCCTGAAGTGGAACAAGAATATACGCAAATACAAAGCGGACGCGGACGCGAACTGGAAGAAGAAGTGGGGAGGGTGATAATAGTAGTAGGCAGTAGGCAGTAGGCAGCTTTTTCGATTCTTCGATATTCAATTCTTCAATTCTTCAGAAATTGGTCGGGATGTCCTACTTTAGGTTAATGCTTGTATAACCTCAACCCCGATCACCCCAATGTACGATTTCAACATCAACCGCCGTCGCTTTCTGCGAGGAGCGACAGCGTCGCTGGCGCTGAGCGCGCTCGGCGCACGCGGAATGGATATCATCAATCCACCCAAACCCTACCGTGTCGCACTCATCGGCACCGGCTGGTACGGTAAGAACGACCTGTTCCGCTTGTTGCAGGTGGCCCCGGTAAATGTAGTTGCGCTGTGCGATGTCGACCGGCATCAGCTGGAGCAGGCAGGGAAACTGGTAAGCGAAAGACAGAAGTCGGGGAAAACGCCAAAACTCTACAATGACTATCGCACCCTTCTCTCCGATCACGAACTGGATATCGTTATCGTGGGCACGCCCGATCACTGGCATGCGCTCCACGCGATCGCGGCGATGAAGGCGGGCGCGCATGTGTACGTGCAGAAGCCTATCAGTTTGGACGTCACGGAAGGCGAAGCCATGGTGGCTGCAGCGCGCAAGTACAACCGCGTCGTCCAGGTTGGAACGCAACGCAGAAGCACGCCACATCTCATCGACGCAAAAAAGAACATCGTGGAAGCTGGACTCCTTGGGAAAATATCGCACGTGGAAATGTGCTGCTATATTCATATGCGCAGCGACGCCAATCCTCCGGTTCAACCTGTGCCGGACTTCCTCGATTACGAAATGTGGACGGGACCCGCGCCGCTCCGGCCGTACGATGGCCTGCCACACATCCGTTGGTGGCGGGCCTTCAAGGAATATGGCAACGGGATCATGGGCGACATGTGCGTTCACATGCTGGACACCGTCCGCTGGATGTTAAAGCTGGGATGGCCTGAACGAATCAGCTCTACCGGCGGGATATATGTACAGAAGTCCGCCAAGGCAAACATCGAAGATACGCAGGTGGCCAATTTCGCATACCATGAGCTTAATTGTGTGTGGCAGCACCGTACGTGGGGCACGCCCGCCAATCCGGATTACCCCTGGGCATTCACCCTATACGGCGAGAATGGAACGCTGTACGGCAGCACGGCGCGGTGCGATTTCGTTCCATTGGGAGATGGAAAGAAAATACACCTCGACGTCGTCCTTGAAAAGGAAAAGTATCCCGAAGACGTGACAGAAGATCGCATCGATCTGAGCGGTGCTCCCGCAACGCGGCGGCATATGCTCGACTTTCTCGACGCGATTAATAACGGGGGCCGTCCGGTCGCTGACATTGAGGAAGGCCACATCTCGACAGCATCATGCATACTGGCAAACATGTCCATGGAAACCGGTCGGCCTCTCTCATACGATCCGGCAAAACTGGAAGTCAAAGATGATCCCGAAGCGACCCGCTTGCTACAACGTCCCTATCGTGAACCCTGGAAGCATCCTCAGCCGGAAACGGTGTAAGTACAACGTGAACACAGCGCCGGGTTTGGGTTTCATAAAGTGCATCCGGATCGCGATGGCCCTGCTCATTGCGGTTTCCCTGCATTCGCTGACCTCGTGCCGGAACGATGGTCCTTCACCTCCAAAATCACCCGAGGAAGAGCTCACGACGTTCAGGGTTGAGCCGGGGTTAAAAGTTGAATTGGTTGCGGATGAACCACTTGTCCAGGATCCTGTAGTTCTAACCTTTGATGCAGATGGCAGGCTGTGGGTCGTGGAAATGCGAGGGTTTATGCCCGACATCGATGGCACCGGCGAAGGTGAGCCGGTAGGGCGCGTCTCCGTGCTGGAAGACCGCGACGGCGATGGCCGTATGGATACGGGCACTGTATACATCGACAGTCTTGTACTGCCCCGCGCGTTGGCGGTATTTCCAGGTGGCGCCCTCCTCGCCGAGAACCAGGCGCTTTGGCTGACCCGCGACACCAATGGAGACCTGCGGGCGGATGAAAAGATACTTATCGACTCTGCTTACGCGGGTGGTGCACTTGTGGAGCACTCCGGAAACGGCCTCTGGCGTGGCGTCGACAACTGGTACTATAACGCCAAGTCGCGGTTTCGTTATCGCCTGATCGATGGACAATGGCGGCGCGACAGCACGGAGTTTCGCGGTCAGTGGGGGATCTCTCACGACGATGCAGGACGATTGTATTACAATTACAATTGGTCGCAACTCCATGCCGACCTCGTTCCCCCTAACTATCTCTCACGTAACCCGAACCACAAACCAACCTCAGGCATCGATCACGGACTGACACGCGACAGACGTGTGTACCCCATCCGTGACAACCCGGCGGTGAACCGTGGCTATATACCGGGAACGCTCGACGAAAAAGGACGACTTCTCGAATTCACCGCGGCCTGCTCACCGTTGTACTACCGCGGGGATGCATTTCCTGAATCGTTTTACGGAAATGTTTTTGTTTGCGAACCTTCGGGCAACCTGATCAAACGGAATGTTGTCATCCGGGAGGGATGGGATCTCGGGGCGTACGACCCCCACCCGGGCAAAGAATTCCTGGCTTCCTACGACGAACGCTTCCGTCCTGTGTTTCTTGCAAGCGGTCCCGACGGCGCACTTTATGTTGCGGACATGTACCGCGGCCTGATTCAGCACGGCGCTCACGTTACACCCTATCTCCGGGAAGAAACCCTTGCCAGAAAACTCGTACTTCCCATCCATCGCGGCAGGATATGGCGCATCGCGCCTGAGGGATGGCGGCACACTCCCACTCCACCGATGTCAGAAGCTTCGAATTCAAAGTTGGTGGAATGGCTGTCCGACCGCAACGGATGGCGACGAGATATGGCACAGATGCTACTTGTAAGTCGTGGTGACACGAGCCTGACCGGGCAACTTGAAGACGTCGTTCGAAATGGCGGTAATCCACTGGGTCGGTTTCATGCGTTGTGGACACTCGAAGGCCTTGGCCTGCTCCGCGCCGATGTATTGTTCGACGCGCTGCGCGATGAAGATTCACAAGTCCGTATCACTGCGCTGCGTTTGATAGAACCCTTTATCACAGATGATGTCAATGCAAGGCAACGGCTGAGACATGCGCTTGAGGCGATAATTGCTGAAGGAAGACCAGAGCTCGTCCCACAGGTAGCCTTTGCTGCGTCCGTGCTGCCACCATCGGCAGCCCATCCCATTCTTGCAGATATTGCCATGCGTTATGACACGTCAGCATTAATACGAGACGCGGTGCTAAGCGGTCTGTATGGCCAGGAATTCACGTTCATGCGCAAACTCATCCAGTCAAAATCCTGGGAGACTTCAAGCCCGGCTCGTGAAATCTTTCTTGAGATGATCTGCGCCGCGGTGCTGAAGCAGTCGGACGCGGATGAGATGAAGTCGCTTTTGATGATGATCAGCGATGGCAGCAAGCTGGCTGGATGGCAACGTCATGCCCTCGTCACCGCATTCAAGGTACATGCCGGGACAAGCGCGGTCCGCCCGATTGAGTTGGCGGCAGCACCCAGAGGCGTCGGACAAAATCCGCCCGATACTGCACTGGTCGACGCGGTCGGTGTCCTGTTCCGATGGCCGGGACACTCAGGAACCGTAGCGGTGACCGAAGTGTCGGCACTCGCTCCCAAAGATCAGCAGCTCTTTGTTGACGGCAGGCAGCGGTACCTGACAACATGTTCCGGCTGCCACGGCATTGACGGGGCGGGACTCGCCCGTTTTGGTCCACCCCTCGTTGGGTCGCAATGGGTGTTGGGTGACGAGCGCCGCCTGGCGTTAATCCTGCTTCATGGAATGGAAGGACCGATCGAAGTGAACGGGAAGGTGATGGATGTTCCGGACATCCTTCCGGTGATGCCTGCCCATTCCATCCTGGACGATAGGGAGATCACAGCGATAATGACGTATATTCGGAATGAATGGGGGAACCGCGCAGGTCCGGTCTCGCAGGGCACGGTTGGCACCATACGCCACACCTCGCAGGGACGCGTCGTGCCATGGACCGCGGTGGACCTGGACGAGCACATGCGTCAGTTGGATGAGGCACCGTGATGCCACGAGCCAAAGTCACTATGAAGGACAACGATACACCAAGTAACAGGATCGGCCGCCGTGCATTTCTTCAGCTCGCCACGGCCGGCGCAATACAGCTATCTATGAAGGATATTGGAAAAACAGCGCCCGCCAGCACTATGGGCGTGGTCGTTCATTCGTATGCCAGCCGGTGGAACTCTAAAGTCCCAAGTGCCCGCTATCCAGGATTCAAGGACGCCGTCGACATGCTGCAGCATTGCCATAGCATTGGCGCCGCGGGTATACAGGTTATGGTGAGGGACTGGGACAAGGCCTTTGTGAACCGGTTCCGGAGTGTGAACGACAAGCTGGGCATGTACCTCGAAGGATCGATCTGGCTCCCCGCATCGGACTCGGACGTGGAGGCCTTCGATCGCGATGTGGCGCGTGCCAAGGAAGCAGGTGCTACCGTCATCCGGACCGTGTGTCTGAACGGACGGCGGTATGAAAATTTTCACACTGCGCAGGAATTCAGCGTGTTCAAGATGAAAGCAGTAGCATCACTTGAACGGGCTGAACGCGTAGTTCGGAAACATAAAGTGAAACTCGCGGTGGAAAATCACAAAGACTGGCGTGCTGCGGAACTGATTGACGTATTGGATCAGATCGGCAGCGAATGGCTGGGCGTTACACTTGACTTTGGCAACAGCATTTCGCTGATTGAAGACCCGATGGATGTGATAAACACCCTGGCGCCGCGGGCCTTCAGCACGCACGTGAAGGATATGGGTGTCGCAGAATATGAGGACGGGTTTTTATTGTCGGAAGTCCCGCTTGGACAAGGCTTACTTGACATTCCTTTGATGTTTGAAATTTGCAGGAAACACAATCCATCTATTACGTTCAATCTCGAAATGATCACGCGGGACCCGTTGAAGATACCCTGCCTGACGGACACGTATTGGAACGTCTTCGAAGGCGTCAGCGGGCGAGAGCTGGCCGCCACGCTGCGGATGGTGAAGACAAAACGATTTAAGACGGCTCTTCCCACGGTCTCCCAGCTCCCGGATGAAGAGCGATTGGCCGTAGAGGAACAAAACATATTGGAGTCGTTTCGATATGTTAATGCGATGAAGTGAGGAGAATGACTACTGAGGATCTACCCGATGTGTACGTCAGACAAACATGGCGTCCCCACGGGACGCGGCGTTCAGAGGCGGTTGAATCTCTGGTCCCGTAGGGACCAAATGTTTGTAGAACGATGCGTGACTACTGCGACACCGTCCCGTAAGGATTGCAAAAACAACGTATACCCACAACATGCTTCCTGGAATCAAACAATTTGACTTAACCGGAAGGTCTGCCATTATCACGGGCGGGTCGAAGGGACTTGGTCTCGCGATGGCTGAAGGGCTGGCCTCTGCAGGTGCTAATATTATGATCGTGAACCGTACGTCGGAGGATGGCAAGGCTGCGGCCAGTCAACTGGCGTCCGATTACGAAATCCGTGCGGAATCATTTGCCGCTGACATCACATCGCAGCGCGATACGGAGGCCATGGTCCGTGCCGCCATCGAATACTTTGGCAAAGTTGACATCCTCATCAACAGTGCCGGCATCAACATTCGGGGGCCTATCGACGAGGTGACTCCCGACGATTTCAACCGGGTGATGAATGTCAACGTCAATGGGACCTGGCTTTGCTGCCGCGCGGTTGTGCCCCACATGAAAAAGAACCGTCGCGGCAACATCATCAATATGGCCAGCACCCTGGGGCTTGTTGGCCTTTCAAACCGTACGCCATACGCTTCCAGCAAGGGTGCGGTTGTGCAGATGACCCGTGCCCTGGGGCTGGAACTCGCATCGTACAACATTAACGTGAATGCTATTTGTCCGGGCCCCTTCCTTACCGAAATGAATGTTCCGATTGCCGACACGGAAGAAGCCAAAAACTTTGTAGTCGGCGCCACGGCTCTTGGACGCTGGGCAGAGCTGCGCGAAATCCAGGGAGCAGCCATCTTCCTTGCCAGTCCCGCCGCCAGCTATATGATCGGATCGATGGTGACGGTTGATGGAGGGTGGACCGCGAAATAGAAAGATTGAAGGGTTGAAGAATTGAAGATTGAATAATGCACCCAATGATCGTCGTGACCGGTACATACCATAGATGCGCACACAAATACATAGAAAGTGACCTATTCAACTATTCAATTCTTCAACTATTCAACTATTCAACCTGCCCAACGAATCCTTAAAGTTTTGACGACATTAGTCGGGCAGGCGGGCGCTTCAACCTTTCTCATAGGAGCGCGCTCATCCCATACATTGCCACGCCCAGGATCGCCACGGCGCTGATCCAGAAGATGATGTCGTAAAGTACGCCGGTCCTGGCGGTCTGTAGTGTGAAGTACTTGGTATGAATGACTGCGTACAGGAGGAGTACCAGGAGCAGCGAACCGACGGCGCCTCCAAAGAGGATCATGACGACGGGTACCTCCATGAAAAGATAAACGGAAGACCACACGAGCGGGAATACCCACGCCAGGATCCGGACGACGCTTGCGCGCTGGTGTGGGTCGCGGAAATCGATCCAACCCAACTGGCCAAAGATATCGCCATACATGCGCGTCCATGCGGCCAGGGAAGCAAATACGCTCGAATACAATACGAAAAAGGCGCCTATGAGGTACGCGTTGCGCACCCCCGAACCCAGCGTTTCGGTGTAAACCAGCGACACGGTTTCGATCAACTGAGTCCCCGACGGTATCGCACCGCGGTCGTGCAACACCGCTGCGCCAAGTAGGTAAAAGGCCGCCGTTACGGTGGTATAGATGACCATGGCGAGAACCGCATCGAGGTGCATCACGCGTATCCATCCTTGTGCGCGGTGGCGCCAACCCTCGGAGTCGTCACGCGGACCTGTATAAGCGGCATATCCCTTCTCGATGCACCAATAGTTATAGGCCAGAATCTCATCGCTGCCAACGCCCGTGATACCAAACGCGCCGATGGCTACGGCCACAACCTCAGGAGGCAATCGGAATGAAAGGCCCGACATCACTTCCTCGAGCGTATACCCGTAGGGCGTGAAGGTGAGGGCAATGACCGAAATCAGCGTCATGGCGGTGAACATCCCGATCATCCATAAGGAAGTCTTCTCGACCACCCGGTAGTAACCGCGATAGATAAAAAGTGAAACCGTTATCGCAGAAAGTACAACCCAGAGCGCCACCGGTACAGTGCCAAAGAGCATGTGCAATACAATTGCAGAACTGCCGAGCATGCCGCCGAGCTGAACGACCTTCAGGAGCATCATCAGGAACACGAGCCATACGCTCCAGCGCCCCTTGCCAAACCTCGGGCCGGGCAGCCCATTGAAGATCTGCATTGCCGTGGCACCCGAGAGGATGGTATGGCGACCGAACTCAAGCTGTACGGCTACCTTAACGAGGCAGCTAACGATGATTACCCAAAACGCGACGAATCCGGCCTGTGCGCCGAGGGTAGTCGTGGCGATGAGCTCTCCGGACCCGACGATGGAGGCGGAAAGAATAAACCCGGGACCCAGGAACCGAAGCCGCTGCCCTACGGTGACGGGCGCTTCGCGAATGGTTGCATCCGATATGAAATAGTTGTCCATGCGCCCCGGTTAAACGAAAGATTAGGCCACGGTAAGGGTCAGGATGTAGATGATAATGATCGCCGATACGGCCAGAATGAGCGTGCCCACGCTGTGTGCCTTGTTGCCCTGCTTGATGGTCATCCCGGTCATTTGGGTCATCACCCAGAAGAAGCTGTCATTCGCGTGCGAAATGGCGATCGCGCCTGCACCAATGGCCAGCACGGTGAACACCTTCATCACTTCGGTATCCAGTCCCAGCGACCCAAGAAGCGGCACCATAACCGAGGCAGTCGTTATTATCGCGACGGTCGACGAGCCCTGCGCTGTCTTCAGGGCGGTGGCCATGATAAAAGGCAGAAATATCCCCCATTCCGCTCCGGACAGGTTCCGGCTCACGAGGTCGCCCAACCCCGAATTCTGCAGCATCGCACCAAAAACGCCACCGGCGCCCGTGATGAGTATGATGGGGGCCGCAACGACAACGGACTGTCCTACCCAACCTGTCGACGACAGAAATCGGCGATCGAACTTTTCCGGTAGAAAGAAGGACAGGAAAAGCCCGATCAGCAGGGCGATCATCGGGTTACCAATGAAGAGAAGCAGCGACGCGACTGCACCTTCCCCAAACGGCTTAGAGGGATAGGCGGC
>DASVCT010000049.1:0-8772 GCA_036381475.1 Cyclobacteriaceae bacterium
ATCCACGACCTGCTCCACAGATTGATGAGTAAGGGGTACCACGATCAGGAGGCACTCATCGCCCTGGAACAGCGCCTGAACGCCGTCTCGAGCTTTTCCCTTACCCAGGAATCCATCGACGATCCCACCCTGATTGAGGAATATGATTTTGCCACCTCCGCCCTCGTCACCGAGCTCACCACCCTGGCCAAGTCGCACGAGTCATTCGACGACGATCCTTACCTGAGGGAAAAAGTGCAGGAAATCATTCTGATCGACCAGCAGGTTGAAGCCAACCGGCGTCGGTATGACGCGATCGTGCAGGAATACAACCAGTTTTTGGAAAAGCATCACGATGCCGTAAAGAATCTCGAGCTGGGAATGCCCTTAAAAGAAAAACCGCTCTTCGAAATCGCCTCCGGCGAGTAACCCTTCCCCACGCATTCCGTTGTTACCCGGGTGCGTAACGCGACCGAATACCAATACCAGAAAAAAGCCGGGCAGCGTTCCACAAGTTGTTCCAACGCATACCCAAAAAACCTCGTTCACGATATGGAAACGGGCTTTTTTGAGTTTGGCATCATTCTTTCTGTAGAACCAGGTATGAGAACGCTCAGCACATTTATACGGAATAAGTCGCTTGCCCAGGAAGCGGTTAACTGCTGGTTGCGTTTCGTTCTGTCCCAGCCGGTCAGCATCGATCTTCCGATACTGTTCTTTTTTGTTGCTCAATATTTCGGGTTTGAACGAATCGCCGTCCTCCTGGTAAAGGGTAAGGAGGCCATGTCGTTGGTCGCCCGGATTCTGAGTGAAGGTCTGGCGGATCGTCCCCTGCCGATCCTGGAAAGGGCTTAACACGGGGTCCTTCCTTCCAACGCGCACAACGATTCGGCCGCCCATAACACCGGGCAGCAACTTTTCGCCTTCTGCAAACCTGTTGCAGCAGTTCGCGCGGTAAGTTTGCCAATAGAATGGAACACCGGCACGGCCATCATTCGCACCATCACGACGCCGGCACGCGTAACCTGACCACGGCATTCTGGATCAATACGCTTTTTGCCGCCATCGAACTTGTGGGCGGTTTTTACACGAACAGTGTCGCCATCCTTTCGGACGCGCTGCACGACTTCGGCGACAGCCTTTCGCTGGGACTTGCTTATATCTTCCAGAGGAAATCTCTACGGACGCGTGACGCTTCTTATTCCTATGGCTACAAGCGGTTTTCCCTGGTAGGCGCCGTGGCAAACGCCGTAATCCTCATCGTGGGGTCTGCCTTTATTATTGAGGAATCCGTAGCCCGCCTCTTCAACCCGGTACAACCGGACGCACGCGGCATGCTGGCAATTGCCGTGTTGGGCCTGGTCGCGAATGGGATCGCCCTGATCCGTCTCCGGCGGGGGCATTCCTTAAACGAACGCGTCGTCGCCCTGCACTTTATCGAGGACGTACTCGGGTGGTCGGCCGTACTCATTGGCAGTATCGTCATGATGTTCGCCGACGTGCCGATCCTTGACCCACTCCTTTCGATCGGCATCGCAGTTTTCATACTCTACAACGCATACCGAAACCTGCGACAAAGCTTCCGCATCATACTTCAGGGTATCCCTGAAAATGTCGACATGGACTTGGTGCAGGAAAAAATCCTCAATGTGCCCGGGGTAACGGGGGTGCATGATCTGCATACCTGGAGCATGGACGGACAGTACAATATTATGACGGTGCATGTAACCGTCCGCGAAGCTGATTTCAGTGAGTCGAATGCCATTAAAAAGGAAATCCGAAAGAGACTCGGCAATATGAACATCCAGCACCTCACCATCGAGACCGAAATCGAAGGCGACCCGTGCGCCTTTCTGGAGTGCTGATCGTGGTCATCCACTCATTTACCGTAAAGCCGCCAGATACGCAAGTATCCCGAAGATAAGGTCGCAACGTGTCTAATGATCGTCTTTTCATAGAAAATGTCTGGCGTGCTTTACGGCACTCATTCTCTCATTCACTCATTCTCTCATTCCCCGCTCCGTCACAACCTGTCAGTTCTCGTTCGTCATCACCTTGACCCGGTGAGCCCCTTTCGCTAGACTTGATCCTGTGAAAAAAGATGAGGTATGGAACGGGGCGTACGGAACCTTCAGGATGTCGAGTTTGATGAGTATACACGGGCGGAGATATTCCGCGAGCTTAGTGCACGTTTTGGCTTCCCGGTTAAAGTATGGCAGCGGCGTTTTTTGGAGGAACTGGAAAAAGTGCCGCGCAATCAAACACCTGACGAGTTTTTCCTGCGGTTTGGCAACACATTTATTAATCCGATCCTCAACGATATCCTCTGCCGGAATCGCCTGCATCCGACGTTCAACAAATTTGTACAGTACGTACTAACGCGGAGAAAGAATGGTGTGTAAACGGATCAGGGCAAGCTAAGCATTGACCTTGTCTTTTTGTATTTTTTTTATGCCGCGCACATTCTTTTCAAGATATCCGATGATCTTTCCGGCGATGTCGATCTGGGTGGCTTCCTCGATGCCTTCCAGTCCGGGTGACGAGTTCACTTCGATGATCATCGGCCCGCGCCTTGAGGGCAGCATATCGACCCCTGCTATACCCAATCCCATTTTGCGAGCGGCCATGATCGCGGCGTGCTTTTCCTGGCGGGATAGTTTGACGAGGGTAGCCTTACCCCCGCGATGAAGGTTGCTCCGGAATTCACCTTCGCGCGCCTGGCGTTTCATCGCGCCGACAACTTCGCCATTCACCACCAACGCACGAATGTCGGAACCACCTGCCTCTTTGATGAACTCCTGCACGATGATGCGTGTCTTGACGCCATGAAAGGCTTCGATGACGGACTTGGCGGCTTTTTTGTTTTCCGCGAGGACGACGCCGAGGCCCTGCGTTCCTTCCAGTAACTTGATCACGACGGGCGCGCCGCCCACCGCTTCAACAATGCCCTCCGTATCTTTTGAATAGTCTATGAAGATCGTCTTGGGAATACCCAGGCCGGCGCGTGACAATACCTGGAGGCATCGCAGCTTGTCGCGCGAACGGATCAGCGCTTGCGATTCGATCGCGGTAAACACTTTCATCATTTCGAACTGGCGCACGACCGCCGCGCCATAGAAGGTTACTGAAGCACCGATGCGGGGAATGATGGCGTCAAAGTAATCCAATCGTCGGCCCTGATACAAAACCACAGGGTTCTTCTTCTCAATGAAGAGCACGCATTTCATGTGGTCGATGATTTCAACGACGTGCCCGTTGGCCTCTCCCGCCTCCTTGAGACGGCGCGTTGAATACAACGCAGGGTTGCGGGAAAGAATGGCTATGTTCATATACCAGGAAGGCTAATACGGTTGTGTAAGGAAACTTCAGGAGTTGCGATAAACCCGCTCCTGTCTTCTTTTTTCGCGGTACGACTGGTTCTTCTTGCTCACATCGATAACGAAACGGTGGCGCAGTATTTTCCGGCCTATCAGGACAGGAAATTTCAGTGACCCCCTGTTGCTGAGCGAGAACGTCGTAAGAATGTCTTCGTCGTAGATCCGGATGGTGGTTTGGATGATGAATCGGCGCTCGACTTCGCCAAACGAATTCTTTATGTCACGTTGATCGAACGTGTCAAAGACGAAAGGCATTCCGGTAAACTCAGGATGTTCTTCGTCAAGCAGCACAAACCGAAGCAAACCGTTCTCCACAAAAGCCTGTTGACAATGCAGTGAAGATGAATACGCGCCCGTATCGATCTTCGCGTGAATGTTTGAAAGGCCCAGGTCAGGAAGGTCCACCCGATCGTATCTCCCCAGTGTGTGCATACGAATTAATTCCCGGTGGAAATATGGAAAAATTCGAAGTGACGAAAAACAGGCCGGATGATTTTTTATTGCCCCTAACCCTGAACTTTGAAGGCGACATAAGTGCTTTCCCACTTCAAACTCACCTTGTCATTCTCTACGTCGATAGTAAAGGTTTCTACGTATGAGTCTGTCTTCCCGGCCTTAACGTTAACCCGCAACACGTCGTTCTCCGGCTTGTAACTGAACGCTCCCCATTGACGGGCAAATTTTTGAAAGATGATGGTCCATTCCGTGGGTCGGGGAATGGTGAACAATTCGTACTTGCCTGCCGGGAGCAGATGTCCTTCGATTTTGACGTCGTGGTCGATCGTGAAAGTCGTGGCGGCGTTCGCGCCCGTCCTCCAGACTTCTCCATAGGGTTCATTGCCTCCAAGCATTTTTCTCCCCCGCGCAGACGGCCTGCAGTAAACGATCTCAATGTTGGCGTTGCCGATTTTGCCCGTAACGGTGGCCTCCGGACTTAGCGGTTTTTTGTTCCCCTGATATTGTGCGAGAAGTTCCGGTCCCAGGCTACAACACAGCAGGACGACGAAAATGGTGCGGAATTTCATATCTGAGAACTCTTACCCAACTAGTATACGGATTATGGGCTTGCCCCGCAACCCACGGAATACACAAAAATGCCCTGATCTTCACCAGGGCATTTTCGAATAGTAGTTAACTTACCTGTAAACTATGTTTCAAATAAACGCAATCCCGTCGAATTAGTTTCCCGAAAAATCCACAATTCCGCACGCGGTGATTGGCCACAACATTCAGGGGTCAGCGGCCGAACGGATTCATGGATGACATCGCGCGGCGGGGTCCTCCCATCTTGTTCATGGTCTTCATCATTTTCCGCATCTCGTTGAATTGTTTGAGAAGCTGGTTGACTTCGGCGACCGTTCGGCCGCTTCCCAGCGCAATCCGGTTCTTGCGACTACCGTTTATAATGTCCGGATTTTCACGCTCTTTCGGCGTCATCGAGCGGATGATAGCCTCGATGGGCTTAAAGGAATCATCATCGAGATCGATGTTTTTTACCGCCTTTCCCAATCCCGGAATCATCCCCAGCAAATCCTTCATGTTACCCATCTTTTTGACCTGTTCGATCTGAGAAAGAAAATCGTTGAAGTCAAACTGATTTTTGCGAATTCTTCGGTTCAGCCGTTTAGCTTCTTCCTGGTCGAACGCGTCCTGTGCTTTCTCGACGAGTGTCACCACGTCGCCCATGCCAAGGATACGACTGGCCATACGATCGGGGTGGAACCGGTCGATAGCATCCATCTTTTCGCCAGTGCTGACGAACTTGATCGGTTTATCTACGACGCGGCGAATGGATAGCGCCGCTCCGCCCCGTGTGTCGCCATCCAGTTTGGTGAGCACGACGCCGTCAAAGTCGAGCCGTTCATTGAACGTCTTCGCGGTGTTTACCGCATCCTGCCCCGTCATGGAGTCGACGACGAAAAGTGTCTCGGAAGGTTGCAGCGCTTCTTTCAGGCGGGATATCTCATTCATCATCTCCTCATCCACCGCCAGACGTCCGGCCGTATCCACGATGACGATCCGGTGATTGTTTTTGCGTGCATACTCGAGCGCCGCTTTGGCGATCTTCACCGCGTCGCGATTTTCAGGTTCCGCATATACCTCAACACCCACTTGTTCGCCAAGCACTTTGAGTTGGTCGATAGCGGCGGGACGATAAATGTCGCACGCGGCGAGGAGTACCGATCTCCCCTGCTTCTTCAGGTAGGCGGCCAGCTTTCCCGAAAACGTGGTCTTACCGGAGCCCTGCAAGCCGGAGATGAGGATTACGGCGGGGTTGCCGTCGATGTTTATGTCTTCGCTCTGCCCGCCCATCAGGCGCGTCAACTCATCGTTGGTGATTTTGACGAGCAACTGTCCGGGCGACACCGATGTGAGCACGTCCTGCCCCAGGGCCTGGTTGCGGATCTCATCGGTGACCTCTTTGGCAACCTTATAGTTGACGTCCGCATCGATCAGCGCCTTGCGTATTTCCTTGGCCGTTGTGGCCACATTGATTTCTGTGATCTTGCCCTGACCCTTGAGGGTCTGAAAGGCCTTCTCCAGTTTATAGCTCAGATTGTCGAACATGCGCCTTCTTTTTGGATAGGGAATCGCAAATTTAACCCTTTATTCAACAAGCCTGAAAGGAACAAAGGGAAAGGCCTCACCTGCAGCAAAGAGGCTCGACTCAGGCGGGAGTTCCAGAAATCCGTCGACCTGCCCGAGGTTGGCAAAATCTCCTGAACCGCCGCCGGGAACGGGCTGTGCGATCAACCGTCCGGCATCGATGTCGACGCGCACCTGAAGAAAGTATGTCAACGTCGGCAGGAACGTGAACTCCTCCGAGAGGATTGCAGTCAGCCCGCGTAATGGAACGCCAAGGCTGGCCCTAAGCCAGGGGCGAACGTATCGGTAAAAGCACATGTAGGTGGACACGGGATTCCCGGGGAGGGCGAAGCAGGATTTCCCGTCGGACGTGGTGCCAAACCAGAAGGGTTTACCTGGCCGCTGAGCGACACCGTGGAAATGCCTTTTCACGCCAAGTTCCTCGAGGATGGCGGGAACAAAGTCGAATTTGCCCCGCGAAACCCCTCCCGTTACGATTACGAGTTCGTTTTTGGCCATGATCTGGCTCAGACCATCGCGCAGCATGTCTTCGCTGTCCGGTAAATGATGGACGTCCGGCACAATACCTGCCTGCTGCAGCGCTGCCGCCAGGGCATAGCTATTCGACCTGCGAACCTGGTGGTTATCAGGCTTTACCCTAATGTCGACAAGTTCGTCGCCGGTGGATATGACGGCCGTGCGCGGCTGGCGTCGGATTTTGACCTGACTTTCACCAACCGATGCAAGCAAGGCGATTTCTGCGGGGCTGAGGAATGTGCCCGGTAGCAGCAGTACGTCGCCCTCCCGGACGTCGGCGCCTTTCCTGTGAATATTTTGGGCGGGGATATAGTCGTCGGTATTCACCGTCGCCATTCCATCATTAATGGTGACGTCTTCATACCGAATGACCAGATCAGCACCTTCCGGCACCACAGCGCCGGTCATAACCTCAAGACAACGCGCGGGGTCGGAAAGCCGCTTTTGGGGCACGCCTGCAGGTTGCATTCCCTCAACCGCAAATTGGCGGCGACCCGATACGTAGGCTTCCGCCGATACGGCAATCCCGTCCATAGACGCGCGGTCAAACGGCGGAAAGTCCCGGTCCGCAACTACGGTTCCCGCCAGAACCGCCCCCACGGCCTGCTCCAGCGGCACCGTTATGACGTCGGGCTTGTACAGATTCGATTGAATAATCCGGGTAGCTTCCTCAACACTGATCATGAGCAGGGCGAATTAGTGAAATTGTGGCTGAAATTCGTGAAGTTTCCGGCGAATATACGCAGCACACATCCCAATGAAAGAGGAAAAATTCTCGCACATCGACAGCAGCGGCAATCCCCAAATGGTGGACGTCTCTCCAAAGACACCCACTCGACGGCTCGCCAGGGCACGCGCGATGGTACACGTTGGTCCGGCCATCCTCGAAAAGATCCGCGACAACGAACTCATAACAAAGAAAGGGCCTGTGTTCCAGACGGCCATCATCGCCGGCATCACAGGCGCAAAGAAAACTTCGGAGCTTATCCCGCTGTGCCATCCGCTGGGTCTCGAAGACTGCCGCATATCCATCGCCGTCGACAACGACTTTATCGTCATTGACGCTACTGCTATTGTTACCGCGAAGACGGGTGTCGAAATGGAAGCGCTGACAGCCGCGGCAACGGCGGCGCTCACAATCTACGACATGTGCAAGGCCATGTCGCACGACATCGTCATATCCGAGATCAAGCTCATGGAAAAAACCGGTGGCAAAAGCGACTTCAGACGGGAAGAAAAATGACTGCACTCAACGGTCTCATCCTGGCTGGCGGAAAAAGTTCACGTATGGGTCGTGACAAGAGCCTCATCGTCTTTCACAACCTGCCCCAGCGTGTTCACCTTTTCAACCTCCTCAAAACTTTTTGTAGGAAGGTATACCTTTCCTGCAAGAACACGGCAGGCATTCCGGAACATCTCAACCCACTTCGAGACCGTTTTCAAATCGACAGCCCACTGAACGGCATCCTAAGCGCTTTCGAACATGAACCTGGCGCGCCATGGCTGGCCGTCGCCGTTGATATGCCGTACATCGACGCCAAAACCCTTGAGACGCTGATACAAAATCGAAACGGCAAAAAGATTGCCACCTGCTTCTACGACTCCGACGGTACAAAACCCGAACCCCTCCTAACGATATGGGAACCGCATGCATTTCCGTTGCTGCGCGACTTCCACGCACGCGGCGGATTCAGTCCGCGCCAATTCCTCATAGAAAACGACATCCACCTTCTGACCGCACCCGATCAGCGAGCGTTGGTGAATGTAAACACGGAAGGTGAGTTGGGGGATGGGGAAATAAGGAGATAAGGAAATAAGGAAATAAGGGAATAGGGTACATAGGGGTATAGGGTGTATAGGGGTATAGGGGGAAATAAGGGTGGTTTTTGATTTTCGATTATCGATCATTGTTGTCCGGGGAAAATCGGGGATTGTGAAAAAAGGCTTCTTCCGAGCGGGAATCGGAACATTTTCTGAAAGATGTAAAGTAAAGCCGCGCTTCGACTCCGCTCAGCATTCAATAAAGATAAGGGTCAGGGATGATCGGATTACTCCGGTAGTTTCGACTCCGCTCA
The DNA here is from genome assembly GCA_036381475.1 of Cyclobacteriaceae bacterium. GTDB lineage: Bacteria > Bacteroidota > Bacteroidia > Cytophagales > Cyclobacteriaceae > ZC4RG29. The sequence goes on from DASVCT010000049.1 coordinate 8,555, forward strand.
ACCACCGGAGTAATCCGATCACCCAACAAGAATGAACCACTGAGAGAGTAAATTTTTTATTTTTCCATATTGCGGGCGCGTCAGGTGACTGATTGTGGCTGAAGACCGGTGACTGAGCGGAGTCGAAGTCACGGAGAAGAAATTGATACCACCACTACCGCAGTACCTATCAACATCCGGAGGCTGAGCGAAGTCGAAGCCCGATTCAGAAATTTTCC
>DASVCT010000050.1:0-9745 GCA_036381475.1 Cyclobacteriaceae bacterium
TCGGCATTGCTTTTCAATCCGGATGTACCCCACATCCTCCTCGAAAGGCCACGCACAACCTGGCGGCGATACAAAACCCTTATCGTATATTTTCTGGACAAATGGGGAATACGAAAGTGGTAGCCGTCGATGACGATCTCATCCCGCTGAAGCCTTACAGCATCAGCGATATCGTGTGCCCGGTCTGCGGACACGAACAGTCTTCAGAAGGAGAGCTGTTATTTCAAGGCATACACGTCGTTGCAAAACACGTATGCTCCCAATGCGGGCAGACGTTCTATGCTACGTTGCCGTCCGGACACGATTATCTTTTTCCCGCCACGTTCGGTGGGCAGGGAGCGCATCTGTCATGCGCCCCATCCGCAGTCGCCTGGCTGATCGGACCGCTGCTCGAATCATTGTTCCAGGGAACGGCCACAAACGTGTCGATCACAAAAAAGAATCACACCTCAGAGAAAGATGCCGTCATCCTCAATTGCCTTGACAGGGTTTATGGACATGCATTCTGTAAATTATGGAATGCGATCGTCCTCAGGAGAAAATATCCTGATCTCCATCTCATCGTCTTTATTCCCCGCGCTCTCGCCTGGCTAGTTCCCGACGACGTACCCGAGGTATGGGTATTCGATGCACCACTGAAAGACCTGGGGCGCGGCGTTGCCAACCTCGACGCGGAAGTGAAAGCGCTCATAAAGCCCTTAACGAATGTGTGGCTCAGCAGGGCCTACACACACCTTCCGCTCGAGACGATCGACCTTCGAAAGCTGCATCGCACTGAGCAGTTCGATCTCTCGCGGTTCAGTAGCCTGAAGCCTACCATCACCTTTATCCTGAGGGAAGATCGGTGTTGGCAATCCACGAGACTGGAATACTTTCTATTTCTCGTGGCCACCAAGTTCAAACTCAACCGGTCGTTCTTTGTGTGGAGACAAAATCGCCTGATCGCCAGAACGGCGCGCAAAATCCTCCGGGAACTGCCTTCTGCTGAATTTTTTGCCGCCGGGCTTGGAGTTATGGGGCGATTACCCCGCATCATCCACGATCGGCGAAAGCGCATACCGACCCTTGCCGATGAGATCATGTGGTGCCAGCTCTACGCAAGGTCTCATATCGTAGTTGGAGTACATGGGTCCGGCATGCTACTGCCCACCTCGCTTTCCGCAGGTTTCATCGCCATCATGCCACGTCACAAGATCCGGCATATGGCGGAAGACATCGCTATGGTAAAACCAAGCCGTTTTGTACTGTTTCTGGGCAGGCATGTCGATCAATACGCGAGTCCGGGCCTGGTGAGCCGGCACGCCGTCAGCCTGATCCGCTATTTCCCTTATGTCTACAAAAACGCCATCTAGAAGGCGTAGCGACCGATATTACGATGTTACATCCGCTATAGTGGTAATGTCGCAATTAAGCCGTTACTTTGTATCTTATGCATGCTCAGACGATTGCCCTCTATCAACCCCTCCTTCAATCCATTGCCTATAACCTCGTTCGGTGCAAGGAAGACGCAGAGGACATTGTCCAGGAGACATTTCTGAAGTTCCTGACCCTGAAACCCGGTAACGTCGTCAATCTCAAGGCATATCTGGTGCAATCCGTGGTCAACAACTGCAGAAATCACCTGAAAGCACTGCATCGCAAGAAGGAAGACCTTTTCAGTCAGCTCAGCCAGGTTAAGCTTGCCGAAATTCTCGGGCGTTTTCGCGAATCGAATTTTTCTCATCTCGACCTCGAGATCAACCTTCAGGAAGCCTTCAGGGCCTTGCAACAGAAACTGGAGCCACTGGAACGAGCCGTTTTTGTCCTCAAGGAAATATTTGGCTTTGATTATGAGACCCTGCAGGAAACGCTCGACAAGAAAAAGGATCACCTACGTCAGCTCTTTTCACGCGCGAAAAGCAAGTTAAGCAAGGAGTCATTCCGCGTGCGCGTGGAACTTCCCGACATCAATATACTGGCCGCTGCGTTTCGCAAGGCCTGTCACCTTGGCCATGCCGGCGAGTTGCTCGCTGTCCTCAACCCTGATATCCCTGCCAAAAAATAATTCGGATCGTTTCTGTCACAACCCAGGCCCCGGGTTGTCTTACAATTAAGAGGGACCCTGTGAGGCGCATTAGATGCTTCACGACCCTGCATTTTTAACAACCTAAACGTAAACTCAATGCTTGTAATCCTGGCTTTTTTTGTGTGCCACTGGTACCTCTCCCTCTTCTTTCAAACGTTCTTCCTGCACCGCTACGCCGCCCACGGTGCCTTCACCATGAGCAAGTTCACGGAAAAGGTTTTTTTCGTACTCACCTGGATATTTCAGGGATCGAACTACCTAAACGCTTACGGATACGGTGTCATGCATAGAATGCACCACGCATTCGCGGACACGGAGAACGATCCCCATTCACCGAAATACGATGAAACCATCTGGAATATGATGTGGAAGACGAAGACGATCTATTCCGCAATCTGCAAGAACCAGATGATCGTCGACGAACGCTTTACACGCGGTGTGCCCCGGTGGAATGCTTTCGACCGGTTCGCCAGCTCCTGGCCATCGCGCGTCATGTGGGGCCTTTTATACACCCTTGTCTACGTTCAGTTCGCGACCCATTGGTGGCTGTGGCTGCTACTGCCGATACAGTTTTTACTGAGCCCCATCCACGGCGCCATTATCAACTGGTTTGCTCACAAATACGGCTACCGGAATTTCGACGTGGGCGACACGTCGAAAAACTTTCTTCCGGTAGACTTCCTCATGATGGGAGAGAGCTATCACAATAACCACCACAAGAACGGCTCACGCGCCAACTTCGGCGGCATCCGGTGGCACGAGATCGACCCGACGTACCTGGTGATCCGGTTGTTGCATAAGATAGGAGTCATTAACCTGACACGTTCGCAGAATATCCGGCCGGAGACGGTGAAGAAAGCGGCTTGATGTGTTGCAGTGTTGAAGTGTTGGAGTGGTGGAGTGGTGGAGTGGTGTAAGCTCGACGTTTGGTGTGTTAGATGAAGTTGGGTTTAGACTCGACGTGTACGTTTTTTGCATTTATCGGGAAGGTCATACGCTTGGCTGGCGAAGTGTAAGTCAAAATCGGTACCGCATATAGAAGTTAATCCCACACAGCGAGGCGGCGCAACTTCAACACTTCAACACGTCAACACATTTTTTCAACCCTTTTTGAGAATCCCCATCACCTCATTCAACTTCAGCAACGCCTCTACCGGACTGATCGTATTGATGTCGATCTTGCCAAGAAGCTCCTGAATGTCGCGGAAGCGCGGATCGGCTTCGAAGAGGCTCAGCTGGGCTGTGGGCGGCGGCAGTTGCTCCAGTGCGGCCACGCCCTTGTTCTTGTGTTTGTCCTGTTCCAGGAAACGCAGGATTTCATTCGCGCGGAAGACGACGCGATTGGGCATGCCCGCAAGTTGTGCCACATGGATCCCGAAACTGTGTTCACTTCCGCCAGGCTTTAGCTTTCGCATGAAGATAATGCGATCGCCGACCTCGCGCACCGAAACGTTGAAGTTCTTCACGCGCGGCAGGTCTTCTTCGAGCTGATTCAACTCGTGATAATGGGTAGCGAACAGCGTCTTCGGGCGGAAGTCCTTGTGATTATGCAGGTATTCGACGATAGCCCAGGCGATCGAGACGCCGTCGTAGGTACTGGTCCCCCGCCCGATTTCGTCCATTAAGATCAGGCTGCGGTTGCTTAGGTTGTTCAGAATGCTTGACGTCTCGATCATTTCCACCATGAACGTCGACTCACCACGCGACAGGTTGTCGGAAGCGCCTACCCGTGTGAATATCTTGTCGACAATACCGATGGACGCCGAGGCTGCCGGCACGAAACTTCCGATCTGCGCCATCAACACGATCAACGCGGTTTGCCGAAGCAGGGCCGATTTACCCGCCATATTCGGACCGGTGATAATCAGGATCTGCTCCTTGTCGCTGTCTAGCAGGATATCATTAGGCACATACGATTCGCCCGGCGGCAATTGCCTTTCGATCACGGGATGCCGTCCTTCTTTTATGTCAATAGTAAGACCATCATGAATTTCTGGACGGGTGTAGCGATTGGCGCGGGCCACCTGCGCGAACGACAACAGGCAATCGATGAGGGCAATGACGCGAGCGTTTTGCTGTATCTGCGGGATGAAGTCGGCCGTGTTCCGCACGAGGGTCTCAAAGATGCGCTGTTCCAGCACCGCCAGCTTTTCTTCCGCGTGGAGAATCTTCTCCTCGTAAACTTTTAACTCTTCAGTGATGTAGCGTTCCGCGTTGACGAGCGTTTGCTTTCTGATCCAGTCGGCCGGCACTTTGTCCTTGTTGGCGTTGCTTACCTCGAGATAATAGCCAAATACTTTGTTGTACGAGATCTTCAACGACCCTATCCCGGTGCGTTCGATCTCCCTTCGCTGCACCTGAAGCAGGTAGTCTTTACCCGAGTAAGCGATCTTACGCAGCTCGTCCAGTTCCGGATCGAAGCCGTCGTTGATGATGCCACCCTGATTGCTGACCACGGAAACGTCTTCCTTCAAGGTTCGCGTGAGTTGCTCCACAAGGTACTCGCAGGGATGGAGCTGATCGCCGATCTTCCTGAGGGCAGGCGCAGGATGTTGCTGGAGCCGCGCCATAAGTGGTGCCACGCATTTCAGTGACCGCTTGAGCTGGATCATTTCGCGGGGATTGATCCTGACCACAGCCACTTTCGAGATCAACCGCTCCAGGTCAGCGATGGGTTTCAGGTGTTCCGCGATTTCTTCTGCGAGCGCAGTATCATTGTGAAATTCAGCGACAATGCCGAGCCTCTCGTCAATAGCAGTTTTGTCCTTCAGCGGCAGTATGAGCCACTTGCGCAGCTGGCGCGCACCCATAGGAGTAATGGTGCGATCCAAAGTTTCGATCAGAGGTACCCCGCCTTCATGCTGCGGCTGTATAATTTCCAGGTTCCGTATCGTGAATTTGTCAAGCCAGACGTATTTGTCCTCGTCGATGCGGGAGATGGCGGAAATGTGCGTGGTGTCCTTGTGTTCGGTTTCTTCCAGGTAGTGAAGAACCGCCCCAGCTGCAATGATGGCCTCGCCGAGGCTATCGATCCCGAAACCTTTGAGGCTCGTGGTGTTGAATTGCCGGATCAGTTTTTCATAGGCGTAGTCATAGGAATACACCCAGTCGTCCAGCGCAAAAATGCTGTGCTCCTCAGCGAACAACGCCTCAAATCGTTCGCGCGAAGTCTTGCTGAATATGATCTCCGCCGGCGCAAAACCCTGCACCAGTTTGAGTATATATTCGTCGTTGCCCTGCGCTGCGTAGAACTCTCCCGTCGAAACATCCAGGAAGGCGATCCCCATCTCGGTGCGGCCTTCGAACACCGACGCAAGGAAATTGTTTCGTCGACGCTCGAGCACGCTGTCGTCAAAAGACAGGCCAGGTGTCACGAGTTCACTGACACCGCGCTTTACAATGCCCTTTACAAAACGGGGATCTTCCAGTTGGTCGCAGATGGCGACCCGGTGACCCGCACGTACCAGTCGCGGAAGATAGGTGTCCAGGGCATGGTGCGGAAAGCCGGCCAGCTCTATTTCGGAAGCCGAGCCGTTGCCTCGTTTGGTAAGGACGATGTCAAGCACCTTGCTGGCGGCGATGGCGTCCTGGCCAAACGTCTCGTAAAAATCCCCGACCCGGAACAAAAGAAGCGCACCGGGATACTTTGCCTTGATGGCGTTGTATTGCTTCATCAGGGGCGTCTCGGCGGCTGATTTTGTCTCGGACATAATGGCCAAATATAACGGGGTAGCGCCGGATGTGCTAAATTGCCAGATAATAAACAGCGCCCCAAAGTAACCCCAACGGCATCATGAAAAAACGCACCCTTCCAACATGGTTTGCAATAGCGCTATTGTTGTTTTCTCTTGCCCCGATCCAGGCATCGCGTGCGCAAAAGGACACCGGCAATGGAATATTCTGGGAAATTTCCGGCAAGGGCCTCACCCGCCCGTCGTATCTCTTCGGAACGTATCACCTGCTCAGCGGCGCTTACCTGAATAAGCTTCCCAACGTCAAAGCCGCCTTTGAAGGTGCCGACGGCGTTGTAGTGGAAAGCGAAATCGACTCATCGAAACTCATGCAGATGTTACCTATGCTTGTCATGCAAGACAAGAAGCTTTCGGATCTCGTAAGCAAGGAAGATTATGACATACTCGCCAGCGAAGTACAGCAATCGACGGGTACACCCATCGAACTAATGGCGCAGTTAAAGCCCATCTTTATTACGCTGATGTTGACCGTCACGTATGCAAAGGCAGGGAGGCTGTCGGAACTGGAAGAATCAGATGGCTCTTCGCTTGATTCCCATATCGCAAAGGTCGCCCGCCAGAAAAAGCAGGGCGTTTCCGCATTCGAGAGCATGGAGGAGCAGATGCACCTTTTGTTCGACCATCATCCGGTGGAGGAACAGGCGCGCCAGCTTGTTGAATTCGTCAAGTTAAAGGACGAAATGGTTACTGCTCAGGACGAACTGCTTGGGTTATATCTCCGCGAGGATCTCGATGGACTATACACGTTGTATCAGAAGTATGAAAAGCAGTTTGGAGAGTCGTCCTGGCTGCTTGACGACCGTAATGAAAATTGGATAAAGCAGCTTCCGGCGATATTGGAAGAGGGCAGTCAGTTCATTGCGGTCGGCGCGCTTCATCTTGCCGGAAACAAGGGACTGGTTGAGCTTCTCCGCAAACAAGGCTATACCGTCACAGCCCGCGAGGTAAAGTAGGGATTCAGCCTGATGGCATCATGAGAAAACTGAGCATGGAGGAGTTGGGCAGGCCGACCGTTTCCGAATACCGGGAGCGCAGAAAACTGCCTGTGGTTGTCTTGCTGGATAACGTGAGAAGTCTCCATAATGTAGGTTCGGCTTTCCGGACCTGTGATGCCTTCGGGATGGAACGACTCGTGTTGACGGGGATTACCGGCTATCCCCCGCACCGCGAAATCAACAAAACGGCCCTGGGGGCTACAGAGTCGGTGGCCTGGGAGTACGAGGCCGACCCCGTAGCGGCGGTGACGAAACTTAAGGATACGGGATATCAGATTGTGGTCGTGGAACAGACGACTGAAAGCGTTCCTTTGCATTCCTGCGAATTGCAGCCCGGGATGAAGTATTGCCTGGTTTTTGGCAATGAAGTCCACGGCGTTGGAGACGAGGTAATTGCGCATGCCGACATGGCGCTGGAAGTACCGCAGGCGGGCACGAAACACTCGTTGAATATTTCGGTTTGTGTCGGTGTCGTTTGCTGGGAGTTTTTTAAAATGCATGCCCGTTGAACGGGATTAATTCGCACTTTTGCACAGAATTTTACCAACACCGCCAGACGTGTCAGATCGGTACAACCGCCGGGGGGTCTCAGCATCAAAGGAAGATGTGCATAAGGCCATCGGCAGGCTGGATAAAGGACTCTTTCCTACCGCTTTCTGCAAAATTGTCGAAGACCGCCTTGGCGGCGATCCCGCCTACTGTACCGTCATGCATGCTGATGGCGCCGGCACCAAGTCTTCGCTCGCCTACCTGTACTGGAAGGAGACTGGCGACCTGTCGGTGTGGAAGGGCATTGCACAGGACGCCATCGTAATGAACATTGACGACCTGCTTTGCGTAGGTGTCACATCCGACATCCTGTTATCGTCGACCATCGGCCGAAACAAAACCCTGATCCCCGGAGAAGTCATCAGTGCTATCATAGAAGGCACTGAAGAGTTCCTTGCGCTTTTGCGAAAGTATGGTCTCCCGGTGTGGAGCACCGGTGGAGAAACGGCCGACCTTGGCGACCTGGTTCGCACGGTCGTTGTCGACAGCACGGTAACGGCGCGGATGAAGCGGGAGGATGTGATCGACAATGCCAACATTCGCGCCGGCGACGTGATCGTGGGCCTGGCATCCTTTGGAAAAGCAGTTTATGAATCCGAATACAACGGCGGCATGGGCAGCAACGGCCTCACATCAGCACGGCACGACGTCTTCGACCATGCTTACGCGAAAGCCTATCCCGAGTCTTTCGATCCGTCCATCCCCGACGACCTTGTGTATTCCGGCCGGTACAAGGTTACCGACTTGATTCCTGACGCCGGCGTCGACGCAGGCAAGCTCGTGCTGTCGCCCACGCGAACCTATGCCCCGATTATGGTGAAAGTGCTTGCCCGCTTCCGGAAACAAATACACGGCATCATTCACTGCAGCGGCGGAGCGCAGACGAAGGTGCTGCACTTCATCGACCGGCTTCACATAATCAAGGACAGCTTGTTTGACATTCCACCGCTGTTCCGGATTATCCACGAAGAAAGCGGAACGGAATGGCAGGAGATGTACAAAGTATTCAACATGGGACACCGCATGGAGTTGTACGTAGAGAAGGAAATAGCAGAAGCGGTGATCGAGATAGCCAGTAGCCTGGGGGTGGAGGCAAAGATAGTTGGCCGGGTGGAATATGCACCCAACGCACAAGTAACAATCAAAAGCCCGTTTGGCGAATTTCAATACAACAAAACATGATGCATTTTCTGTCGTACATCAACTGGTCGGTAGACCCGGAAATCTTTACCATTCCTGGCGTTGACTGGCCCATCCGCTGGTATGGGCTCATGTGGGCTATCGGACTCATTCTAGCCCAGCAGATCATGTATCATATTTTCAAGGTCGAACAGCGGCCGGCGAAAGACGTTGATACGCTCACGTTGTATATCATCGTGGCTACGTTTCTGGGTGCCCGCCTGGGTCATTTTCTCTTTTATGATCCGTCGGTATTCCTCACGGATCCGCTGTCGATTATCCTTCCGCCATATGCGGGGCTGGCGAGTCACGGCGGGGCCATCGGCATACTCATCGGGTTATACCTGTTTTGCAGGAAATTGAACTACAACTACTTCTGGATGGTCGACAGGCTGGTGATTGTCGTTTGTATCACGGGGGCCTTCATCCGCCTGGGCAATCTGATGAACTCGGAAATAATCGGTACGCCCACGACCGTTCCCTGGGCGTTTGTGTTCGAGCTGGTCGACAACGTCCCCCGTCATCCTGCGCAGCTCTACGAGGCCATTTACTGTTTACTGCTGTTCGGACTGTTGTATTACATTTGGAAGAATAAGCGACAACAGGTGGGCACCGGGTTTATCTTCGGCGTATTCCTCGTCGTGCTTTGGTCGCTTCGTTTTGTCGATGAGTTCTTCAAGGAAGTGCAGGAGCCCTTTGAAGAAAATCTGCCGTTGAACATGGGGCAGATCTTGAGCATTCCGTTTGTTATTGCAGGGATTATTATCCTGATAAAGACAAGGAAGAGGAGGGAAGTGCTGCGGGAAGGTAGTGAGACGCCAGAAGAAGGTGGTAGTGAAAAGTAAAAGGCAATCGGTAATTGGTAATCGGTTTGTGTGCAGCCCCCTATACCCCCAGGCTATGACTTGTGATTGGTGATTTTTGATCTGCGATCTACGATCTACACACCCACAGAACACATTTCTCAATCAGCGACGACGCTTTCGACTCCCGGACACAGACTCTAATCCTGGGCACAAAACATAAATCGTAAATCGCAGATCGCAGATCGTAGATCACTAATCAATTCCCCTATTCCCCTTATATCCTTTATCAGTAGGTGGTATTCCCTCGAAAGTTCACCCAGGACTAATGAATCAGCGCCGTTTAAAAGTCAGTTTATTCTCTCCTCTCTTGCCATTGAAGGATTTGATCACGCTTGTGTT
>DASVCT010000051.1:0-4297 GCA_036381475.1 Cyclobacteriaceae bacterium
AGAGAAAAATCTCAACCTGAGCGCTTCTGAAAAAGACGATCTTACCGAATACCTGAAATCTCTCTAAGGATTGACAATGTAGCTGTAATGTTTCGGCCAATCCGATCAGCACCTCTTTGAGGGTCATGTGCCCCGAAGAGGTGCTGTTTGACACGCGCGCAGCGTGTGCCCTTCCTACCCTTCAGTATAAATAGGAGCATTCGGCTAGTCATCGCACGAATCATGATCCTCGCATCCATGTCGCGCCTAACGAAAATCTTATTCTCCACCCGCACCATGACCCTGCTCCTGCTATTGTTTGGTCTTTCGATGGCAGTCGCAACGTTTGTGGAAAGTGCCTATGACACGGCAACGGCAAAAGCCCTGGTGTACAATTCGACATGGTTTGAAATCCTGATGCTTTGGCTGATCCTCATATTTGCCGCAAATATCAAAACATACAGATTAACAAGAAGAGAGAAGTGGCCCTTACTGGCATTTCACCTGGCCTTTATTATCATGTTTATCGGTGGTGCTGTCACACGCTATTTCAGTTTTGAGGGCCAAATGCCAATTAAAGAGGGCGAGACCACGAATGAAATTGTAAGTGACCTGACTTATTTCCAGCTGCTAGTCACCGATGGGATGAAAACGCGCCGGTATGACAAATACGCTTATACGATGTCCTACCTAAATGCTAAAGACGCGAGATGGCCATTCAAAAGATCCTTCAACCAAGATTATCGCTTTGGCAATAAGGTTATTTCCCTAAAAACCATCGATTACGTTCCGTTAGCAAAAGACTCTGTTCAAATGACAGCATCGGGAAAAAAGATGCTCAATATCATATCTGTCGGACAGGGAGGCAGAGTGAATAACTATATCCCCGAAGGTGGGGTAAAAAACATCAACGGAATACTATTTAGTTTCTACCGTCCTCTGCGAGGCGCGGTTCAGCTAACGGAAGAAGACGGCACCCTAAGGATCAATCTGCCTGTCGATGGAGAATACATGTCGATGAAAGGACAGCAGATAGGAGTAGTAACTGACGCCGAATTGCTGGCGCGACATTCCGGCAAACTCAAAGCAGGTGTAATAACTGAACTCGATCACAGGGCGGTTTATACGGTTGACAATACCAATTTCATAATCCCGAAAGGCACCTTTAAAGGAAAAATAGTCTATTACAAAGGAGACAAAAATGCCCCGGTAGACAAGAATCTTTTGGACGTTATTCAGTTGGAACTACGTTCCGGAAACGAAAGAGATACGATCGTGATTAAAGGGGGAAAAGGTGTTACAGGATATAGCGAAACCTTAAGAATTAACGGACTGAATGTGTCGGTGGGATTTGGCTCCAAGATACTTCATGCTGATTTCTCTTTGCGCTGTGACGATTTTCTACTTGATCGTTATCCGGGGTCAAGTAATCCATCATCGTATGAAAGCAAGGTGACAGTCATTGACGGAGGAATCGAGAAGCAGCATCATATTTATATGAATAACGTTCTGGACTATCGGGGATACCGGTTCTTCCAGGCAAGTTATTTTCCGGATGAATCGGGAACCATCCTTTCTGTTAATGCCGACCGCTGGGGTACAAAGATCTCCTACCTGGGGTATTTCCTTTTGTTTTCTGCGATGTTTCTTACGTTGTTCTGGAAAGGAACCCGTTTTTGGAAATTGAATGATTCACTAAAGAAGATTCATGCGAAGAGTCCGGCTCCTCTTTCAATTCTGTTGCTTGTGTGGATGGGTCTGGGAATACCCTGCTTCGCCCAGAATAGTTCAGCCCGATCAATATATACGATACCTTCCTCCCGGCAAAAACCCGGGCCGGATGCCCAATTTGCAAAACGTGACGAGCTTGGACCCAACGGGGTAATTGATCCGGTTCATGCCAAGAAATTCGGACGCCTTCTGGTGCAGGATTTTCAAGGTCGGATTAAGCCTGTGGATACACACGCGCTGGACTTGCTGAGGAAGATTTATAAAAGAGATAAGTATCAAAAAGGAACGCTGACCATAACCCCAGTACAATGGTTCCTTTCCATGCAGATTGATCCCGGCTATTGGGCCAACGAGCCATTGATAAAAGTGGGGCGGAAAGGAGGCGATAAGCTGATCAGGGAAACCGGCGCGAATGCCGCAGGCTACACTTCTTATGCAAATCTTGTAGATCCGGGCACAGGGATCTTTGTGTTGGAAAAGGAGGCTAACAAGTCCTTCAGCAAACGAAAAGCAGACCAGTCGAATTATGACAAAGCCGTCATCGAAGTGACTGAACGATTCAATATCTTCAGCAACGTCGCTTTTGGATATTATACGAGGATCATTCCGATAAAAAATGATCCGTCGAAAACCTGGAGAAGCTGGATCTATAGCTCTGAAGGGAATGCCGTAGAGATTGACACGACAGCCTATGGACTCTTAACACCTTACTTCAATGGAGTAAAAGAAGGCTTGCAAACGGGAAGTTGGACTAAAGCTGACAAGAGTATCGAAGCCATCAGTGACTTCCAACACAGCTGGGGAAAGGATATCATTCCATCGAAATCGAAAATCAATCTGGAAATTCTATACAACCATTTGAAAATTTTCTTTTGGTTGATGATAGCCTACTGCTTCTTGGGTACATGTATGATCATTCTTGGTTTTGCAGAAGTTTTTTTGTCAGGGTCAAAACATAACCGAATGATTCGCACTATCACCAAAACCGTGTTAGGCGTAATGATCATAGCATTGACGATTCACGCGATAACTTTAGGCGTTCGCTGGTTTCTATCTGGGCATGCGCCCTGGAGCAACGGTTACGAGGCCATTGTGTTCATCTCAGGAGTCGGTGTACTGTCCGGATTGCTTCTTTACAGAAACAGGAACGCGTTTATTCCCGCGGCCGGTGCATTGGTTGCAATGATTATGATGGGGTTTGCACACGGCGGCTCGCTGCTCGATCCTCAGATCACACCATTGGAGCCAGTTCTAAAATCCTACTGGCTCATGATTCATGTGGGCATAATCACGTCCAGTTACGGTTTCTTCGGCTTATCGGCAGTGTTAAGTGTAATTTCACTGGTCTTGTTCAGCGCAACGCGTACAAGCAAAACGGAGCATTCCATCAGGGAATTGACCATAGTTAATGAAATGGCCTTAACCGTCGGGATCTTCGCACTCACGGTCGGTACTTTCCTGGGAGGAATGTGGGCCAACGAGAGTTGGGGAAGGTACTGGAGCTGGGATCCCAAAGAGACATGGGCCTTTATATCGATCATCTTTTATGCTGTAGTACTGCACCTGAGATTGGTTCCCAGACTCAGCGGAAAACTAACCTTCAATATTGCCAGCTTGTGGGCGATATGGTCCATCATATTCACCTACTTTGGCGTCAACTACTACCTCGTAGGATTACACTCCTATGCCGCCGGCGACCCTATACCTATTTCCTCGTGGATTTATATTACGGCCACAGGAATGTTGATTCTCTCCCTGGTAGCTTATTTTAGACGAGCATCCCTACCCGCTCGGCACGAGCTCAGTGGCTTTCATCAACGCAACAAAACCGGAGGCAGCGGAGATTCCCCTGCAGCCACTGTCGCTGAGGTGTCGCACTCCATTTATCCTCACTAACCGCTTCAGATTTGAACTGATTCATTGTTTCTCATCAGAGTCGGGAGCGGATCAACCGACCTGTTGCAATTGTGTCGATCGGTATTTTGATTGACCGGGGAATATGTATTTTTGGATTCGTCCGCCTCACTCAAATTCTCCTGTTATGAAAAAAGCCAGCGCTCCCGCAGTAATATGCAACAGCGTGAATGCCGGTTTTACAGTCAACCTCAACCCCCTTAAAATGAACGCACGATTGATTTTGCTGCTGGCCTTGTGCTATATCCAGGCACTTGCCCAAACCGCCCAGGAAACATACCCCGCTGATCCGGCTTCAAAGGAACAGCCAGGCGTTCCGAAAGGTGAAATACTGAAATTCACTTTCAACGACTCCAAAATATTTCCAGGCACTTCACGGGAGATCAGCATTTACATACCCGCGCAGTACAAAGGCGACAAGCCTGCTTGTGTGTACGTAAACCAGGACGGCATTCAGTGGAACGCGCCGACGGTGTTTGACAATCTCATTGCGAACAAAGAAATGCCGGTGACTATCGGTGTTTTTGTGACGCCGGGAAAGGTACTTGCGCGTGACAAAGACGCTGCACTCGACCGGTTCAACAGGAGTTTTGAGTATGATGGACTGGGAGACCGGTATGCGCGCTTCCTTTTGGATGAAGTGTTTCCCTTCGTGGAAAATCAAAAGGCGTCC
>DASVCT010000052.1:0-10304 GCA_036381475.1 Cyclobacteriaceae bacterium
GAAGCGTTCGCCGTCGCGGGTGCGGAGGTAGGCGCCCTGACCGCGCATAGCTTCCGTGATCAGGAATGCCGGGTTGTCGTCCTTTGAGTAAAACGTCGTGGGATGAAACTGGATATACGCCATGTCACGGACGCGAGCCATGGCACGGTAGGCCATCGCCACGCCGTCGCCGGTGGCGATCAGCGGATTTGTGGTCGTCCGGTACACTTGGCCCGACCCGCCCGTCGCCAACAGGGTCACCCTCGCGATATACTTTTCAATGCGGCAGGTCCGCTGGTCCATGACATAGGCGCCATAACAGGTAATGCCGGGTTCCGGCCGGGAGATTTTGCGCTGAAAATGGTGTTCCGTGATCAGGTCGATCGAAAAATGGTGGGATAACAGGGTGATGTTGGGCAGCAGTTCGATTTGCTTCAGCAATCCTTTTTCAACCTGCAACCCCGTGACATCCTTGTAGTGGATAATACGGCGCGCTGTATGGCCTCCCTCCTTGCCGAGGTCCAGCTTGCCGGAAGCGTCCTGATCAAACTCAATGCCCCAGGTTATGATTTCGTCCAGGCGTTCGGGGCCTTCCCGAACCACGAGTTCGACGATATCAGGATCGCACACGCCGGCGCCTGCCCGCAACGTATCGGCTACATGCCTTTCGAACGAATCGGTTATCTCGTCCAGGACGACAGCAATCCCACCCTGGGCATATTTAGTGTTGGATTCGCTTTCATCCGATTTTGTTATGATGGTAACTGTGCGGTCGGGAAATCGTCGGGCAACTTTTATAGCAAAGGAAAGGCCAGCGATGCCCGACCCGATAATAAGCACATCCGTTGAGGGCATGTATCAGCTTTTGGAAATCTCGAGCATCCGTTGAATAGGGATCAGCGCCTTTAGTCTGATGTCTTCGGGCACTGTAATTTCAGGCTTTTCGTATTTGAGGCAAAGGTAAAGCTTTTCCATAGTATTAAGTCGCATGAAAGGACATTCGCTACATGCGCACGTATTGTCTTCGTGACTTGGTGCGGGGATGAGCGTCTTACCCGGCACTTCCTGCGCCATCTTGTGAAGGATACCTGCTTCCGTCGCCACTATATACGTATCATTCGTATCGTTCCTGACGAAGTTAACCATCCCCGTAGTGGAGCCGATGTAATGAGCAACGTCGAGGATATGGGGCTCCGACTCGGGGTGCGCTATGATCCGGGCTTCGGGGTGCTGGCGTTGCAGCGCCAGTAGTTTGTCAATAGCAAACGCCTCATGGACGATACAGGCACCATCCCACAACAGCATATCGCGGCCGGTCTTTCGGATCAGGTACCGTCCGAGGTTTTTGTCCGGCGCAAAGAGTACCGGCTTTTCCCGCGGTATGGAACGAATGATTTTTTCGGCATTCGCCGATGTGCAGATGATATCGCTCAGCGCCTTTATTGCCGCGGAGCAGTTGATGTAGGTGACGACAACATGGTCCGGGTGCTCTTCGCGAAACCGGCGGAACGCCTCAGGCTCAGCGGAGTCGGCAAGAGAGCAGCCGGCCTTCAGATCAGGAAGGACCACTTTCTTGTTCGGGTTGAGGATCTTCGCGGTCTCGCCCATGAAGTGAACGCCTGCGAAAACGATCATGTCGGCGGTTGTCTTTTCAGCCTGCTGCGAAAGCCCGAGACTGTCTCCGACGTAATCAGCGATGTCCTGGATGGCGGGCTCCTGGTAGTAGTGTGCGAGAATAACCGCGTTTTTTTCTTTCCGCATTCGATTGATTGCGGCGACGATATCGACGTCCTTTTCGACGGGGATGTCAAGATACCCCTTTCGTTCAAGGCCGGCGGTGGCTTCCTGCAAAATGTCCGACGCCATCCCCTTTTTTTGAGGGGTGAATTTAAGGAAAGTTTCTTCAATCATCGTACATCGTCCGCCCTACAAATTCGAGTATATCGGGCGTCACCCTGAAAACACAAATTGTGCCTCAATTGTGCCACGCACATCGGTTATTCTGAGACATCAAGAAATGAAAATGCCTATCGCTGAGGCTGATAACGTTTGATCTTCTCGCGTAGCGTCTTTCTGTCGATGCCGAGGATGCCGGCAGTTCGGGATATGTTGTTTTGATTGGCTGCCAGTACCGCCTGAATGTATTCCTGTTCCACTTCCTGGAGTGTACGGTCCAGGCCTTTCGAACGCGAAGCGGAATATCGGAACGATTCCGGGAGATCAGGCACATCGATGACATCGTCCTCGGCAAGGATCACCAACCGGTGCACAAGATTCTGCAATTCACGCACGTTTCCCGGCCACGAGTAATTCCGAAGTGCTTTCAACGCTCTCGGTGTAAACGATATGTTGCCGCGGTTCAGCTCACCGGCGTATTTGGTCTTGAAAAAGTCGATTAGCAGGTCAATGTCATTGCCGCGTTCGCGCAGCGGTGGTAACTCTATATATAGAATGTACAACCGATAATATAGATCCTCGCGGAAGAGTCCCTTCTTAACCAATTGCATCAGGTCGACGTTGGTTGCTGCGATGACCCGTACGTTGGCTTTGAGCGGCTTCTTGGATCCGACCATATAGAACTCCTTTTCCTGCAGCACCCTCAGCAGCTTGGCCTGCATGGCCAGGCTGGTGTTACTGATCTCGTCCAGGAAGATAGTGCCACCCTCCGCAGTTTGAAAGAAGCCCGTGCGGGTTTCGGTGGCCCCGGTAAATGCACCCTTGACATGGCCGAACAATTCACTTTCCAGCAGGGTATCCGGAATGCCGCCACAGTTGACGGGTACAAAGGGAGCCTTCGACCCCTTCCCTCCATAGTGAACGGCACGTGCTACCAGTTCCTTGCCCGTTCCACTCTCACCAGAGATGAGGACCGTGGCATTCGTCGATCGTATCTTTTCGATCGTGCGGAACACCTTGAGCATGCCTTCTGACTCGCCAATGATGCCGAAGTTCTGAGGCCGGAGCCGGCTGCCATCTTTGCGTTTGTGCACCCTCGATCGCGAGACGACGCGGTCGACGGCCTTAAACAGCTCATCGTCAGTGAATGGCTTCACGAGGTACTCTTCAGCGCCGATCTTGATCGATTCTACAGCGCCCTGAATGGACGGAAAGCCTGTGATCACCAGAACTCCTACCCCGTGATAGTTGTCCGATACGTGGCGGATAAGGTGAATGCCACTTTGCCCCGGCATCTTGAGGTCTGTGATGACGAGATCGATCTCGACCGATTCGAGAATGGCCAGCCCGTCCGGCACATTGTGAGCGGCATAGACCTGGTAGCCCGCACCTTCCAGGTTACGCTTGATCAACTCTACCGTCTCCTCGGAGTCGTCTACGACAAGCACACTATGTTCTTCGGGTTTCCTGCTCATGATGTCTTCAATTTCCTGCTGTGCATCCGCACGGGGATCAATACCTCAAAACGTGAGCCTTTGCCGGGCGCGCTCGTAACATTGATCCGGCCTCCATGGGCAGAGACGATGCCATCTACGACAGACAAGCCCAATCCCGTGCCCTGCCCCACCGGCTTTGTGGTGAAAAAAGGTTCAAAAATTTTTTGCTTCACCTCCTGCGTCATACCCACACCGTTGTCCTTCACGGTAAGCGTCACAAATCCATTCCGGCAGGCTGTCGAAATGACCACATCGCCGCCGTCAGGCATCGCGTGGATCGCGTTGGTCAGCAGGTTTACAAGGACCTGGCTGATCTGAACCGCGTCCGCACGAATGACCGGAAGATCGGGGTCCAGTTTTTTGGTAATCCGGATATTTCCGCTGAAGTACGGCGCATCCATGAAGTAAAGGATGTTTGAAACGGTTTCGTTCAGGTTCACAACGGATATCTGAGGGGGCATTTGTCGGGAAAAGATCATTAACTTTTTGATGATCTCGCGCGTATAGAGGGACGCCTTGAGTATGCGCTCCATGTCGGCCTCCTGTTGGGCATTAAGCGGGCCGCCTTTCCGGATCAGCTGGGCAAATCCCAGTATCCGGCCCAGCGGCTCGTTCAACTCGTGGGCTATGCCTGCCGTGAGTTCCCCCACAAAGGCAAGTCGCTCCACGTGCTGCAGTTGGAGTTTCAATCGTTGTTTCTCCTCGTCGGCCTGGTGCCGCTGGATGATGAATGAGAGTTCGCGCGATACAACAAGAAGGAGCTTTCGTTCCTCGGGCAAAAATGTCGGCGAAGGCTTATTACGATTGTTGACGTACCCGACGGCAACGCTGCCATATTTTTTCCTGCCGACGACGATCGGCGATGAAATACGCGTCACCGTTCGGTTGAAGTCTGTCAGCTCATAATCCTGTTTTCCGGCACGAATGCGCGCTACCGCCTGCCTGGGAAACTGCATGGATGCAGGCAGGATTTTGAGCGTCTTCTGCAACACCGTCGCCAGATCAGGCGCAGAAGCCCCAATCCGCGAGAGTTCGTAGATGCACTTAAGTTCCTTAATGCGTTCTCGCAAAGCGTGATCCTGTGATGACGACATAGGGGGCGCAGAATCAAAAGTAACCAAGATGCATAACATAAAGAATGGAGCATGGCGGAAAAGTTCACGGAAAGTGGGAATTTTTTACCCACTGGAGCGATTATACCCATACATCGTGACGAGAAACCCGGTTGGGAGAGTTCCTGACGGCATTTAATTGGCACGGATACTGCACATTAAGCAAACGACTATGGAAAGTACAGCACAAAGACAGATGTTCATTACGTTCAACGATTACCAGCGTATCCTGGGATTGATTGAATTTGCGTCATTGAAAAACAAGACGCCTGACACTGTGAACCAGTTGATGCATGATCTTAAAGTAGCCAGGATGCTCTCCCAGGAGAATATCTCCCGGGACGTTGTGACCATGAACTCAAAGGTTCTGCTTAGGAACATTTCGAACGGAAAGAGCGTTGACATCACCATAACCTATCCGCAGGACGCGGACAATATTAATCGTAAGATTTCCGTCTTCACGCCCATCGGCCATGCGCTTTTGGGAAGACAGGTCGGTGACATTGTATCCTGGAAGGTTCCTGGTGGTATTGGTAGATTTCGTATAGAAAAACTTCTTTATCAACCTGAAGCTGCGGGTGATTTTCACTTGTAGACGCAGGACTTGATCTTGCCGCGTTGCCCAAGACTGCAAGAGGGGGTTAGTAGGGCGCGCGGCTGTGCCCCGCATGATCTGGGTGGTTCATCGGGGCACTTTTTTTTGCCCATACAATTGTGCGAACCTGATAATTATCAGTTTCGGCTTTGAATATCATCAGAGGGAATGTGGGGGTTCCAGGGTATCTTTGGATAGATATGAGACCGTCACCACAACCGGAAAGAATCGCGCCGTTCGCAAATCGCGAAGAGGCAGCCTTGCTGCTTGCGGATAATTTGAAAACTTACCGCAATGCAGATGCCGTTGTGCTGACCGTTCAATCCGGAGATGCAAGCATGGGTAACCTGGTTGCGGCACATCTTGGATTGCGCAGCATGGTAATGCCTTGCCGGGAAATACGGCATCCCGCCAACCGCAACCAAAGCATCGGATCGGTCTGTTTGAGGAATGTTGTCCTGCGTGATGTGGGTCGCGACATTCCGCAAGAGTATCTCCAGCATGCAATAGCCCGGCTGCGTGCAAAGATTCTCCGCGACATGAGAGAAGGTGGCAAGGACCTCCCGGTTGAGAACTACCGGGGCAAGAACGTTATCATCGTCAGCGATTGGCTCAAGACCGCCGATCATATCCTGGCGTGCCTTAATCATATCCGCGAGGAAGGTCCCGCACGAATCATCGTGGCGACGGCCGTAGTGTCTCCTCAGGCAATCGTGGAATTGCGAAACCTCGTCGATGAATTGATATACCTTGTTGAAGATGATGAGGTGAGCCTGCCGCAGTATTATTTCGGCCCGGAACAGGACGACCAGCGGCAGGGAGCGGGCCGCGGCCCCATTTCGCACACGGTCCCGGTTCGGCCGACACGTCACTACGCATAACTCCATTCCATGACCATACTTGTTCCTACCGACTTCTCGCCGCTGTCCAGGATAGCGGTGTTTTACGCAGCTGGTCTCGCACGACCCCTTCAGGCCAATCTCGTCATCGCGGCGGTAGTGAACGTAAATCCCAGCACCGAAACGCTTCTTCATTCAAAGCGCCTGGAGGAGGAACTGCTATCGTCGGTCCAACAGGAAGCAACAAATTTGATTGCGGACATTCGGGAAAAGGTCAAGGAGCCGCTTGATATTTCGTTCGAAACGGCGACCGGTTTTCCACTTGACGAGCAGGTGGAGTACCTCGTCAAAAAGGTCAAGGCTGACCTCATCGTGATGGGCAGTCGGGGTGCTTCCGGATTGAGACGGCTACTCATTGGAAGCAATGCGGTAACCGTGATGAACAACAGCTCGGTGCCCGTGATGATCGTCCCGGAGGGAGTCCAATACAAGAATCCGGAGCGCATCGTGTATGCGACGGACCTCTTCAGCTTCCGCGACGAGACGCACACGGTCGTGATGTTCGCACGCCTTTTCAATGCACATGTACAATTACTCCACGTGCTTCCCCGACATCGGAAAGACGACCGGGATACGAAGGCCATCGAAGCTGATCTGCAACGACTGACCGACTACGACAAGATCTCGTTCGAAGTCGTTCACGACGATGACGTTGCCACCGGTGTCGACCGATACGTTACACAGAACGGCGCAGACATGCTGGCGATGTTTACCCATCACCTCGACTTCTACGAGAAACTGTTGGGTCGCAGTGTTACGCGCCGCCTGGCGTTCCACGGAACTGTTCCTCTCCTGACATTCAACAAGACGACCATGTCGTAAGAGCCCGTATGACTCAAATCATATGGAAGAGCGAATGATACTTTTAGATTTGACCAGGCAAACACCATGACCATGAAAAACTCACATCGGCCCCTGACCCTGCAGGACGCCTCCGTAGCCGACGTCGCGCTGCAGTATCCCCATGCTGTCGAGGTGCTTGACCGTTATAACTTAGACTATTGCTGTAACGGGGATGTTCTCTTCACGGAAGCTTGTGAACAGCGTAATGTCATCGCCGAGAATATCTGGGACGAAATCGTCGGCAAGTCTGTCGGTCAGCGTCAAACCGTAGACTTCACGTCCTGGCCACCGCTTCAGCTCATGGATTTCATCAGCCAGCATCACCACACTTACACGAGAAACAACATTCCTGAGATACAGGCCTTGCTGGACACCATATGCGCCGTGCACGGGCAAGATAACATCATCGTTTTGGCTGTCCGGGACGATTTCGAAGACCTGGTAGACGGTCTTAACGATCATCTTCGGCGTGAAGAAGAGGAATTTTTTCCGGCTGTGCGGAGTTTTTCAGAGAACAGGAATCGTAACGCGCCGCACGACGGCAAGGCGATTCGGGCCATGATGGAATCGCTCGAAGGGGAACATCGAGCCCTGGGCGAATTGGTGCGCTCCTTGCGCACGATGACCGTAAACTACACGCCACCGGACTACGCCTGTCCGACGTTCCGGCTCGGCTACAAGCTGCTCGGGGAATTTGGCAATGACCTGGTACAGCACATTCATATTGAGAACAATATATTGTTTCAACGCTTAAAAGAACTTTTGTGAACTAACCCGAAAGAAACGTGGAACTGAACCAGCAAATCCTCAGTGACATTGTCGTACACATGAAATACGCCCGCTATCTTCCTGACCTGAAACGGCGGGAGACATGGGACGAAATCTGCCAACGCTACCAGGACATGATGACCGAAAAGTACCCCGCGCTGGAGGAGGAAATCGATCACTGGATGCAATATGTCCGCGACCGCAAGGTGCTCCCTTCAATGCGTGCCATGCAGTTCGCAGGACCTGCTATCGCTCGCAACAACAGCCGCATATATAACTGCGCGTACCTTCCTGTAGACGACATCCGTGCCTTTCCCGAAACCCTCTTCCTCCTGTTGGGTGGTACCGGCGTGGGATACTCCGTACAATACCATCACGTGGAAAAGTTGCCGCCGATACAAAAGGCGGAAAAGCATCGTCGGTTTCTCGTCGGCGACAGCCTCGAGGGATGGGCGGACGCCATCAAGGTGCTCATGAAGGCCTACTTTGGCAAGAGCAACTACCTGCCCGATTTCGACTTTTCGGATATACGGCCCAAGGGAGCCCGGCTGGTTACGGCGGGTGGAAAGGCGCCGGGCCCCGAACCGCTCAAAATCTGCATAGCCCACATTCAGGCAATACTTGATCGGAAGAAGAACGGTGAAAGACTCAGCCCGCTGGAGTGTCACGATATTATGTGCCACCTCGCGAACGCCGTGCTTGCCGGCGGGATCCGACGCTCGGCCATGATCTCCCTCTTCTCGGCCGACGATGAAGAGATGCTTACCTGCAAGTTCGGAGCCTGGTGGGAACTCAACGAACAACGGGGGCGGGCCAACAACTCCGCCGTATTGCACCGCGACAGCACGACGCGCGAAGAATTCTTTAGGCTATGGCGAAAGATCGAAGCGTCGGGGTCAGGAGAACCGGGCTTCTATTTCACGAATGATCCCGACTGGGGAACGAATCCTTGCTGCGAAATCGCCCTCAGGCCTTTTCAATTTTGCAACCTCTGCGAAGTCAACGTTTCGGACGTCGAAACGCAGGAAGACCTCAACGAACGCTGCCGGGCAGCATCGTTCCTCGGAACGCTGCAAGCCGGATTTACGAATTTCCATTACCTCAGGGAAGCGTGGAAAACAACGACGGAGCATGATGCGCTGATCGGCGTGGGTATGACAGGGATCGCAAGCGGGAAGATCATGGCATTGGACCTCAAGGAAGCCGCCGATGTCGTCCGCCAAATGAACCTGCACGTGTCTGCCCAAATCGGAATACAGTTCGCTGCACGCTGTACCACCATTAAGCCTTCGGGAACAACCTCGCTCGTGCTAGGCACATCGTCGGGGATTCACGCGTGGCACAACGATTACTATCTGCGACGGATACGGATCGGCAAGAACGAAGCGCTGTATACCTACCTGAGCATAAACCATCCCGAATTGCTCGAGGACGATCTGCTGAACAGCCGGCAGGCCATCATATGCATTCCGCAAAAGGCGCCAGAAGGCAGCATACTGCGCAACGAAGATGTTATGGACCTGTTGGAACGCATCAGGTATTTTAACCTGGAATGGGTTCGTAACGGATTCCGCAGGGGCAGCAACGCCAATAACGTTTCGGCGACGGTGTCCATCCAAAAGGGCGACTGGCAGCGGGTAGGTGAATGGATGTGGGAGAACAAGGCTTCCTACAATGGGCTCAGCGTGCTGCCATTCGATAATGGCAATTACACCCAGGCGCCGTTCGAGGACATTACGAAGGAACAATTCGAGGAACTCGAAAAAAGCCTCAGGGCCATCGATCTCACCCAGGTATACGAAACCGACGACGGAACCGAGCACACTGCCGAGGCGGCCTGTGCCGGAGGCAGTTGCACGATTGTATAATACTGGCCGCCGGTCATGCGTCCCTCACCCGTATTTCAATATTTTCCTATCTTACCGGGAAAAAGAAAACGGGTGATTCCATCTTCGCTCCTTCAGGCGTACAATGCCCGCCTCGTGAAGGTTGGTAAGGATCAGATTCTTTTCGAGGAAGGCCGCCAGGCACTGGAGTACTTTCAGGTAGAAGAGGGTAAGGTGAAGATGTACGTTCTGAATCCCGACGGACAGGAATTCACCCAGGGTATTTTCTCGCCCGGCGAAAGCTTTGGAGAACCTCCCCTACTGGGCGATTTCCCCTACCCCAGCAGCGCCATTACCCTCGAGGCCGGCAAGATCTGGCGCATGCCTAAATCGGATTTCGTGCAGTTGCTGCGTGATAACTTCGAAATTCACATGAAACTGGACCAGGTGTTGTGCCGTCGACTTCAGTACAAATCCATGATCCTTACAGAAGTCTCTTCCTACGATCCGGAGCACCGGCTCATGACAATCATCCGGTATTTCAAATCCAAAATTGCCAAGCATCCCTCACGCGAGCAGGTAATCGTGCCTTTCACGCGCCAGCAGCTGGCAGACATGACCGGCCTTCGGGTTGAAACGGTCATACGCACGATAAAGAAAATGGAGAAGGACGGCAAGCTCGTCCTCGAAGGACACAAGATCAAATACTAAGCAATCGTTGCAATCCGCCAGTAACAGGCATAGGTATGATCAAGGTCATAAGTCTATGCGGGGGGACCGGCTAGTTTTGGTTTCAGATTGATGTTAGACTAATGTCAGAAAAAATGAAAACCGAAACACAAATTGTTGACGCGACCCTCCTGGAACCACGGGTAAAACATCCCGTGATC
>DASVCT010000053.1:0-46240 GCA_036381475.1 Cyclobacteriaceae bacterium
CCCGACTCAATAGCGGAAAGGTCGAGCAGGTCGTTGATGATCACCTTGAGATTTTCGGCGGAGTTGCGGATGGCGCTGAGATACATCTCCTGTTCATCGGGCGTCTGGCTCTGGCTCAGCAGCGCAGCCATCCCCGCGATGCCGTTGATAGGCGTCCTGATTTCGTGACTGATGTTTGCGAGAAACTGCTCCTTCGCCTTGCCCAGGCGTACGAGCTCTTCGGCATCGCGCTTTCGCTCCGTAATGTCGCGACAGTCAAGAATGAGGCCGGGGACATTCTCCTTGAACTTGAGGTTGATGGCGTTGAACTCGAGAAAACGATAGGTCTTGTCCTTGCAGAGAAACTGGAATTCCACCTGTTGGGTGTACGCGCGCTTTTTGCTTCGCTGGAATTGGGCATGGACGCCCGCAACGGTATCAGGATGGATGAAGTCGAAAAAGTTTTTCCCAACGAGGGCGCGTGAGCGGTAGCCCAGGGTAGCCCTCACGGCACCGTTGTGATAGAGGATCTTTCCGTCGAAGTCGACAATCAGGATGATATCTGAACCGTCTTCGACAACGGCTTCGTAAAATCTGCCTTTACGAATATAGCCTTCAAGACTTTTCATTCTTAAATCCCGACGGCTTCCATATCCTTAAGGTAACGATACAGCGATGACTTGCCGATGTCGAGCTTGCGGGCGACTTCAAGGACGTTGTTATCGTACTTGTTCAGGTAATGACGAATAATGCGATACATATATTCCTGCATCGTCATTTCCTGGTACAAAAAGGATTCGACGCGCGCCGTGCTGTTGAAGGTGATGTCCTGCGGGCGGATCTCTTCGTTTTCGGCCATGACCGCCGCCAACTCCACTATAGACTTGAGTTCGCGAATATTGCCTGGGTAGGGATAGTTGAGCAGTTTTTCCTGCGCTTCAGGGCAAATCTTGAACCGGCTCATCCCATTGTCGCGGGCGAACTGATCCAAAAAGTATTTGGCGATAAGGATGACGTCATTGCCACGCTCACGCAACGGCGGGAGGTGAACCGGCAGTCCGAGGAGCCGGTAATACAGGTCCTCCCTGAATCGGCCCGCCTTGACTTCCTCCGCCAGGTCCTTGTGCGTGGCCACAACGAGCCGGACATCCAGCTTGACGGTCTGGTTTCCGCCGATGCGGGTGATCTCCCGCTCCTGGAGTACTCGCAGCAACTTGGCCTGAAGGTTCAGGTTCATTTCCCCGATTTCGTCGAGAAACAGGGTGCCGCCCTCAGCCTCTTCAAAGCGCCCGATCCGGCGCGTGACGGCGCCCGTAAATGCACCTTTTTCGTAGCCAAACAGCTCGCTCTCGATGAGCGTATCGGGGATAGCCGTGATATTAACGGCGACAAAAGGTTTATTCTTTCGTTTCGAATTGTAGTGTATTGCCTTGGCAACCAGTTCCTTACCGGTACCGGTTTCCCCGGATATGGAGACGGTAATATTGGTGTTTACGGCTTTTTCCAGCATGTCGAACACCCGCCGGATGGCCACGCTGTTGCCGATGATGCTCTTTTCGAACTCGTATTTTTCGTGGATCTCCTTTTTCAGGTGGTCGATCTCCCGGATCAGCGACAATTTGTTGCGCGCATTATTTATAGAGTTGAGCAGCCTGTCCTTGGTCTCTTCGTCCTTCGTGATATAGTCGTAAGCGCCGGCCTTCAGCAGTTCCACGGCCGTGCCAATTTTTTCCTGGGCGGAGACGATGATGACGTTGATATTGGGGTCGTGACTTCGGATCTGGCTCAGCACGTCTTCTCCAGCCATGTCGGGAAGGGAATAGTCCAGCGTGATTACCGACGGGCTTTTGTGCAGGTTGGCCAGGCACTCTTTACCGGTGGTAAAAAACTCGGTCTCATAGTCGGGATTGAGCCCGAGTACGTATTTGATAAACTTGGTGTAGGCAGGGTCGTCCTCAACAACAAAAATCTTTACCGGATCCTTATCGTACATCTGGGTTGAGTTCAGTTAAAAAAGTTGAAAATAAGGGTAAAATATCCAATTCGGCGGCTATTTGACAATCCACAAATGCAGCAAAGCCGGCTCAGGTAAGGTTCTGCGCCGAATTTGAGTTTTATGGGTCTGTTTATGGATTACATTTGTTGAAACCGTCTTTTAGGAACTACAATTAAATCATCATGTTACGGGAGTTTGAGGCCCTGGATGCGTCGGAGGTTGAACTAATGCTCAAAGCACCCATCCTGGTGTGCATGCTGGTGGCAGGGGCCGATGGGAAGATCGATTCGAAGGAAACCAACAAGGCTATCCAGGTTGCCCGGCGGAAGGCCAAATCGAACAATGCGCTCTGGCAATATTTCAGCGTTGCTTCTGAGGATTTCGAAGATAAGCTGAGGATCCTGCTGCAGGGATACCCACCCGCCCCCGAAACCCGAAACGAGATACTGGTCGAGGAGCTTTCCGCCCTCAACACCATACTCCCCCGTGTGGAGAGCTCTTTCCGCCGTCAGTTCTACTCGCTGCTTCGCGAGCTGGCGCGTGAAGTGGCGGCTTCTTCGGGAGGGCTTCTCGGCTACAACGCCATCGACAAGGAGGAAGCGAAGTACATAGGCCTCGATATGATCCGCCCGCCGGAGTTGATTTGAGTCATTTCCTGCCGTGAGCCTCCGCTAAAATGTGTTAATTGCGGTCAGGTCCACACAGGTGAATGAAACATTCTTCGTTGTTCAGCAGCTCCATCGTTCCACTTCGGATCGTCTTTCTCATGTGGCTGCTGTTTTCCCTCGAGGCATATTACGGATGGCCGCTTAGTGCATTCGGTGTGGTGCCGCGTACCTGGCGGGGTATAATAGGCATCTTCATGTCGCCGTTGCTCCATGGCAACATCTTCCATCTTATTTCCAACACGATCCCGCTGCTCTTCCTCGGTTCCGTTTTGTACTTCTTTTATCCCCGGCTTGCACCCATCGTCTTCTTCCGCGCGTATTTCTGGACGAACCTGTTGGTGTGGCTATTTGCCCGGCCCGACAGCATCCACATCGGGGCCAGCGGCATCGTCTATGCGCTGGCGTTCTTTCTTATTTTCTTCGGTATCTTTTACCGCGACTTCCGTTCGCTGACGATCGCCGTGATCGTGTTCATCTTGTACGGTGGCGTTTTTTATGGTATCCTCCCCGGCGATCCGCGCGTGTCATGGGAATCTCACTTCGCCGGAGCCTTGGTTGGAATCGGATCAGCGCTTACCTTGTCGCGCAAAAGAGGAACAGGTTGACAACAGCAAAACGGTAACACGTGGACGCAAAAAAAATTCTTTCCGACCTGAAGGCCCACAAGTACGGACCGGTGTATTTCCTCCATGGAGAGGAGCCCTACTTTATTGATCTGATCGCCGGGTATATAGAAGAGAATGTCCTCAGCGAGGCGGAGAAGGGTTTCAACCAGGTTGTTCTTTATGGAAAGGATTCGCCCATGGCGACCATCCTTACGCACGCGCGCCGGTATCCCATGATGGCCGAGCGCCAGGTGGTCATCGTTCGCGAGGCGCAGGACATCCCCGACCTGAACCGGGAGATCGGCAGCAAGCTTTTGCTCGATTACCTTCAGCGACCGGTACCCTCCACGGTACTCGTGTTTTGTCACAAGTACAAACCCCTCGACAGGCGCCGGGCATTGGGCAAACAAATCGACAAGCTTGCCATTACACTAGATGCAAAAAAACTTTACGACAGCCAGCTCCCCGACTTCATCCGCGGGTACTTCAAGGAACGAAACGTTCCCGTTGATCCGAAGGCTGTGGACATGCTGGCGGAATACGTCGGCAACGACCTGACCCGGCTCACGAACGAAATCGACAAGCTGCTGCTCAACCGGAAGGAAGGGGAGACTGTCACGGAAGATCAGGTAGCTAAACAAGTAGGCATCAGCCGCGATTATAACATCTTCGAACTTCAGAAGGCAATAGCGCTGGGTGACACGTTACGAGCGGCGAAGATTGTCAACTACTTCGAAAGCCATACCCGTCGTGTTGCAATCATTCCGGCAGTGGCATTCCTCTACTCCTTTTTCAGCAAGTTGCTGGTTGCGGCTTACCTTCCTGATAAGAATGAACGATCCATAGCTAGTGCGTTGAGAGTGAGTCCGTATGCTGCCCGCGACTATAGTCAGGCTTTACGTCGATTCGACAGGCAAAAGCTTACAATGGGGATTTCGTTGCTGCGACAGGCCGATCTCCAACTCAAAGGTGTCAACAGCGGATCGGCAACACCCGGGCAAATATTTCGCGAGCTGGTCTTTAGAATAATGCACTGACTCATTCGTTTGTTTGGAAAGTACCAGCATCTTTTTGTTACCTTTGAGTCCATACATTCGAAGGTATGGGTATTTTTTTGACTGACTTTTTTGGTCTCACTTTTGCAATAAATCTCCGGCACCTCAGTTCTAATGTAAAATCAGGAGGCACGTGAGCTATCGCTATGCACTAATCTGCCTGTTGCTCCTGGTGGCAACCATTGGCGTGGCACAGGAACAGTTGTCACAACAAAAGGCCGAACGATTATTTGCGAAAGGTCGCGAACTCGTCGAGCACAACAACTACGGTGCCGCCCGGCAGGTCTTTTCCGAATATCTTGAAGCCGCTCCCGCTTCCGACAGCCGCAGGAGCGAGGCACAATACTATATGGCCTACAGTGCCCTGAGCCTGGGCCATGAAGACGGCGAACGGCTCATCAACGACTTCATCGAAAAGAATCCTTCGAGTCCCCGTGCTTCGACTGCCTACTATGACATTGCTCTTTTCTTTTATGATCAGAAGAGCTATACCAAGGCGACACGATATTTCCGACAGGTAGATTTTCCTGCCCTGACTGCCGACCAGCAAAACAAAGGGCGGTTTGCCTGGGGCTACAGCCTCTTCAGCGAAAAGAAACTCAAAGAGGCGCTGGAGCAGTTCAATTTTGTCAAGACTCAGAAAAATGCATACGCTCCGGCTGCAAGCTACTATGCCGGATATGTTGAGTACGCGAATGGGGCGTATGACGATGCCCTCGAAGACCTGAAGCGTGCCGAACAGAACAGCGCGTATGCCGGCGTCGTTCCTTACCTGATCGCCAATGTGTATTACCGGCAGCGCGACTATGACGCGTTGTTGACATACGCCGAGTCGGTGCAATCGCGCCCGAACCTTGCGAACGCCAGCGAAATCGCAATGCTGGTTGCAGAGGCGTACTATTTTAAGGGCGACTACCAAAGGGCGGTCGACGCCTATGAACGTTACTTCTCAGGTGGCGCCGGAAAATCGGAGAGTCCACTACTCTTTCGAGCCGGCTATGCCAGCTATACGCTCGGTCGTCAGGACAAGGCGCTGGATTATCTCCGCAAAGCAGCGGCATCGTCAGACACCGTCAGCTATTATGCCTCCTACTACCTCGGCATTATCTACCTCAAGCAGGGGGACAAGCCGCTTGCCATGAACGCGTTCAACTATGCGCGAAACAACCCGGCGGATCGTGAACTTGCCGAAGAGAGTGCGTTTCAGTTTGGAAAGGTTGCATACGATGCGGGCCGGGCGGAAGTTGCCATTCCCGAACTTGAAGCCTTTCTCCAAAAGTATCCGTCGAGTGCGCATCGCAACGACGTGCGCGAGATCCTGGCGCAAGCTTATGTCAACGGAAACGATTTCAACAAGGCTATTGAATACATCGAGTCGCTGCCGGCGCGAAACGCAGCCATGCAACAGGCATATCAAAAGGCTACCTACCTGAAAGGATCTGACCTGTTCAACAAGGAAGTCTATGATCAGGCGGTGTCGTTCTTCGCGAAATCCCTGAGCAATCCTGTCGACGCCCGGTACACCACACTGGCAAACTTCTGGAGCGGCGAAGCGTATTCAATCCTTGGTCGATACCAGGACGCGGTTCGCCACTACACTGCTGTGCTCGGTACGGGTGGCGGTGAGTTGGCCACAGCTTCGCGCTACGGACTTGGCTATGCGTACTACAACCTTAAAGATTATGATCGTGCCCAAATCCAATTCAGGGAATATGTCAACGCAACCGATCGGCGCAATCCGAATCACACCGACGCGTTGATCCGGTTAGCCGACTGCTACTATGTGTCGCGGTCGTATCCTGAGGCACTAGAATATTACACGCGCGCACGCAACATCGGATCACCGGATAATGACTACATTCTCCTGCAGACCGGTACCATCACCGGATTCCAGCGCAACTATACGGAAGCGCGCCGTCTTCTGAATGACCTCGTCTCAAGCTATCCGCGCTCGCAGTATCGCGACGATGCGTTGTTCCAGATTGCGCAGTTCGATATTGAGCAGGGCAATTACCAGCAAGCAATTGATGGCCTCACGCGCCTCCTGCGTGAGATGCCTGGCTCTTCATTTGCACCGTACGCCTACATGCGTCGGGCCGCATCGCATTTCAGCCTGAAGAACTACGACGCCACGGTCAGCGATTACAGTCGCGTGATTCGCGAGTATCCCACACATCCGGCTGCCGAAGAAAGCCTGGTGCCACTGCAGGAGGCGCTCACGCTGGCCGGTAAGTCGGGCGACTTCGACATGTATCTCTCAACATTCAAGCGCGCTAACCCGGATAGCAAAGGACTGGAGAACGTGGAGTACGAAACGGCCAAGAACCTCTACTTCAATCAGAAGTACACGCAAGCCATCAGCGCGCTTCGTTCGTTTATGACATCTTATCCGCAGAGCGCGCGCAATACGGAAGCAAAGTACTATATCGCGGAATCGCATTTCCGCCTGCACAATTACGACGAAGCGATTCCACTGTATGAAGAGCTCGCACGCGATCATGCGTCGGAATACGGCGCGCGCATCCCCTCACGCCTGGCCGAAATACACGTCGCGATGGGCCAGTATAACCGGGCGACGGGCGACTTCAGGAGACTTGAGCAGCTCGCATCCAGTAAGAAGGACCTGTTCACCGCGTGGTCGGGACTGACGGAGTCGTACTTCCAGCTGAAGCAATACGATTCCGTGTCGGTGTACGCCAACCTGATCCTCGAAAAGGGCAATGTCAACGCCAGCGCGCAGAACATGGCGACGCTGTATCTTGGGAAAGCGGCGATGGAAAAAGGCGACTATGAAACCGCTAAAGATGAATTTTTGAATACGCTGAATACGGCACGCGATGAATACGGCGCTGAGGCAAAATATCTGCTTGGAAAGATCTTTTACCTGACCAAGGATTACGATCAGTGTTATGAGACGCTGATCGGCCTGAACAACGACTTTTCTTCATACCAGGAATGGGTAGGGAAGGCGTTCCTTCTCCTGGCGGATAATTTTGTTGCCCAGGAGGATGACTTCCAGGCAAAGGCGACACTTCAATCGCTCATCGAGCATTTCCCGGATCCGGCTGTGAAGGAGGAAGCCAGGCAGAAGCTGAAAGCCATCGAGGAACGTCAGGCCGCCGAGATACCTGAAGAAGCACCTTTAGATACAGGGAACGATTCACTGGAGAACCGCTGATCAAAATGGCATATAAGAAACCGGCATATAAACGCGTACTCATCCTGATCGTTGCAAGTTTCCTTGCCACGCGCGTTGCTGCGCAGGATACCGGCGGCCTTGAGGACGTGCAGGTTGAAATTATTAAAGAGCGTCAGCTGACGTTGCCCCCCGCGAGCCGGAACTATGAGAAGATACCACCACGGCCCGCTGAACAGTCGGCACCGTCTGTTACGTATGACTTTCGGCCATTCAACTTTCAGGCTCCCGAGATCGCTCCTCGCATCAGGCCGCTACGACTAAAGCAGGAAAGTAACGGACAGGTGTATGGAAGCTATGTGAGCCTGGGCTACGGAAACTATGCAAGTCCCTATGCCGAGGCGTTTCTCAACAACCGGAAGGATCGCAAGAAGCTTGTCGGTGCGCATCTCTGGCACCGCAGTTCGGCTAAAGGACCTGTTGACGATAAAAACTCCGGCGGGGGTACATCCGGTCTTTCGCTTTATGGTAAAGCGTTCGGCGATGTGGTGACCGCGAGCGGCAACCTGGGCTGGGAGAATATCGGCACGCACTTTTATGGATATCCCGAGGGTGAGGTTGTGAGTCGCGACGACATCCGGCAGTCGTTCAATTTCCTCTCGGTAGGAGGAGAGATTTCCAATACGCGTCAAACGAAATTCCGGTACACGCTGGGCGCTCGTTTTTCGTATTTGTCGGATCGGTACGATGCAAAGGAATCGGATGCCGGTGTGTCTTTCAAAACAGGGTACATCATCGACAAACTCACGGCGATTGAGATAAGCGCCGACTATTCTGTTGTGAGCCGAAAGGATGCGTCGATAGATCCAGGCCCGCGGAGTCTGTTTACCGTTGGGGGTCAATATGTGTTTTCTCCGTTGGATGGTTTGGACATTAGGGCGGGGGCGAAGGTTGCTTTTGAAAACGACACGCTGGACAGTAAGGACCTTCATGTATTTCCCGACGTTTCCGCCACATTTTCGCTTAGCCCCACCGTTGATTTGATTGGATCGCTCAGTGGGGGCGTAGACAAGGTGTCGCTGCATTCATTGGTGCGTGAGAACCGGTGGCTTGCGCCTGATGTCCCCATTTACCATACGAACCGGCTGTTCGAATTTCTCGCCGGCATTAAGGCGCGTCTGGGCAGCCAGGTCGAGGTAGAGGGCGGATTGGCGGCCGCGCATCTTAAGAACCTTTATTCGTTCGTGAATGATCCTGCTGATCAGAGTAAATTCATAACGCTGTTCGACCCGGGAACCGTCAGGCGCAACAACGTATATGCCGCGATCAGCTACGCGCAGTCAGAGCGCGCGAAGTTTATGGCGCGGGGTGATTTTTATACCTACACGGCAGGTGATCTTCCGGAAGTGTGGCATCGGCCAACCTATCGGCTGGCGGCCAATGCCTTTTACAATGTCTTTGATAAGATCCTTCTCAAGGCTGATCTCATCATGCAGGGAGGCATGAAGGCACTGGATCAGCAGACATTGGAGAAAGTAACGCTGGACAATGCGTTCGATCTGAACGCGAGGGTAGAGTATCTCTTCTCTGACAGCTTCTCTTTCTTTGTGCAGTTGAACAACATCGTGTCGAACGAGTATCCGATGTACTATCACTATCCGGTGCGAGGCATGCAGGTACTCGGTGGCATCACATGGAGCTTTTGAGGTTTGGTGAACGACGTATGATTTGGACGCCCGAAAAATTCGCTTAATTTTGTATAGTTTACCCATCTAAACTTAACCGAACCATGGCCAAAGACAACAGACCAGATGAGCCTGAAGATAGTTCCGGTAGCTTTGATGAATCTGATGACACCTTCGGGTTACCCGAAATAGAATACGAACCGATCAAACGGGAGGAAGAGCCTGCGCCCGAGCCGACTCCTCCTCCGAAGGAATGGGAAGAGGAACGAAGGGAAGTTGAGGAGCCGGTGGCATCGGAGCCTTCGAGGATAGAGGAAGAGCACACCTATGAGCCGCCGCGTTACGAGGAACCCGAGCGCGCGCAGTATACATACAGCTACTCCCACGAAACGGAGTCACCCATGTGGCCCAAGGTCCTCGGAATTATTCTGTTGATTGCCGTCTTGATAGGAGGAGGGTTGTGGTACTTTCTTAAGTACAAACCGGCGCGTGACGAAGAAGCGCGACTGGCAGCGGCGCGCCAGGCGGCGGCAGATGCTGCCTATCGCCGCGACCGTGCGCGTGCTGACTCGCTGGCTGAAATTGAACGGCAAAGGGTACAGCGTATCAACGATTCACTGGCGCGTATACCGCCCAAGCCTGCTTTCGGTACCATCGACACACTTACCGGTCGAACCGGTCGTTATTATGTTATTGTGGCCAGCAACATCGATGACGACCTGTTGATGGACTACGCGCGTAAGCTCAGTGCCTCAGGCGTGAGCAGCAAGCTCATTCCGCCTCACGGGCGCGTCAAATTTTACCGGCTTGCCATTGCTGAAGGCGACACGTATGCCAACGCGCAGGCGACAGCCGACGGCATGAAGGCCGACTATGGTGAGGGATTGTGGGTGAGCAAATATTGACAGACGATCATAAATTTCACTTTTTGGAGTACCGTGAATCTTAAATATCGGGTGGACATTTTTTTATTTTGACTGAATGACATTCTTACAGATCGTAACAGACACAACGGCGGCAGCCGACGCCGCGAATCAGACTATATCCGTTTGGGAACTTACAGTTGCCGGAGGTCCGATCATGATCCCGATCGGTCTGATGTGGATTGTGGCTACCTATTTGTTCATCGAACGGATGCTCACAATTCGTAAGGCAAACCAGGAACCCGAAGCCTTCATGAGCAAGGTAAAGGAACTGGTCCTCAGGGGGGACATCAACGGCGCCCGCATGATGTGTAACCGCCAGGACAGCCCCATCGCGCGGATGATCGAAAAGGGAATCTCACGCATCGGGAGCCCGCTGAAGACGATCGAGGCTTCGATTGAAAACGTGGGCAAGCTCGAAGTATTTAAACTGGAAAGGAATTTGCCCACGCTCGCAACCATCGCAGGAGCCGCGCCGATGATCGGGTTTCTGGGTACTGTGATCGGGATGGTCCAGGCTTTCATCGCGATATCGCAGGAAGAAGGTTCTGTAAGTCCCAAACTTCTTTCGAGCGGCATCTACACCGCGATGATCACGACTGTCGCCGGCCTGATCGTCGGTATCATCGCCTACCTGGCATACAATTACCTCGTTTCTCGTGTGCAGAAGGTGATCCACAAG
Organism: Cyclobacteriaceae bacterium; assembly: GCA_036381475.1. Classification (GTDB taxonomy): domain Bacteria; phylum Bacteroidota; class Bacteroidia; order Cytophagales; family Cyclobacteriaceae; genus ZC4RG29. The sequence goes on from DASVCT010000053.1 coordinate 10,730, forward strand.
ATGGAGTACACGTCAATCGACTTCATCGACTTGCTCCAGGAACCACGCTGACGTCTAATTCGTTACCCATTCATTATGAACCTCAGGTCGAACAACAAGATCGAAGCGAGTTTCAGCATGGCATCCATGACTGACCTGATCTTCCTGCTGCTGATCTTTTTCATGCTTACGTCGTCCTTTGTGACGCCGTCGGGACTTCCGGTGAATCTGCCCAGCAGCAAATCCAGTACGATCGAGGTGCAAAAGGTTTCTGTGACGGTTACGCGCGACCTGAACTATTACGTCAACGATAAGCGCGTGACACGGGGTACTCTTGAAGGGGAATTGAAAAGCCGTCTTTCAGGCGGAGGTGGTTCGGTCATCCTCCATATTGATAAGGACGTGCCTTCGGAACACCTTGTATATGTCGCGGGTATCGCGACATCACTCGAAGCAAAAGTAGTGGTGGCTACAAAGCCGGGACAATGAGCGAGTCGGAACGGGAAAAAAAGAACAAACGCATTGCGGCGATCTCAACGGCAGGGATCACTGTGCTTGTGTTTGTCCTGCTTTTCGTCATCATAGCCTGGCGCGCACCTGATCCGCCGCTGCCTGAATATGGAATAGAAATCAACTTCGGCACCGATGATACAGGTTTCGGCCCCGTACAACCCAGGGTTACGCCGGGCGAACCGGAAGCCGCTCCTGAAGAAGTTGTCGAAGAGGTGCCTGAGGAAAGTGAACCCGAACCGCCGGTGGAAAGCGTTCCCGAAGAACAACCGGTTGTCTCGAAGATTGAAAGTCCGGTGACGGTAAAAGAAGAGGAAACAAAGAAGGAAACACCACCGGCGGAAGAGCCTCCAAAGAAAGAACCCGAACCGGTGCGCGAGCCGGTAAAGGAACCCGTTAAGGAGACACCGAAGCCTCCGGTACCGAAGGCTGTATATAAACCCAATACTGAAAAGAACGATGCGGCGACTTCACGGGAGGGAGACGCAGCCAGTCATGGCGACGACCCGGGCCGAACGGGTGACAAAGGAAACCCGCAAGGCAGTGTCGATGCGAAAGCATTGTATGGCAAACCCGGCGGAGGAGCTGGTGGCTCAAGCCTTGACCTTGCCGGGTGGTTGTGGGACGCAAGACCGGCGCCGTCAATACCTGAAGAGGAATTGGGCGGCGTTGTGAAATTCGAGATTAAGGTCGACGACCGCGGTGAGATCATCAGCATCCGAACCCTCGAAAGGGGTGTTCGCCCTGAGACCGAGCAGGCTTGCCGAAAGGCCATCGAGAAACTCACGTTTAGCAAGACCGGCGAGAACGTACCGCCCGTATCTACCGGCACCATCACCTTCGTGATCCGCGCCCGCTAAGAAGCCGGGCCTCATCGATCATGTGAAAAATCAGTTACCTTTGCCGCCGATGAACCGGGGAATATGCCCGGTATGGCGCGAATCATCCATGATCAAGTCGTATCAAGAGGCGGTAGATTATCTCTACCAGAACCTGCCCATGTTCCAGCGTGTAGGCGCAGCAGCGCTGAAAATAGACCTGGCTAATACAATAGCCTTGTGTGAAGCCCTCGGTAATCCACAAGGCCGTTTCTCTTCGATCCATATCGCTGGAACGAATGGCAAGGGAAGCACCGCTCACATGACCGCCGCCGTGTTACAGTCGGCCGGTTACAGCACAGGTCTGTACACTTCACCCCATCTCAAATCCTTTACAGAACGCATTCGCGTGAATGGGGTGGAGATGGATGAAGATGCGGTGACTGAATTTGTGAATCGGACGCGTTCACTTATCGAAGAGGTGAAGCCATCGTTCTTCGAGATCACCGTCGCGATGGCATTTGATTATTTTGCATCCCGCGACGTGGATGTTGCTGTCGTGGAAGTCGGATTGGGCGGGCGGCTCGATTCTACTAACGTCATCCGGCCGGTGGTGTCGGTGATTACGAACATTGGCATGGATCATAAGGATTTGCTTGGAGGCACGCTGGAAAACATCGCCCGGGAGAAGGCGGGTATCATTAAGGATCGCGTACCGGTTGTGGTAAGCGAACGCCAGCCCGAGGTAGAGCACATCTTCCGTGCCGTTGCTGCAGAACGTGGAGCTCCACTGGTGTTCGCTGATAATGAACTGACGATCCGGAAAAGACAGGGACAGGTCGATGTTGTACATGGGAGCAACGTGCTTCTTGCCGATGTTGAGCCCGGCTTGAAGGGATCGTACCAGGATCAGAATATCTGCGGCACGGTGATGACGTTGCTGAAGTTGCGCGAACGGGGATTCACGATTTCTGACGACGCGATCCGGCAGGGGCTGCGCGACGTAGTTGCCCTGACCGGCCTGCGTGGAAGATGGCAGCAACTCGGTGAGCATCCGCTTGTAGTCTGTGATACGGCGCACAATGTAGAAGGCCTCCGACGTGTCGTCGCACAGATCCTGCAACAGCGCTATTCAACGCTGCACATTGTTTTCGGATTGACCCGGGAAAGGGACCCGGATGCCATGCTGGCGCTCCTTCCAATCGATGCCAGATATTATTTTTGTCGTGCCGCCATTCCCCGGGCGATGGATGCCGAGCTGCTGGCGGATCGGGCGCGCGCAAGGGGGCTTAGTTGTACCGTGATACCTGACGTGGGACAGGCTGTCCGCACGGCTATAGAGGCTGCAGGCCAGGACGACATGGTGTTTATCGGAGGGAGCACGTTTGTTGTTGCCGAAGTAGAAGGATTATGAAAAGGAAACTCGAACGGTTCAGGATCATCGAGACAAGAGAAAATGTCATCGAGCCTTCGAAGCTCATTTACAATGAAGTGAAGGGACGATGGAACGAGCTTGTCTTCAAAAACGACAATCCAATCACCGTAGAACTCGCATGTGGCCGCGGCGAATATACGGTCGGGCTTGCCGCGCGTTTTCCGGACAAGAACTTTATCGGCGTCGACATCAAAGGCGAGCGGATATGGAAGGGAAGTACGCTGGCCCTGGAACAGGGCCTTCAAAACGCCGCCTTTCTCCGGACTCAAATACAATTGCTTGATAGTTTTTTTGAGCCAGGCGAGATTGCTGACTTGTGGCTCATCTTCCCGGACCCTCGTCCGCGCAAGCGCGACGTCAAGAGGCGGTTAACCAACCCGATGTTCCTTACCCTGTACCGAAGGCTGCTTCGCCCGGGTGGTTACATTCGATTAAAAACTGATAACGCTGGATTGTACGAATACACCCTGGAGACAGTCAGCACGATGGCAGGCGTCCACAACCTGGCACACACTGACGACTTGTACAATTCGTCACTGCAATCGGAGTGTTACGATATCCGTACGAACTATGAGGAAAAGTTTGCGCTCCAGGGAGAATGCATAAAATACATTCGCTGGCAGGTGGGCAGCGCTGTTGCTGAGATTCCAGCTGTCAAGATTCAGTCGGCGAGTTCTTCAAGCACCCGGGCAATGCTGTCGTAGTCCTTGTATCCCGGGCGTTCTTCGGGTGTTCCGCGGAGTGCGATGCCGCTGATGTCATATTGCTCGAGCAGGGGAGAGACCTTATGTGCGGGGTCAACGGCTACCAGGACTTCAAAGTCGGAACGCAACCGGGCAATCAAATCCGTATGCTCATGGCCAATGATGACATAACGAATTGGCTTCTGTGCAGATCGGATGACATCAATATCCTGCCGTTCCCGAATATTGACGATAACTTCGAGTCCCTGGAGGTTTTTAAGCAGGTACAGTTCGTCGGCAAAGACCTCAACCAGGTCGGGTTGGTATCCCTCCATGATTGCTTTGAGGTTTACGTCCGGTGTAATGCCATAGAGTTCCGCGACCGCCGCAGGTCCTGAGATCCATCCCCGCAGGTCCTGGTACAAAAGCTCGGGCACATACCCTTCCTGCCCGGGGATGACGGCGTAGCCCAGCATGTCGACACCCATCCCGGCGCAGTACCGCGCATCGCTGAGGTTCGAAATATTGCCCACTTTGACCTTCGTTTTCAGCATCATGCCGATGTCGTTAAAATAAATTGCACGGATTTCGTTTACTTGCCTTTTGTGTCACGGCAAAAATAAGGAGCCCGCTGAAAAAAGCGCGGTTATTTTTGGGCCAACGCGGTTGTTCGCATGAATATTTGAGTAAAACGGTGAAGTTCCGGCAATTTTTTGGTCTCATGGCGGTTGTTTCCGCTGTTACCCTGGCCGCCTGCAGTACGTCGCCTGAGTCGTCAAGCTCGGGTTTGTCGTACCTGCCACTCAAGAAAGGGATCTACCAGATTTATAACGTCGATTCGGTGTGGTATACGAATACCGGTCGGGAGGAACAGCATTACGAGTTGCTTACAGAGGTTGTCGATTCCTTTCCCAATACCGAAGGAGGGGTTACCTACGTTATATACCGTTACAAGCGGTTTGATCCGGATTCAGACTGGTCGTATCATGATACGTGGTCGGCGCGGGTCAGCGGACACCGCATGATGGTGTCGGAGGGAAGTACGACTTTCGTCAAATTCACGTTGCCCGTATCGGCGGGTGTTACCTGGAATGGCAATGCCTTCAACGATCTGGGTGACGACGAATATGAAATGCTTCAAGCGGGAGGATCGTATATGGTTAATGGAACTTCCTTTCCTGATTGCGCGGAGGTAAACCAAAATGATGACGATGACAATATTGTTCGTACCGATATCCGAAAGGAAGTATATGCCCGTAACGTCGGGTTGATCCTGAGGGAAATTCGTATCTTGAATTATTGTACTGCCGGTTGCACTGAATTCGGTGAGATCGAATCGGGCGTCGAGTACACGCAAATGATAACGTCGTATGGTGTCAGGTAAGGGGGTCTTGTCGTTCGTCTTTTTTCTTCTCGCCTTTTCTCTTCAGGCGCAGGATAACCGGTACATGGTATTCTTCAAGGACAAGCAGGGAACTGCTTACGATGTCAGCAACCCATCGGCATTCCTGGGTCCCCGCGCCCTGGAGCGCCGTGCGCGTCAGGGACTGCAGGTTGTCGAACAGGATCTTCCGGTGTCTTCCGTTTACGTGGATGGTGTGAAGGCGACCGGCGCCACGATAATGCACACAACGCGTTGGATGAACGGTGCTTTGGTATCCTGTGATGAAGGAACACGCGCTGCTCTCGCATCGCTGCCTTATGTAAGCCGCGTCGAACGAGTCGCGACAGGCGGCAAACCGTCACCATCAGGCCGACGGAAGGTCAGCAACAGGGCAACGGACTTGAAGGAGTCAATGGTAACGACGAACCAGTTGTCTCTCGAGGGATTGGATGAGATGCACGCTGAGGGTTTCACGGGTGAGGGCGTGCATATTGCCGTTCTTGATGCGGGGTTCCCCGGCGTTGACATGGCAACAGCTTTCAGTCACATTTTTGAGGGCAACCGTTTAATCGATACCTACGATTTTGTGCACGACGATGCCGATGCATTTGTGCAAAGTAACCACGGCACCAATGTGCTGTCCGTCATCGCGGGCTACATACCCGACGTTTTTGTCGGGGGAGCATTCGGTGCGTCCTTTCATTTGTACATTACCGAGGACGTGTCGGGGGAATACCGTATCGAAGAATACAACTGGCTGTTTGCCGCCGAGCGTGCCGACAGTGCGGGTGCCGACATTATCAGCACATCGTTGGGATACAATACGTTCGACGACCCGGCTATGGATTATGATAAAAGCGAACTGGACGGGAAGACAACGGTGATTGCGCGCGCCGCGCAATGGGCGTCGGAACGGGGGATGGTCGTCGTCGCAAGCGCGGGAAACGAAGGCAACAATGCGTGGCAGATCATCACGACGCCCGCTGACAATGAGCGGGTTCTGGCTGTCGCGGCTACCAACGCAAACGGCGTGAGGAGTTCCATAAGCTCGATAGGCCCATCGGCCGACGGGAGGATAAAGCCTGACGTAGGGGCTATGGGTACAGGTGTGCACGTAGTAAACCCTTCCGGCACCCTGGGAACAGCGAGCGGCACATCGCTTGCCGCGCCCATTGTAACCGGACTTCTGGCCGGCGTCTGGCAGAAATACCCGCACCTTTCGAACAAAGAGTTGCTGGATGCGGTACGCGCTACCGCGTCTCAGGCAGACAATCCCGACAACCTGCTGGGGTATGGAATACCGAATTTCCGGGCTGTATCCAACATGTTGGATTGGCAACCGCAGGATAAGCCGATGATCGTCGCGCCGAACCCGGTGACGGACACTTTGCTGATCCGCCCTGATGATCCCGAAAAGGAAACATGCCTCGTTGAAATCCTTTCATTGCAAGGACAGGTATTGAGCAGCCAGATGGCTACGTTCGACTGGATTGCTCAAGGGTTTCAGGCCGACTGCAGCAAGCTTCCCGCCGGAATGTATTTTCTTCGCGTCACGTCGGGAAAGGACGTGTACTCTTTTAAGGTTGTGAAGTTGTAGCCCTTGCGTTTAGTCCGGCTATCGTTGGGCAGTCGGCCACAGGTCTGCTTCACGGAATTCGCTTCAGCCCTTCCCACCTCACGTTCCACCTTCCATCTTTGGGGAAGCCAGGCGCGTTGTCAGAAGAACCGTCCCAGCCGGCAGCCATCATCGCCACCGCGGTGAGCAGACCACCGTTACCCGGGAGGTATAAGCGAAGGCGCTTGTCCTGGTAATTGTGGCCGTTGACGAGGTAGGTATTCTTTTGAACATCCATCAGCAATGCATCGATGGCCCGTTCTGGCTTGCCTAAACGCGTGGCACACATGGCAAGCATCGGATAGTCCCATCCCCACGTAGTTTCCCAGTTCCAGTGGTTCATGATTTCCTCAAAGGTATCGGCCATGACAGCCGTATCGATTTGCTCTGACATGGGTAGGACTCCATAGGCGCCGGTAACTACCGGGTGATCCTTGCGATAGGCATCGTCAGTGTAGGCGTCGAGGACCCCGGCTGCGGGAAGATAATAGCCATTGTCTTGTGGCATGGGTGCAAGTTTGTCGATCACGTCCTGCCACCCAGGGTCAGGTTGAAGACCCTCTCTCTTGCGCCATTGTTGAGCGAGGTCCAGTGCATAGCGCCAGTAGGCAAGCTCAAACGGTGGATCGTTGGTTTCGACTGCCGGAAAAATTTCCTGTGCCGGGATCAGGGGAGGACAGAGATGGTACAGGCTGTCGGCCATACTGAACTGCGCATACGATGCCATAAATTCCGCCGTCTCGAAAACAATTTCGTGATACTTCTTCAGGGCCTTTTCAGGATCATTCCGATACAACAATTCCGCGTAGTAGATCGGGTGCGGCTGCTGCCAGGCCAGGAAGACGCCGACGCTGGAAGGGCTTTCTTTGCCATAGGGATCGGTCATCTTAGGCCACCGCGCCCCGCGATACCCCTGCCATGCGGCAGTCTGTCGCGCCTTCTCCAGTATTCGACTGTAATACCCCATGCTATTTTCCAATAGTTGCGGCCGCCCCCAAAGGGCGAAGTGCACGCCGTGCCACCAGTGCATCTCAAGATGAAACTTTCCATACCAGCTGTTCATGGTAAGCCCCGTCTCCTGCGGCGGCATCTTGCCAGCGCACTGCAGGCGCGTCAGGTATTGCGACAAAACTACGCGGCGCTCCAGTTCCTGCGCGCGGGGGTCGGTACATTCCGAGAAGTCGATTATCCCTCCTGAATTCCAGAAGTCCTTCCAGAATGCAGCACTTTTGTCATGCAGGGTTTCAAAGTCGGAGGTGACGGGCTTTTCCTGTTCCTGACTGTATCGGAGTGTGAACTCGACAACCTGATCGTCGGTGTTGGGTGTAATGGCAAACATGTGGGCTGACGTCTCTGTGACACGCGCACCCAGGTGGCCAATGCCCACAAAGTAGCGCGTTGAGTCGAGGATGCGCTCAAGAATCGTTTCGCGTTCGGTGGACTCCCGCACCATGGTCTTGTGTCGTTCCGGACTTTCGAAATCGTATCCGGGACACACGTGACATTCCGCACCGTAAGGAAACTTTAACCATACGTTGAGCCGGCCGTTGCGCACCATCGGAGAGGTAACCCGAACGGCTATTCCGTCGGCATCCGTTAACGAAACGAGTTCCACTTTCACCGGGTCGCCGTCGACCGTGTAACGACTGACAATGGTTCCTGACCATAAATCGAGAGTCTGATCGATTTCCTTCAGGTCGCTTAGCAGCGCCGGAGTGCCGTCTCTTCTTCGTAGTTGCAACCCGGTTAGTCCAAGGTGCAGGCGGTGCGGGTTGGCGCGTAGCCATTGTGTGGCCTCTCGCGCCCCTCCATCGGATCGCTGAATGGCGTACGGCACCTTTCTTCCGTCGCAGGTTTCGTATTCCTGCGCTACGTCTTTCAGCGTAAAGCCTTTGTCCGCCGGGATAGCGTGCCAGGCCCACTCGGCCTGCGTTCCTAAAGGAATGCCGTTTTCATAGTCACGATAGAACGTCTGCAGCCCCGATACGTCGACGGTAAATGCGAACGCGCCGTTGCCTACCGATAGGGAGCCAAGCGTATCCGGTGCAGTCAGGTGCACATTGTGACGCGCAACAACCAGCTGCCGGGCTATTGGTGCGGGCGTCTCCACGGCAGGAGATGCGCAGGATGCAAAAATAACGAATACGGCAAGAGTGAGAGGACGTTGCATGCCGGCGTTGATTTTCTTATTCCTTCACGGCTGCCACTTCCTCTGGTTTAACGAGCGAACCGGAATTTCCCCAACTGTTCAGGATGTAGTTCATGACGTCCGCTACTTCGGCGTCGGTAAGTCCCTGCGGTGCCATATAGTTGTTGTAAGTAGTACCGTTGACTTCAATCTCGCCTTCCTGTCCGAATTTCACAACGTGGATGGCGGCCTTACGCTTTTTCAGGAGGAAGTCTGAGCTGGCGAGTGGCGGAAATACCGAAGGTATGCCCTGGCCGCTCTCCATATGACAGGTAATACATCGTTCTTCATAGATTACCTTTCCGCGTGCCATGCTCTGGGCAAGTTCATCTTCCTGGCCAGTGTCGGGAACAAGAAAGGAAAAGGATAAGATGGCAAGCGCTGCGAGTGGTACAATTAATTTTTGCATAGGGGACAAATATACGGATCAAAGCAAGTCAACCCGGAGTATATAGCCAGGCAGGTACATAAAAAACTGGTTTCCTTCCGGAAAATTCACGATAATCGTTTCGCCTTTGGCAATATAACGCTTCCCCATGATCCGCCTTCTTTGTCTGGTTTGTGCATTGCTGATGATTACCACCCTGCAGGCGCAACATCAAAAGGAAATTATGTATGTAGGTACGTTTTTCGGAACGGGCAGCGAGGGGATTTATGTTCTGGAATTCGACCGGGCCAAAGGCCGATTCACCCACATTCAAACTGTTCCCACGCGTGAAAGTCCTACGTTTCTTGATATCCATCCTTCCGGCAAATTCCTGTACTCGGTAAACAGGGGATCCGTTGAGGAAATGGAAAACTCCGGCTCGGTCAGTGCGTTCGCCATCGATGGCGCCACTGGCAAGTTGACGCTGCTCAACGAGCGCCCATCCTACGGGTTCGGTCCGTGTTACATAAGCATCGGAAAAACGGGTAAGTGGGCGTTTATTTCCAACTATATCGAGGGCAACGTCGTTATCATGCCCATATTCGATGACGGTCTATTGGGTTCCAGCGCTGGCGCACGCCGGCATCTCGGGAGTAGTGTCAATCCCGACCGCCAGGAAAGGCCGCATGTGCATTCTGCCGTCGTCGTGCCCGACAACAATTTCGTGCTGGTATCCGACCTGGGCACCGACCGGATCCACAGCTATCGTTTCAATGCAGCCGATGGAACCATCACCGATGCAGAGGTCCCTTTTGTGAGCGTGAAACCGGGATGTGGTCCGCGTCACCTCGCATTTCATCCCAACGGTGCAGTAGTGTATTCAGCTGAAGAACTCTCATCAACTGTTGCTGTTCTGGATTATGATAAAACTACCGGCACGCTCACCATGCGGGCGGATAGCATCCCAAGTCTTCCGGCAGATTTTCACGGCGAGAATACGGCGGCCGATATTCACGTCCTTCCCAACGGTCGCTTCCTGTACCTTTCAAACCGTGGTTACAATGCACTGGCTATTTATGCCATAGACAAGGACGGCATGATAACCCTGGTCGGACAGCAGGACACTAAAGGAAAGATACCCCGCAACTTTCTTATTGATTCAAAGGGTGAATTTTTGTGGGTTGCCAACAAGGATTCAAACAATATCGTCACCTTCAGGGTGAATCCAGAAAACGGGAAGCTTACGTTTGTGTCGAATACCACCGGTATTCCATCGCCCGTTTGCCTCAAGATGCTCACACTGAAGTAGGCGGTCGCGCCATTTTTCACACCAGAGAATGATATCCATGAGAATTGTGTCGATTCTTGTACTCGCCTTTGTGGTTTTCGTAGCCAACGCGCAATCCCTTCCTTCCCGAAAGCGCATTGTGTCGGACATGACCCTTGCCAACCGCTATTTCATGGACAAGTGGCCTGATCCGGGAAAGCGAATCGTCACCAATCGCGACCGGGCCAGCAACATCTGGACGCGCGGTGTGTATTATGAAGGGTTGATGGCCCTGTATGCACTTGATCCGAAAAAAGCTTACTACGACTATGCGGTACAATGGGGGACCTTCCACAACTGGGACCTGCGCGATGGCATTACGTTTACGCGTAATGCCGACAACCAGTGCGCCGGCCAGACGTACATCGATCTTTACCTGATCGATCGTCAACCCATACGCATTGAAAAAATAAAGGCATCCATTGACAGTATGATGCGGACGGACAAGATAGACGACTGGAACTGGATTGACGCGATCCAAATGGCCATGCCCGTGTTTGCCCGCCTTGGCGTCGTGTTCAATGATAGCCGTTACTACGAACGCATGTACGCCATGTATATGCATACGCGCGACAAAGAAGGAGAGAACGGGCTCTTTAACCCCGAAGACAATCTTTGGTGGCGCGATGCAGACTTCGATCCACCGTACAAAGAACCCAATGGCGAGGATTGCTATTGGTCGCGAGGCAATGGCTGGGTTATCGCGGCGCTGGCTCGTGTGCTCGACGTCATACCCGCTGACGCGCCGCATCGCAACCAGTATGTTAACGATTTTAAAGCCATGGCCGAAGCGCTTCGACACGTTCAGCGCGCCGACGGGTTCTGGAACGTGAGCCTCCACGACTCAACCCATTTCGGCGGTAAGGAGACGACAGGTACCGCGCTGTTTACGTACGCCATGGCATGGGGTGTAAACCACGGGCTGCTGGATGATGCGGTCTATCGGTCTGTCATCGCACGAGCCTGGCATGCGCTCTCCACGGAATCCCTTCATCCCAACGGTTTCCTGGGTTATGTTCAGGGTACCGGCAAAGAACCGGCCGATGGGCAACCGGTCACCGTTAACAGTATGCCCGACTTCGAAGATTATGGCCTGGGCTGCTTCATGCTGGCCGGCGCAGAAGTGTACAAAATGAAGCGTTAGCTGCCGATCGCGCAACCAAGCGCATTTTTACTAAATTGCCGCCTTAATTCAATCATGAACCCAATTGTAGCTCCATCGCTGCTGGCATCAGACTTCGCTAACCTCCAACGCGAGGTTACGATGATCAATGAGAGCGAAGCCGAATGGATACATATCGATATCATGGACGGCGTGTTCGTGCCGAACCTGTCCATGGGAGTTCCGGTCGTGGAGGCTATCCGTCGACACGCGCGAAAGATCATGGATGTGCACCTCATGATTATCGACCCCGGACGCTACATCCGTGCGTTTCGGGAGGCAGGTGCTGACATCATCTCAATCCACATCGAAACGTGCCCGCACCTCAACCGCGACATCCAGGAAATCAAGGCTTCGGGAGCAAAAGCCGGCGTCGCGATAAACCCGCATACACCCGTATTGCACCTGGAGAACTGCATCGCCGACATCGATGTCGTGAACCTGATGTCGGTCAACCCCGGGTATGGCGGTCAGCAGTTTCTGGACATCACGTATGAGAAGATCCGCCAGACGGCCGAACTGATAAAGGCCAAAGGATCTTCGGCGCTAATCGAGATCGACGGCGGTGTTACCCTCGACAACGCCCGGGCTATCCTTGCCGCCGGCGCCAATGTGCTGGTGGCCGGCCATACAGTATTTAGCGATCCCAACCCGAAGGGGATTATTAGCAAGCTTAGGAACAGTTAGATGCGGGTACAGATGCAGTTGCGATGGCGCTCGACTCCGCGAAAACTCCGTTAAGGCGAAGTACCTCCTTCGCCAGAGCTTTGCCGGGGAACTACCCGGAATGATTTGGTATCCTTGGACGGCGCCGGCGTAACTATTGCATCTTGCATCTGCGACTTAAAAAACAGGCAGGATTTTTGGTATTTTATCCAAAAAACGTCAAACCGATGCTTAACCGAACACTTTTACTGTTGACGACACTGGCCATCGTGTCCTGTTCCCGGACCGTAACGCGCGTATCCCCCGACACCGCAATCGACCTCAGTGGACGATGGAATGACACCGATTCGCGCAAGGTGGCCGACCAGATGATTTACGATCTTTTTAACTCTTCCGATTTCAAGGAATATGCCCGCGAAAAAAACAGGAAGCCCGTAATCATCGTAGGGAACATCCTTAACCGGACTACCGAGCATATCGACGCCGATAACTTCATCCGCAAATTCGAGGTCGTCATCCATAATTCCAAAGTAGCCGACCTCGTCGAATCATCGGAATTTCGCGACGCCCTGAGACGCGAGCGCGCCGAACAACAGGACTTTGCCGACCCGGCAACCGTCAAACAATTCGGAAAAGAGTTGGGTGCCGACCTGATGTTGTTTGGAGAAATGACGTCTGAGATCGACGACTACAACAACCGACGCGTGGTGAACTACGTCACCACACTTTTTCTTACCGACATTGAAACCAACCGAAGAGTCTGGTACGGGCAACACGAGATCAAGAAATTGATCCGGAATTGATCTTCGATCATGTCCCGCATAGCATCCACCGTGCTTATGGCAGGTGCGCTGACATTAGCCGGCGCGTGTGCGACGTATTATCATACGCAGGCTGACTTCAATCGTGAATTCGAGCGAGGTGACCTCAACCGAGCGCTCGAAGCATTGCAAAATCGCGACCGGCGCGAACAGGGTCGAAACAAATTCCTGTACCTCGTCAACAATGGCCTCGTCTTATCGGTCATGGGTCGATATCGCGAGAGCAACGAGTACTTCGAGAAGGCTTATCTTTTCGGCGAGGATTATCACAAGGACTACATCAATGAGGTGGCGTCGTACTGGACGAATCCACTGGTCACCGTTTATAGGGGCGAAGATCATGAGCACCTCATGGTACTATATTACAAGGCGCTCAACTTTCTCAAGATGGGGAAGTACGATCAGGCGCTTGTTGAGTGTCGCCGACTCAATCTGAGATTGCAGGAACTAAGCGATAAGTACAACTCGCCGGAGAAGTATCGGCGCGATGCTTTCGTGCACACACTGATGGGTATTATTTACCAGGCGATGAACGATTACAACAATGCGTTCATCGCCTACCGGAATGCCCTGGAAATCTATGAGGATGACTATGCCAGACTTTTTTCTCTCCATGCACCCCAGCAACTGCAATATGATTTACTGAACACGGCCTGGTGGACAGGTTTGCATGAAGAGTTCGAGTATTACCGGGAGCGATTTGGATTGGAAGACTACATACCGCAACAGCCCGAAGCTGAGCTTGTTTTCTTCTGGCACAACGGACTCAGTCCGGTGAAGGAAGAATGGAGCATCAATTTCGCTATACACACCGAGCAGGATAACCAGGTGCTGTTTGTGAATGAAACGATGGGACTGAACTTCGCCTTTCCGCTGGACAATGACGACGACCGTTCGCGACTTTCAGGTCTGGATATTTATCGTGTCGCATTTCCGCGTTACCGCGAGCGACCCGTGTTTTACCGGGGGGCCCAGCTCGTGTCGGGAGGCGAACAATATCCCCTGGAGATGGCGGAGGACCTGAACGGTATTGCAATTCACAGTTTGCGGGAGCGCATGGTGCTCGAATTCAGCAAGGGGCTGCTCAGGGCTGCACTGAAAAAGGCAACAGAAATGAGCGTCAGGAAGGAAGATGCCACGCTTGGTGCACTTATCGGCGTGGTCAATGCCATAACGGAACATGCCGACACCCGAAACTGGCAGACCTTGCCACACACGATTTCCTATGCCCGTATTCCATTACGCGAAGGCGAGAACACTGTAGATTTCGTGCTGCACGAGCCCGGAGGAGGGGAGTATACCCACCATTTCACGTACCAGGCCGAACGCCATCAAACACTATTTCACACCTTTTCGTCGTTGGAATCAATGGATTCACCGTACAAACCCGCCTGGGAATGAGCGTCCCGCTGTAGGGTCATGTATGGTTTACGCTCAGGATGCACTAGGATGATATGCTCGTTTCCCGTATTTTTACTCGTTTAAATTGCAGATACTGAGTCGCTTATATTTTTTGACTACGGGCAGTTATTTTTGGACATTTTAAATCGGCACACACTGAACTTCAGGGTCACATGGATATGCCTCTTTATCTGCCTCCTGGGCAGCGGGCATGCTCTGGCCCAATACGAAAACGAGCGGGACGCGACGATACCGCTTGAGTACTTTTATATCAAGCACACAGGCCCATCGTTATTTCGGACGCTGCTATCAAAAATTACGTTTGGTGTAAGCACGGGGTACGGCTATACAACGTTCAACCATGACCTGTCGGGGTATGGCGTGGCGCAGAATCCGGGTGTACCTCCCGTCATCTTCAGCGGGACGCAAGTTGGCGCGGGGTATTCGAATTGGTTCAATCGCGTGGTCACCTCGTCGAACACCATTACAGGTCAGACGTTCCTGGCGAACTCCGATACGACGAGCCTTGGATTCCGAAGCAGGGCAGGGAGTATTCCGCTCCGGCTGACGCTTCATTTCGAATTCGACCGCTACCGGATTGGGGGAGGATACTCGGTCGAGTTCATGAAAATCGGCGACTTCAAGCCGACCCGATTCGGCGACGATATAAACTCCTTTTCACCGGAGGATCCTTCTATCATCCTCCAGAAGTACTTTGTCATGCTGGGTGGCGCGGTGTATCGTTATAACGACTACCTGCTTGTGGTGGACTTCAATTTCGGCGGGTACAATCCTGGAAGCAGTTTTGATAAGAGCGTGATCAAGAAGGGACTTTACATGAATTTTGGCGCCCAGGTGGAACGGGAAATGTCAGAATACTTTCGCCTGTTCGTGCGTCCGTCGTTCGAGCTGAAGAGCTTCAAACTGAACGTCCCGGAAGCGGCGCCCATCACGCACAAGTTCAACGCCTTCTATGTCAACTTTGGCTTTACCTATCGACTTCCGGAGCTGAGGCGGTGCGTATTCAAGCAATGCCACGCGCAACTCAACCACGTCCACGGCAACAGAGAATACCGGAGCCGCGTCCATCCGTTCTACAAAAAACAGAATCCACATTACGGGGAAAACTACCCCACGTTGTTGAAATATAAAGGGGGTAATAAGAAGAAACTGAACCCTTACTGAATCGTTTTTTCGGGACCATTTTGTGTCCCGTTTTGGGCGCCTCTTGGGGCCGTATATTTTTGCCGGTTTTAGCCCTTTCTGGTGCGATTTTCGCCATTCTTTTGGTATCTTGCGAGGCCTTTTTGGAGGCCCCTAAACGTGCTAAAAATCACACACTAAATGGCTGAAAACACCGGAGGCCAGACCCCTGGCCGACAGAGCATAATCCCGATCAATATTGAAGATGAAATGAGGGGCGCGTACATCGACTATTCGATGTCCGTCATCATTTCCCGCGCCCTTCCCGACGTCCGCGATGGCCTCAAGCCGGTACACCGGCGAGTACTGTACGGGATGCTCGAACTGGGCGTCAATTACAACAAGCCCTACAAGAAATCCGCACGGATTGTAGGGGAGGTGCTGGGTAAGTACCATCCCCACGGAGACAAGTCTGTGTACGACACGATGGTCCGTATGGCGCAGGATTGGTCCCTGCGATATACCCTCGTAGATGGCCAGGGGAATTTCGGCTCCATAGATGGCGACGAAGCGGCAGCCATGCGGTACACGGAGGCCCGGCTCCGGAGGATTGCCGAGGAGATGCTGTCGGACATCAACAAGGATACTGTCGACTTCCAGCCCAATTTTGACGATTCGCTAAAGGAGCCGACCGTATTGCCGGGCAAACTTCCCAACCTGCTTGTCAACGGCTCCTCCGGGATTGCCGTCGGTATGGCCACGAACATGGCGCCCCATAACCTCAGGGAAGTGGTGGACGGCATTGTCGCCTACATCG
Organism: Cyclobacteriaceae bacterium; assembly: GCA_036381475.1. Classification (GTDB taxonomy): domain Bacteria; phylum Bacteroidota; class Bacteroidia; order Cytophagales; family Cyclobacteriaceae; genus ZC4RG29. The sequence continues at coordinate 27,046 of DASVCT010000053.1, forward strand.
ATAACAACGACATCACCATAGCCGAGCTCATGGAGCACATCACCGCGCCGGACTTTCCGACAGGGGGGATCATCTACGGGGTTCAGGGCGTACGCGAGGCCTACCTCACGGGGCGAGGACGTATCGTTGTGCGTGGCCGGGCGGAGATCGTTACGAATTCCCACGGAAGGGAACAGATAGTCGTGACGGAGATTCCCTACCAGGTGAACAAGGCGCAGATGATTGAAAAGACGGCCTCCCTGGTCAACGACAAGGTCATCGAAGGTATTTCGGACATCCGCGACGAGTCCGACCGGGAAGGATTCCGTATCGTCTACGACCTTAAGAAGGACGCCATTGGCAATATTGTACTGAATAACCTGTACAAGTACACGGCACTTCAGTCGTCCTTCAGCGTCAACAATGTGGCGCTCGTGAAAGGAAGACCTCTGACCCTCAACCTCAAGGACCTGATCAAATGCTTTGTCGACCACCGGCATGAAGTGGTTGTCAGGCGTACCAAATTCGAGCTGGCGGAAGCGGAACGTCGAGCCCACATACTGGAGGGCTATCTTATTGCGCTGGACAACCTGGACGAGGTAATTGCGCTCATTCGCAAGTCCGCCGACCCTGACACCGCCCGCACGGGGCTTATTGAACGATTCGGACTTTCGGAAATCCAGGCCAAGGCTATCCTCGACATGCGCCTCCAGCGCCTCACCGGCCTGGAGCGTGAGAAAATTCAGCAGGAGTACAAGGAAGTGCAGGAGCTGATCGCCCGCCTGAAAGAGATCCTGGCGAATGAACCTGTGCGGATGCAGATCATCAAGGACGAGTTGAAGGAACTTCGCGACCGGTATGGTGACGACCGGAGGACGGAAGTGGTGCATCGTGACGACGACATCACGCCGGAGGATATGATCCCCAACGAGGAAATGGTGATCACCATCTCCAACCAGGGCTATATCAAGCGCACGCTGCTGGCCGACTACCGCACGCAGGGTCGGGGGGGCGTGGGCTCCAGGGGCGTCGCCACCAAGGAAGACGATTTTACTGAACACTTGTTCATCGCCCTGGCACACAATTACCTCCTGATATTCACCGACCTGGGAAAAGTGTACTGGAAGAAAGTATACGAGATTCCGGAGGGCTCAAAAACGTCAAAGGGCCGGGCCATTCAGAACCTCATCAACATCGAACCAGGCGACCGGGTACGCGCGGTGATCAACGTGAAGGACCTGGGAGACAAAGACTACGTCAACAACAACTACGTCGTGCTGTGCACCCAGAAGGGTGTTATCAAGAAGACGTCGCTCGAAGCGTATTCCCGGCCCAGGACAGGTGGTATCACAGCCATCAGCATCCACGAGGGAGACAGACTCATAAATGCCTCATTAACAAATGGTAACAACCATATTGTTATAGCTAAAAGTGAGGGAAAGGCTGTACATTTCCACGAGTCGGAGGTACGCCCCATGGGGCGTACGGCGGCGGGGGTGCGTGGTGTCACCCTGGATTCTCCGAACGACAAAGTAATCGGGATGGTTTGTATAACAAGGGAAGACGCTAACTTGCTGGTTGTGTCCGAGAACGGGTACGGAAAACGGTCCGATATGGGCGACTACCGTATTACGCGACGGGGCGGCAAGGGCGTTAAGACCATCAATATCACGCCCAAAACTGGCAAGCTTGTTGCGATTAAGGAGGTGGTTGACGATGACGAGCTGATGATCATCAACCGTTCCGGCCTCACGATCCGGATCAAGGTGAGTGAGTTGCGGGTTATGGGCCGCGCCACGCAGGGGGTAAGGCTGATCAAACTTTCGGAGGACGATGTAATCTCGTCCGTCGAAAAGATCCAGCGATTCGAGGAAGACGGAACCAAAGAAAACGCTCGCGACAACGGTGCGGAAGCGTAATTTAGAGCTAAATTTAAACCCTTACTACTAAATAAACCTATGAAACGAGTATTGCTGCTATTGGTGGTATTGATACCTGCTGTGGCGATTGGGCAGAAAAAGCCCAATATCAACAAGGCGTTGAACGCGTTCAAGGCCGGCAAACTTGATGAGGCCAAGGAAATCATCGACGCTGCCACCACCTACGAAAAGACCATGGACAAGGGGGATACCTGGTATTACCGCGGACTCATATATGCTGCGATTGATACCACTTCAAATGAAGCGTATCACAGTCTGGCGTCAGATGCTTTTGACGTTGCCCTTGAGTCGTTTGACAAGGCCGAAAAAATGTCAGACGGCAAATCCGAATACAACATTATCGGTGCCAACGGCCTACCCATTCTCAAGCCACAGCAAATGGATATTTGGGCAAGTGTCTATATCAATAAGGGCGCTAATCTTTATCAGCAGGACGACCTGGAAGGGGCGCTGGCCAATTTTGAAAAGACGAGCAGGATTTTACCTGACGACACAACTGCCTATTTTTATTCGGGTATCGTCGCGAACAGCCTGGAGAAATACCAGTTGTCCTATGACAAGTTCAGGGCATACATTGACAAGGGAGGAGCTTCTCCTGACGCTTATTCGATGATGCTGAACTTGCTCAACGGTCCGCTCGACAACAAGGAAAAGGCGTTGGAACTTGTACGAGAAGCCCGGCAAAAGTTTCCCGATCACGCCGATTTTGGAAAAGTCGAGATCGGCACGCTGATCGATATGGGCAAAATCGAAGAAGCCAAAACCGGTCTTGAAGAAGCGGTAAAGAAGGAACCTGACAACAAGATCCTGCACTTTTACCTGGGCTACGTCAATTCGAGTCTGGGCAATTCTGACGCTGCGGTCAAGAGTTATCAGGAAGCGTTGCGCGTGGATCCCAACTACTTCGATGCCCAACTCATGATGGCCAAGGAAATGTACAAACCTGCTGAAAAGCTCAAGAAGGAAATGGCGAACCTCGGCATTTCGGCCGCAGACCGGAAGAAGAAACTTGAACTTGACGGTCAACTTGTCGAGAAGTTGAAGATTGCGCTGCCATATTGGGAAAAGGCGGAAAAGATGAATCCGTCTGAAACGGAAGTTCTCGACATGCTGTCGTCTATTTATGGCGACCTCGGAATGAACGCGCAGGCACAACGCATCCAACAACGGTACAAGGAGCTCGGTCAGGAGAACTGATCGGGAGATAGCTTCAGCTTTTGTTCAAAGTGACTCTGAGAAGGGCTGGTCAATAACGCCGGCCCTTTTCCTTTGGTACCGTGCTGCTGCGTGTTGCGCCGTGCATCAAATTTCACACACCAAAACTTGCACCCAAGCACGCTTTATTCCCAAATTCAAAACCGTTAACGCCCCGGATGGAGGCGCTGTTATCTAACCTCATACTGTAATCATGACAAACACTTCCGGCCAGGACACGGCCAGCGTAAACATCAACGGCCCGGGAAAAGAAAAAAATACATTCGATGCGATCGTCATCGGCTCCGGGATGAGTGGCGGATGGGCGGCCAAGGAGCTCTGTGAAAAGGGACTGAAGACGCTCGTGCTCGAGCGCGGACGCAATGTCGTACACATAAAGGACTATCCCACCGCGACGATGGACCCCTGGCAGTTTCCACACCGGAATCAACTGCCACGTGATGTCATCGAAGCCAACCCCATCGTCAGCAAGTGCTACGCGTTTCACGAAGACAGCCAGCACTTTTTTGTCAAGGACAATGAACATCCTTACGTGCAGGTAAAGCCCTTCGACTGGATCAGGGGATACCAGGTCGGTGGCAAATCATTGCTTTGGGCGCGTATGACTCAACGATGGGGCGAACACGATTTTGAATCCAACGCACGCGATGGTTTTGGATGCGACTGGCCAATACGGTACAAAGACCTCGCACCCTGGTATTCCTACGTTGAACGATTCGTCGGCATCAGCGGCAACCGCGACGGTCTTCCGCAGATCCCGGATGGTGAATTCCTCCCGCCGATGGAGCTCAACTGCGTTGAAAAGCATTTCCAGGCATCGGTTAACGCCAACTTTCCCGAGCGTCGCGTTGTCATCTCAAGAACGGCCAATCTCTCGCAGGCACATAACGGCAGGGGTCCCTGTCAGTATCGGAACCTCTGTCATCGCGGATGTCCGTTTGGCGGCTACTTCAGCGCCAACGCAGCCACGATACCGGCCGCCGAAGCTACGGGCAACATGACTCTTCGGCCTTACTCCGTCGTACACTCCATCATCTATGATGAGCAAAAGGGCCGGGCCACCGGCGTACGCGTGATCGACGCACAAACAAAAGAGGCAACGGAGTTTTATGCCCGAATCATCTTCGTCAACGCGAGCACTTTAAATACTACGCTGGTCCTCCTTAACTCGACGTCCAACCGGTTTCCGAACGGACTGGGCAACGACAGTGGCGTACTGGGCCACTACCTTATGGACCACAACTATCGGGGACGCATCTACGGCGAACATGAGGGATTCCAGGATCAGTATTACTATGGCCGCAAACCGGGAGGATGGTATTTGCCGCGATTCCGCAATTTCGGCAAGGATACGCGCAAAGATTTTCTTCGGGGTTACGCCTTCTCCGGCGGCGCTAGCCGTTCCCGCGGCGACCTTAAGGACGGTGATCCCACGATCGGCGCGGACTTTAAGGAAAAGCTCACTGAACCCGGCGTGTGGCGGATGGGAATCACCGGAATGGGTGAACATCTCCCTTACTTTGAAAATCATGTGCGGCTTAGCAAAGACAAAAAGGATGAGTGGGGCATACCCCTGTTGGAAATCGACTGCGCCTACAAGGACAACGAGGTGGCTATGCTTAAAGACCTGCTCGAAACGGGCGCGGAAATGATGGAGAAAGCAGGATTCACAAACATCAGGACACACGACTCGGAGCAGGCTCCGGGACTCGGCATCCACGAAATGGGTACTGCCCGCATGGGCAAAGACCCCAAGACGTCAGTACTCAACAGCATCAACCAGATGCACGCTGTGAAAAATGTCTTTGTATCCGACGGCGCCTGCATGGCATCGTCGGCCTGCCAGAATCCTTCCATCACCTACATGGCACTCACCGCACGTGCTGTGGATGCGGCCGTGAAGGAGATGAAGAGAGGGAATGTGTGAATGCGTTGATGTGTTGGCGTGTTGGCGTGTTGAAGTGTTGAAGTGTTGAAGTGTTGAAGTGCCTGGCTTAAGCCGAACGCGTATCTCATAGAAAGAGATTGATCAAGTACAAAGAGTATTGGATGTACTCGTGCGTTGGATCCCTTTAGGCATGCAAGGGCGTGCGCCGGGAAAGAGATTTTTGGATGTTTATGTTTTCAGCACAGTGTACTATTCATGAGAGCACCTGTCGTAATACAGGTGCCCTAAAAAGTTCATACTACAATCCTGCTGTCGCCTTCTGATCAAACACTAATCCCACATTGATCAGCACGAAGAGGCTCCCACTCGCACCGGGTTTTCGGTAGACGAGATACAAGTCGTGAAATCCTTCCGTCGGCTGGATCGGGGCCCGGACCTGCGTTCCCGACTGCTGTCCGGAACCCTGGCTCGGCACGATGGCATTGGAGGTGCCAATGACCGGCCCCGTAGGGGAATCGATATGCACTTCGATGGAGCCTCCTTCAAAACCGTAGTTCGCGGGTGCTGATGCCATGAAGGTCATCGCACCGACGTTCGTAAGGTCCACTTTCTCAAAGCCGATGTAGGCGCCGTTACGGGTACCGATCATGTAGTTGGAATCGCCCATCCTGAACTTGTTGACGCCGTCATCAATAGTGGCTGTGGCTGCCGAAAATGTTGGTGCGCGAAGTACAAGCGTTTCCTCACTACGGATCGGAGGAATGCCGTTGGCACCCCTGTCCGTATAGGCGGCGCGCGCAACGATCACACCGTGATTACTTGCGTGCACACGGTACTTGCCCGATACCGGAAGCGTTACTACGGGCTTTTGGTCCGCGAGGCTAAGGATGTATTCAACTATTTGCCCTGTTTGTTCGTGGGTCAGGGTAGGGTGGGCCGACATGGCCACATCGCCCCACACACCGCTGCCGCCCTTGATGATCTTGTCGGACAGGTATTCGCGTGCGGATGGATTGTCCTTGTATTTTTTTGCGACATCGATGTACATAGGCCCGATCGACTTTCTGTCGATCTGGTGACAAGCCATGCAGTCGCTTCCTGCCATGAGCGCTTTCGCGGCGGCGAAGCGATCGGCGGCTGCGTCGGCAGCCCGGTGTCCCTGAGCGATTTCAATCTGATCGTAACCTTCTTCGAGATAGTCGAAAGTCACCGACACTGCCTGGGGATCGATACTCCCGTCGGCAAGGCTGCCATCTTCCTTGTCACTTACCTTCACGTCATACTCTATGTAAGTATTCGGGAAGAAAAAGCTCTTGTTGCCGCCGGTGATGTCGAGGGATAATTTGGGTGGCTCGTTGCCGGCTTGAATTTCAGTCGTAGCGGTGGAAGACTCCTTGTGCGAATCCGTCACCGTGAGTTTCACAGCATAGATGCCAGCGTCGTTGAAGGTATAGGAGGGGGTTTCACCGGTTAAGGTCGCGACTTTCTTCCCGTCTGACGACGTGATTTCCCATTCGTAAGTCATTTCATCCCGATCGAAGTCGCGTGTGCCTGCGGTGCTGAATGTCACCGTATGGGGTGTTGCCCCTTTGGGTTTATCAACCGCCAGATGGACCTCAGGCTTACGGTTACCGCCATTGTATTCGATGCGAATGAGTCGTGCATTGTCATTCTGCTGGAACCAGCCCGTACCGTACTCCAGCATGTACAGGTCGCCCTCAGGGCCGAACGCCATATCCATGGGATTGCTGAACTTATGGCTCGGCATGAATTGCTCCATTTCCACATAGTTGCCTTCTTCATCCATAGTCACTGCCATGATCCATCCGCGCACCCATTCATAGATGAATAGTTTTCCATCGTAATAATCAGGGAAGGCCCGGGCAGCGCCCTTAAAGTCGGCGGAATAGAACACCGGACCAGCCATTGCTGTTCGCCCGCCTGAACCTACCAGGGGAAACTCTTCGGACCGGTCATATGGATACCAGATGAAGGCGCCCTGTGCCGGGGGTAACTCTTTTAATCCAGTATTGTTGGGCGACGTGTTGATCGGCTTTGCGGGATCGAACTTAGGCCCCGACTTGCCGGTTGCAAAATCATACTTATAATACGCCTGGTTATTGCCAATAAAATAAGGCCATCCGAAGAAGCCGGGTTTGCGCGCCTGGTTGATTTCGTCATAGCCCCTCGGACCAAATCCGACAGAGTCTGTATTTGCGTCCGGGCCAACATCGCCCCAATAAAGATATCCTGTCTTTTTGTCGACCGAAATCCGGTATGCGTTGCGGGTGCCCGTTACGTATATCTCCGGCCGTGTGTTTTCGGTGCCAGGCGGGAACAGGTTTCCGTCGGGGATGGTGTAGGTGCCATCTGGCTCCGGATGGATCCGTAACACACCACCGCGAAGGTCATTGGTGTTGGCTGAGCTTTTTTGGGCATCCCAGGGATTGCGTCCGGGTCGCTCATCGAGAGGTGCGTACGAGGTTCCGAAAGGATTCGTATTGTCACCCGTGCTCAGGTATAGGTTACCGTCAGCGTCCCAGTCAATCGAACCGCCCGTATGACAACACTGTTCGCGCTGTACTTCCACCTCAAGCAGGATCTTTTCCGATTCGGGAACGAGTCTGTTATCCACGAAGTCCCACCGCGTAAGTACATTTACCGCCTTAGCCCCGGGCTTGGAGTAGTACAGGTACACCCAGTGATTCTTTTCGAAGTTGGGATCCAGGCCGAGGCCAAGCAAACCATCCTCGGCCTCGTCGCGGCCCCCCTGACCGCTGTATTTGTGGCTGACTTCAAGCTGATATATCGTACGGACCGAATCGTCGTCAGGCGTGTACAATTTGACCGCGCCTTTTCTTTCAATAAAGAGGACGCGGTTATCACGCATCACAGCCAACTCCACGGGTTCGTCCAAACCCTCTGTCAGGATCACCTTGGTAAAGCGGTTTTCATCAGGAACGCGCGGCGTGCTGGCCAGGGCGTAGTTAAGTGGTTTCGGTGAATCGCCACCAAGAACGTATTGCAGTCCTCCCCAAACGTGGTCGACGAAGAGCGGTTCGGTGTAGCTCTCTTTCGTGTGACCCATGCCCGTGTAAAACGCGCGGCCGCCATCGTATTCATGATACCAGGACATCGGGTGATCATCACCGTTCGTACCTCCTTCATAGGTGGATTCGTCGATCTTTACCAGCACGTGGATGAGATCCTTTTTTATTGACTTGTAGTTGTAAAACTCGTCCGAACGGGTAAAGCGGTCCGGCAATGAGTCCGAAGCCAGGTGGTTGTGGTCGACGACATAGTATTCAGCGGTCCGCACGTTGGGATTGTTGGGGTGGCTTTGGAAGTACGCGCCCACCAGACCGTTGTACCAGGGCCAGTCGTACTCCGTGTCGGCCGCCGAGTGGATTCCCAGAAAACCACCTCCAGCCTGAATGAAGCGCTGAAAGTCGTTTTGCTGTTGCTTGTTCAGCACATCCATTGTCGTGTTTAAGAAGATGACTGCCTTATAGTTACGCAGGTTTTCTTCATTTATTTTCGAGGCATTTTCTGTGGTGTCCACGAGAATTCCATGTTCCTGTCCCAGCTTCTGAAACATGGCAATGCCGTCCGGTATTGATTCATGCCGGTAGCCTGCGGTCTTGCTGAAAACCAGGATTCGTGGAGTAGTCTTTTTTGAGGTGCAGGAAATCCCTGCAACAGTGAGAATCACTGCGAAAAGGGTCAGCACACGCGCCGCCCTGCTGAACGCTACAATCATCGTGATAGGTACAGTTTAGTTATGTCCGGAGGGTACATCCGTTGAGTTGCGCAATATAAAAGAATTTGAGGGAAACCATAGGGGGAGATTGACCAACGGGAGGCAACAGTTCAGGAAGAAAATGCTACACCACGTTGTGGACACTTTTTCACGGGAGTCACCGGAAATGCGCTCATTATGCACGCTGCGAAAATGGCATAGATGTGGTCGACTGACATAGTCGAAAGTTCACGATCATAATGGAGGGGTTTGAGATCATATCAGGGAATTCGCCCGTGATTGCCGCAGCAATACATGACGGTCACTATATCAGGGAGGAGTTGCGCGAGCACCTTAACCTGTTGCCGAACGAACGCATGCGCGAAGAAGATCCGTACACTGCATACCTGACGGAGGTGGCGCAAAACCGGATTGTCGTAAACACGTCCCGTTTTGAAGTGGATATGAACCGGCCTCGCGACAAGGCTGTGTACAAGCAGCCGTCCGACGCATGGGGCTTGCACGTATGGAAAAAACCACTTCCTCAGCCAATGCTCGACCGCTCACTGACGCAGTATGACCAATTCTATTACGCCGTCCAGGAATTGCTGGTCCATATCATCGGCCAATTCGGCTTTTTCCTCCTTCTCGACCTGCACTCATACAACTACCGGCGCGACCCGGAAGCGGAAGACAGCGCAAAAGACAGTCCGATGATCAACATCGGCACAGAATCGCTGCCACGGAAATGGCAAGCCGCGAAGGATCAGTTTATGCTCCAGCTTGCAACCACGCCCATCGACGGAGCGTTGCTGGATGTCAGGGAAAACATAAGGTTCAAGGGAGGTGAATTCTCCAGATGGGTAAACTCGAATTTCGGTGCCTTCGGATTCGCCCTGGCCATCGAATTCAAAAAGGTTTTTATGGATGAATGGACAGGCCGGGTCGATATCCACCATCTCGAAAACATTAAGTCGGCTCTAACCCAGGCGATACCCGCCGTGCAAAGCCAGGCACAAAGGATTGCCACATGAACGCGCCGCGCAACGTCCTGTCTACGATACGGGCTCGGCTAAAGAAAGGGGAACCCATCAACATTGAGTTGCCTGCGTCGGGCATCCTGAACATCGACCAGCCGCTCCCGTTTCTCCTCGTTTACCGTTTCCCGCACGACGGCAAGGACTACTTTACCTACCAACTGGGGATGACGGAGTCCTCGTACATTATGGCGCACGATGACGAAGGCGGTTCTCTGTCGGACCTGCTCCAGGGTTTGATCAACGAACTGTCGCAGAAATTCGGCTCCTTCCTTTTGCTTGAAGTCTGGATGGGATCCCATGAAAATGAAACCGACTTTATAGTCTACATCAATCATAAAAGCACGGAGGTCGTGGCCCGGACGCTTCAAAAAGAACTGCAGCGCAACATCGGATATGTGAAAGTCACGGCATCTGTACGCGAGACGGATCATATTGCGCCGCCGGGCTTTCGGGAGCTCATCCGGCGGGGCGATGCAAAGCAGATCGGCTGCCAGATGGTCGGGCTGGAAATCAAACCCATCTACATCGATTTTCAGACGCGAAAGCCTTATCCGCTATTTACACGTGAATTGCGCAAAATCTTTGGAAAGGCATTGAAAAAGGCATTCTTTGAATTTATACGCCTTCATACATCGTTCACGCCTTCGCATTTCGAAATCCTCGGTCCGACACAAGTGGAAGAACTGGTCTGGCAGGTTGATGATGCGCTGGCGCGATACAGTGATCAATTCGACCTTCTTGCGCTGATTACCCCGGTGAATGTTGCCGAAGCCTGGGATGAATTCAGGAAGAATCACTACCGGAAGTCCCCCTTGTTTCACTATCGGCACATGCCTATCGACCCGGAAATTATCAAGCGGAAGATATACGATTTGCCCATCGAGAACATTGCGGATCCTACGATTGCATACCTGTTACGCGACAAGCGGAAGGAAATCGACAGGATGTTGTCCATGCTCATCGATCGGGAAAAGCCGGACTTCCTTCAGAGCAGCATTCAGCTTTTCGGCCGGCTCGAGGAGACGGTCATCGATGTCGCCCGTGGCCTGCTGGTGGCCACACCCATGATCAAAACAGAAAAGTCTGATCTGATCGATGCGGAAGAATTCGCCTCCATGGCCCGGATGGAGATGGAATACCTTAGAAACCAGTATGACGGATTGGAGCCCGCCGTGGAGATCCGAAAGGATGTCGTCGGCGTCCTGGTATCCCGCGGTGTCCTAAAGATCAACAATGCTTTCACAGTGCAGCGTCGTCGCGCAAAGGCGCTCATTCAACACGAGGTTGGAACCCATGTGGTCACATTTTTCAACGGAAAGGCGCAACCCTTCAAATTGTTTCACCTCGGCGTGCCCGGCTATGAACAGCTCCAGGAGGGGCTTGCCGTGCTCGCCGAATACATTTCAGGAGGACTCACTAACCCACGGCTGCGTACGCTTGCCGCCCGCGTGGTCGCTGTACAGCATCTTGTCGCCGGGTATTCGTTCGTCGAGACGTTTTACATGCTGATTGACAAATATGGCTTCAAACCGGAAAGCTCGTTTTCGATAACGATGCGGGTTTACCGGGGCGGCGGTTTCACCAAAGACGCCGTTTACCTGAAGGGCCTTCTAAGTCTTCTCAATTATATCAGAGAGGGCAACGACATAGAGACGTTGCTTATCGGAAAAATACGACAGGATTACCTGCCCATCGTGGAGGAGCTGGTGCATCGAAAGGTGCTTCGTTCAATTCCCATCAAACCCAGGTTTCTCGACGATGATTACAGCAAGGAGATCCGGCGTGTGAAAAAAGGCATTACCGTTTTTAACATGATACAGATATGAAAATAGGATTCGTCGTCAATAAGGTTTCGCAGGAGCATATCTCCTACACGACTACCGGCCTCGCCCTGGCGGCGCACAAGCGTGGACATGACGTGTACTACATAGGCGTGGGCGACTTTACGTACACAGCCGACGGGCAGATGGGCGCACATGCGCGGAAGGCTCCGGACACCAAGTTCCGAAATGCAGGCACCTTCCTGACAGAGATTCAGGAGACACCACAATCCACCATTACGGCGGCTGACCTCGACGTGCTGATGCTGCGCAACGATCCCGCCGAGGAAATCGAGAAGCGATCCTGGGCACAGTCGATGGGTGTGATCTTCGGACAGCTTGCCGTCAAGCAAGGCGTCATCGTTCTCAACGATCCGGGAACTCTGAACGACGCCATTAATAAGATGTATTTTCAGCACTACCCTGAAAAGGTAAGACCTCGTACGGTGATCACACGCAACGTGGATGACATCACCGCATTCTTCAAGGAGGCAAAGAACAAGATGGTGTTGAAACCGTTGCAAGGATCGGGAGGGAGGAACGTGTTCCTCGTGACCAAAAAGGAAGCCAACAACATCAACCAGATGTTTGAAGCTATCAGCCGCGACGGGTATGTCGTAGCGCAGGAATACCTGTCGGACGCTCAGGAGGGGGACATCAGGCTGTTCCTCGTTAACGGTAAACCGATCGTGGTCGATGGGAAATACGCTGCATTGCACCGCCTGCAAAAGGACGGCGAGATCCGGAGCAACATCCACCGGGGGGGAAAGGCAGGCAAGGCCGTGATTACGGATGAAATACTGGAAGTCATCGAGGCGGTTCGGCCCAAACTCATCCGAGACGGGATGTTTTTCGTCGGCCTTGACATCGTCGGTTCCTATCTCATGGAGATCAATGTGTTCAGTCCGGGTGGACTCAACAATGCCAGTCAGCTATACGGTGTCGATTTCGTAACTCCCGTAATCGAGGCCATTGAACAAAAGATCAAGTATCGGGAACTCTATCCGAATGAGATCAGCAACAAGAAGATAGCGACTATATAGCGTTGAGTTGATGTGTACTTGCATCTTGCATCTGCATCTCTCTAGCATCCACAGTCTGTGTAATCCAGTGGGTATCACCGTACCCATTCTGAGGACCACACCCTCGCGCCTGGCTGGAATTACGTCCATTTATAGCTTTGATTGGGGTTCGGTCGTGTGACGAGCCCACTTGCTGCCAGTAATGGGGGTTTTGGAATGGTTATGGTAGTCCGGGAAAGTTCATGTGTAACTAAACAACCCGAATTCATGAAAGCAACAAAAATCACCGGATATCGATCATTCGCGTTCATCGCGGGATTGACCTTATGTATCATTTCATCCACCGCATTTGCCCAGCAGCCGCAACAGCCGCAGCCACAGGGGGGTCAGCCGGGACCTAGCCAACCTGCACCTCCGGATCCAGGATTCCCGCAGGACCAGCCGCAAACGTCTCCGCAGGATCAGCAACAACCCGGACAGCAGCAATTACCTCAGAATCCGGCCGGTCCGCAGGTAAACGTTCGTGAAGATTATTCCGACGAAGAGCTCGAGTCGTTTGTAAACGCCAATGAAAAAGTTGCAACGATCCAACAACAGACAGAACAAAAAATCATTGGCAAGATCCAGGAAAACGGACTGACTGTCGACCGGTTTAACGAGATACTGCAAGGCCAGCAAGATCCCACGCTAAAGGATTCAGTACAGGCTACACCGGAGGAGTTGGCAGCCTTCAACCAGGTGGCTCAATCCATCGTCAATGAAAACCAGAAAGTGCGTCAACAAATCGAGACCAGCATTCAGGAAGAAGGTCTCAACCTGGCCACCTACGAAGAGATGATGGTCGCGTATCAATACAGCCCCAAGGTGCAAAAACGCGTGCACAAGCTGCTTGATAAGAGAGAGAAGGAGTAGTGGGGGTGGGAACTCATTTCAATCCGTGCACCTATTGCCCTGAAGCGGCCGACCCTAGAAGGCCGCTATAATTTTTGCTTAGTGATTAATGATTTGTGATTCATTGCTGTCCGGGGAAAATTTCTGAACCGGGCTTCGACTTCGCTCAGCCTCCGGATGTTGGTAGGTATATGGTAGTGGTGGTGTGAATTTCTTTTCCGTGACTTCGACTCCGCTCAGTCACCGGTCTTCAGCCACAATCAGGCACCTGCGGCGCCCGCAATATTGAAAAATGAAAACAAAAATTTACTTTCCCAGAGGGTCCATTCTTGTTGGGTGATCGGATTACTACGGTGGTTGAGCGGAGTCGAAACTACCGGAGTAATCCGATCATCCCGGACCCTTATCTTTATTGAATAGAAGCAGCCGTTGAGTAATTAGTAACTTCAGATCCTGGAAGGGTTGTGGCGACGCGCCGACGCGCGTTGCTGCACTCCTGTTTGGATCCTCAGTCGTTTCTTCAGCCAGGCCCCCTTCCATAACCACAATCCTGACAACACAATGGTCGGAAAGAATACAAACCTGACCAACGATGCGCCGGGCTCCAGCTGTGCAACAGGACCGTAAATGAATCCAACGATAGGGATGCTGAAGAGAATATGGATCCAGCGTATGATTTTCCTTTCAGTTGATGCTTTCATGCTATGCTGTTTCAGTCCAAGGAACGCCTGAATCGTGCATGAGTTTTCAAGCATATACGTTCCTGACACGGATAGCGATGAAAGCGGGCAAAATTGCGACGTCATCGTGCCGGCCGCCCGGTGATCTTTTCCACGCTGTCGCGGTAGGACTCACTCACGGGTATCTCGGCATCACCAATACAGACCACATTGCGCTTCACCGCTGTAACTTTTGAAATGGAAACGATAAATGACTTGTGAACACGGACAAAGCGGTTCGACGGCAACTTTTCTTCGATCGCCTTCAGACTCAGTCGGGTAATGATCGGCCGCTGCGACGCGGAGATGTGTATCTTAATGTAGTCTTTGAGGCCCTCAACGTACAGGATGTCATCGATAACTACTTTGACCAGGCTGTACTCTACGTTTACAAAAAAGTGATCCTCTTCCTGGGATGCTTTCGGATGCCTGAGGTCGTAGAGCGCCTTCGCCTTACTGCAGGCAGCGATGAAACGTTCCAGGTCGACGGGTTTAAGCAGATAGTCGACTACGGATAAGTTGAACCCCTCCAGCGCATACTGCTCATAGGCTGTAACGAGGATAACCATCGGCGGGTCGGGAAGGCTGCGGACGAATTGCAGTCCGCTAAGGCCCGGCATCTGTACGTCTAGAAAAATAAGATCAACCTCGTTATCCCTCAGGGCGTGGACTGCCTCGGCTGCATCGCGGCAAGCGGCCACAAGCTCCAGGTACGGCACCTGCCGAATGTTGTCCACCAGCAGATCCAGCGCCCACTTTTCGTCGTCAACGGCCAGACAGCGTATCATCCAGTTCTAAGTGAAGGTTTACTACAAAGACATTATTTTGCTCATCTACAGATAATTGATGTCGATCAGGATATAGTAGATTTAAGCGCGCTCGTACATTGGCCAGACCGATCCCGCTGATTTTGTCGTTGGAAGAAACGCCGGGGCCGAACTTGTTTTCGACACTGAAATGAAGGTTCTTTCCCTCTTGCTTCAACGTGATCCGTATGAAGGGGCTTTCGATGGGTCCCACACCGTGCTTGAATGCATTTTCAACAAACGGGACGAGCAGCATGGGTTCGATTTCAACTTTAGGTTCGTCGCAGAGCATGTCCACACGGATCTCTACCCGGTCACCAAACCGGAGGCGCTGCAGTTCGATGTAGTCGTTGAGGTATCCGGTTTCAGCGGAAAGCGTCACCTTTCGTCCGGCCGAGTCGTACAACATGTAACGCATAAGACCTGACAGTTTGATAAGCGCCGGTTCAAGCAGGTTCGACTTATGGCGCGCCATCGACACCAGGTTGTTCAATACATTGAAAAGGAAGTGCGGGCTGACTTGCGAACGCAGGAACTTGAGTTCGGTGCTTAGTTGCTCGGCCTGTTGCTGGCTGCGCTCCCGCTCGTGATTGAGTTTATCGAGCACCAAACGATACATCGTACTCAGAAGGAGAAAGAAGACGATGGGAAACATCGTAAACGCAAAGGCAGTCTTGGCCTGGGCCAGGATTGGGAACCACGTCACCAGGATCAGCATCTTGAGGTGGTAGAGTACGGCAATTAGCCCCACAATCCACACCATATAAAAACCCCATTTTCGACGGGTAAGTAGCCGCGGATAGAGGTAAAAGGCGTTAAAGTAAAACAGGCCGATATGGATGACGTTTGCGAGCGTGAAAAAATTGCACCGTAGCGGCCCTATTTGCCCGTAAGATTCATCAGGGCCTTCAAAGAAAAAAGGTAGCAGCAATACTGCGCCCCAAATGAGTACGTGGAGGGAAACGGTGATATGTTTCGATTGGATCAAAGCCAGCTGGTTTCTTTTCTGCCTACCGTAAAATAAACATTTACTATGCCGAAGAAAGCGCAGAGGCTGTCTAACCGTCGTTTTTCGCTACGATCCGGAAATATCCCGCGACGAAATCAAACATCTGCATCGAATCGTCCGATCAGCGATCGCGATTGAGGAGAACACAGGGCAACGACGCCCGCTCGAGCTGGTGCCAGTCGCGCCCCTGCAAAGAGCCTTGTAGATAAGGGGCACCCGTCTTACCTTTATTATTTGCACGAACCTGACGCTATGACCCGGTTTATCATCTGCTCTGCGCTTTTTACACTGCTGTTCACTTCTTGTACAACGAGGACCTCTACCACGAAGCCCGACTATGATGTCGTGGTGTATGGCGGTACGTCGGCAGGGATTGCTGCGGCGATTCAGTGTTCGAGAATGGGGAAGACCGTTATTTTGATAGAACCTTTCCAACGGCTTGGAGGGCTCACGACCGGCGGGTTGGGTCAGACGGACATCGGAAACAAATCGGCCATAGGTGGCATCGCCAGGGAATTTTATCAGAACATCAGGCGATACTATGAGGACTCGGCCAACTGGAAGTGGCAACGCCGGGAAGAGTACCGCGACGGTGGACAGACGCGCACGGAAGAAGGTGAGGATGCTATGTGGACCTTCGAACCCTCGGCGGCGCTGAAGGTGTATGAGGACATGATCGCCCGGGCAAACATCGAGGTCGTTCGCGGCGAACGCCTCAACAGGCAAAGCGGTGTTGCGAAAGAAGGGAACAGCATTGTCACGATTACGATGGAAAATGGTAAGGTTTATTCAGGAAAGATTTTTGTCGACGCAACATATGAAGGTGACCTTATGGCCGCGGCGGGTGTGAGTTACTTTGTTGGTCGCGAAGCCAACAGTGTATACGGTGAAACCTACGACGGCGTACAGCTGCTGGAAGGGCATCAGTTCCCTGATGGCGTCGATCCGTATGTCGTACCGGGTGATCCCGGCAGCGGGCTGTTATGGGGCATTAGCGATGCCCGGCTTGCAGAGCGGGGGAGTGGCGACAAACTCGTACAGGCCTACAATTTCCGGATATGTCTTACCGATAACCCTGACAACGAGGTGCCTATTACCCGTCCGGACGACTACGACTCTACGCGATATGAACTCCTCGTCCGGCTGTTCGAAGCCCAACCGGAAAAGCGTGATATTAATGACTATTTCATCTGGAGTCTGATGCCGAACCATAAGACGGACATTAACAATCGCGGCGGCTTTTCAACGGATATGATCAACTATAGCCATCCATATCCTGAGGCGAGCTATGAGGAACGCGAGGCCATCGTCAAGGCACACCGCGACTACACGCGTGGGTTACTGTACTTTTATGCTTCTGACGCGCGTGTTCCACGAGAACTTCGGGAAGAGGTGAGAAGGTGGGGATATCCGAAGGATGAATATGTCGACACCGATCACTGGACGCCACAGCTGTACGTTCGTGAGGCGCGGCGCATGATCGGCGAGTACGTCATGACTCAGGCAAACTGTGTAGGCGAGGAGGTTGTCGATGATCCTGTCGGACTCGCCGCCTATACGATGGACTCTCACAATTGCCAGCGTATCGTCGTCAATGGGCAGGTGAAAAACGAAGGTAATGTGGAAGTGGGCGGATTTCCGCCGTATCCGATTTCGTATCGCGCCATCGTTCCGAAGAAGGCTGAGGCGACGAATCTCCTTGTTCCCGTTTGTTTGTCCGCCAGCCACATCGCTTTCGGTTCTATCCGTATGGAGCCCGTCTTTATGGTATTGGGCCAGTCCGCCGCCATCGCCGCAGCGCAGGCCATCGACAACGACGTTGCCGTTCAGGACGTGGACCATGCAGAACTGAGGAAAGTGTTGATGGAGACCGGGCAGCGGCTAGAGCGAGAATAATGTGTTTACGTGTTTAGGTGTTTACGTGCTTACGTTGGTTTAGGCGTTGAATATGGCGAGCGATCTCTTACTCGCTCCTCAGCGAATCTACCGGGTTTGTTCTCGCCGAGGTGACCGAATGATATCCGACAATAAGCACCATCAATGCGAACACGATTAGTCCTGGCAGCAAAAACAACGTTGCGTCTGGTGTGAACCGGTCGGGGAAGCTGTCCAGCCACCGCGTGATCCCCAGGTAGGAGAGTGGAATGGCTACTACAAAGGCGATCAACACAAGAAACGCATAGTTTCGGCTTAGTAACAACAGTATGTTGACACGGTTGGCGCCCAATACTTTTCTGATCCCGATTTCACGGGTTCGTTTTGATACCGTATACGAAGAAAGTCCGAAGAGTCCCAGACACGCGATGACTATAGCCAGCCCTGAGAACAATCCGAATACTCTGCCAAATCTGACTTCGGAGTTGTATTGTGCGTTAAAGAAGTCGTCCAGGAAGAAGTAATCAAACGGACTCTCGGGAAACTGACTTTGCCATTGCTTCTCTGCGAGAGTCAAAACCTCCTTGATGTTTTGACGCGGATTGTCGCCGAGATTAAGTTTAACCGAGTAGTAGCCCGACCAGCCTTCCGTGCCCCACATAAATACCGGTTCTGTCTCGTTACTGAGACCCCGATACCTGAAATTGTCTGCCACTCCGATGATGCGAAAGTTTCTTCCATTCCAGTCGAGCATAAGGCCCAGGGCGTCTTCAGGATTTAGAATATTCAACGCCTTCATGGCGGCCGAGTTGATAATACATACGGTGTCACCGGGGGCCTGATTACCGAACGGGCGTCCTGCCAGCAACCTGACATCATAGGCGCGCATAAACGCGGAGTCGACGCCCAGGATGCGCATTACGGTGGGGCGATCAGGATCGGTGCCTTTGATGAAAAACCCTGACGCCCACTCAATCTCTTTTCCCGGAACGTCACTCGAAGTGGCCATGGTTTTCACCAGGTGATGACTTTGAAGGCTCGACCTGAAGGCGTCAAGTCTTGCTCCGTAAGTGCTGTCGCGAATGGCAGGTCCCTTCAGCACGAGCGTCTGATCGATATTCATGCCCAGGTCGTGGTTGGTCATAAACGAAACCTGACGTTGAATGCCGAATGTGAACGCGATGAGAATGATGGAGACTGCCATCTGAAAGATCACCATGCCCGTACGAAGCGACGGTCGGCCAGGTCGCAC
>DASVCT010000054.1:0-7292 GCA_036381475.1 Cyclobacteriaceae bacterium
CCAGGTGTTCGTTGACCTTATCCACGGAAGGATAACCGGAATCATGACCCTCATATTGCCAACCCAGGAGGTACATGACGCAGCCCGCTGAATCTGTCTGCGCGGCAAACTCCTTGATGCGCTGCAGAACGGAGTCGAACGGCAACTCTTCCCTTAGACCTGTGGGATCGCGCCTGGTAGGCGGCCGATCGACAAAGGTGCGGACAAACGTTTTATCTCGATAGTATGGGTTAGGTACGGCATCCACTCCTTCCCTTACGACCTTGGTGCCGTCCACCCACGACACCTTCCCGTCTTTGTCGTAGTCGCCGGTAACCGTAACGGTCACTGATGTGGAATCCTGAACCTTTAGCAGTTTTTCCGGGTCTGTAACGGATACGACCGTCCCGAATTCTTCCAGGTCATATTTGGTCAGCCGATACATCAGCCTCATAGACAATGACCCAAACTTTTTCCCGTCTTGTTCGAACACGCTGGCAATGCTGTGATTTTCGATCGACTTTGTGTCCGTTATGCCAATCGCTGTTGAGTTGTATGCGAATTGTCCGAGGATCGGATTCAGCCAATCGATTTCATATTCGTACTCCCTGGGTGCAGCGGCACCTACGTCGATGAGCCTTCCTGCATCCGCCGCAATAGCCAGCCTGGAGGAGGCGTCAGTCGCATCTACCGTAATCAATCCGGGCAAGAGAATGTCGGTAAGATGAAATCCTTCCTTTTCGGATACGTTCTTCAAATCTATACGGAGTTGGTTCCCCTCCAGCGTATAAACCAGATCGAACGTAACAGCCTCCCTTCCCTTGTTTGCGACGACCCCATGATAAGTTATCGTGTTGCCGTTTTGCTCCGGATGATAGGCTACGTGAGTCCAGTTGCTCGGGACGGGTTTTGAACCCTCCCAGTATGAAATACCCGGCCCGTTTTGCCGGACATCGCCCAGCAAGACGCCCCCGTTTTCCTTCAGCCGATAGCGCTCGATCAATGGCACATCGCCGCGGAAGCGGATCTCAAGGTGATCATTTCGCAGTGTATAAAAAGTGCTTTCCTTCCCGGTTGTCACCACTGGGGAACATGACGGGGACAGCGCCAACGCGAGCGTCAGCACTGCAGCAATTGAATGGAGTCCCTTCAAAATTCGTATGGTTGAAATTGTGAATAACTCGTACTACTTCCTTTCCAGGGCTTTTTGCAAGGATTTACTTTCAAAGGTGACCTCCTTTTTCGCCTTA
The DNA here is from genome assembly GCA_036381475.1 of Cyclobacteriaceae bacterium. GTDB lineage: Bacteria > Bacteroidota > Bacteroidia > Cytophagales > Cyclobacteriaceae > ZC4RG29. The sequence goes on from DASVCT010000054.1 coordinate 1,230, forward strand.
GCCAGCAGATTGTCGCGCATCACAACATTTCGCGTACCTGCACCGGCCACGTGGAGGAACGTGCCGGTATCGGCGACGGCGCGTGAATCGCGTAAGAGGCCATCCGAAACATTCTCAAAGAGCACGGCGGGCGCGTCGGAGTTCTTTAGCCCTTGTCGTCCCGCAAAGGAGGCGATATCGAAGTCGGACACATTACGTAATACCAACGCGCTTTTCCATTTTTCCTCGGTTTGATCCTCCGTCCATCCTACCGACAAATCGCGTATCGTGAGCCCCTGCACGCCGTCGATCCTCAGTGCATCAGACGACCGCTTATCTTTTGCGTTTTCAGGATTCATGAAGATCTGGACATTGGACAACCGGATATTTTCAAGCGGCTGATCGACGTGACCCGTAATCGTACTTGTTCCCCTGACGTGGGCGACGATGTTGTCGACAACGATATTGCGGATCTTGCCCAGGCGTGAGTCGTCCTTCCTTTTCTTTAACACGAACTTGCACATTTCCGAATCACCCCACCAATTCCAGTGGCGACGGTTGGTGTCGATGGTCAGGTTGCTGATAACGACATCGCTTACGGTGGCGCCATCCTGGACATTTATTCCAAAGCCTTTGTTGGCATTTCGGATAGCACAGTTCGTGAACAGCACATGGCGGATATCCGCTTCGGTTTCGGTGCCGATCATAAGCGCTGTCGACGACGACGTCAGGACGCAATTGGATACTGTAATGTTCTCGACCGGGTTGGCGGGTCGGTTCCTCCTCGATATGGCTTTGAGTACGATGGCGTCATCGGCTGTAACGATTACAGAATCCGAGATCGTTACATTTTTCGATGAGCAAATGTCGATGCCATCGGCATTGACACCCTTTTCAAGGTCGGAGTAAATGTACACGCCGCGGACATAAACGCGGTCGCAATCGTTTAGTCTGACCGTCCACAAAGGAGAATTGATAATGGACACGCCGCTCAACAGGAAGTTCGTGCTGTCGTTTATGATGAACAGGAACGTGTTCATCGCCTCGCTGCTGCGATAATATCTTCGCATGTCCACACCGGCTGCGCGGGCGATTTCAATTTCTTTTGCAATCTCGACGTCAACGCCGCGCATTTCCGTATAGTCATATCGCGCAAGCCCGTCAATTGTGCCACGACCGGTCACGGCAATATTTTTGGCTCCGTCCGCGTAGATCATGCTTCGTGCGCCCCGGATGAAGTCCTCGCGGTTCTGGCTGAGGAACAGCGTTGCTCCAGGATCCAGGTTGAGCGTGACGTTGTCCTTCAACTGGACCGTTCCGACGGTGTATTCTCCGGCGGGTACGTTGACGACACCGCCCCCCGCGGCCGTGCAAGCGTCAATGGCATCACGGAAAGCTTTGGTGGCATTATCCGCACGCTTGCCCGTAGCGCCGAAGTCCCTGACGTCGTACGGATTGCCCGAGGGACCATCGGAAATGGGTCGGGGTTGCGCCTCGGCCGGCGAAGCTGCTGCCCCTAGCAGACAGGCGCCAAGCAGGGCACTTCCGTTCGCGATCATGGAACGGCGGCTGGAAATTTTTGTCAGCGGGTTTTCCAAATTTGGTTCTTCCATCAATCTTGATTTATTACGGGGTTGAATGTTCGTCTCTTCAGGTTTCCGGTGGATTGATTCAATCTTGATAGACCACCTTGTACGGAGCACCCGGTTCCGTCTTAAATTCCAGGTTTCCATTCCGCACGTCGGACCTGATCTTTTTCCTGCTACCATCCGCGTTCATTATGAGCACCTCGATGTTCTTTTTATCCTCCCATCCAGAGGGAACAGGGTAAGATAAAAGTCCTCCTTCTCTACTGCACGCGAAATAGACATTCTTTTTCACCGGGACGAAACTGGTGAAGTTCCGCGCGATGACGCTGCCATCGGCCAGCGTTACGCTGTAGGTGTCCGCTTTACTGTTTATTTCGACGACGCTGCCATCCTCGTAGACGACACGTTCCGCGTCACCATTCCGGCTGTATAACTTCATCGGTTTTCCATAGAGTTTCAGTTTGGGCAAGGCCTCGAGAATATAGTCGTCCGCACCGAAAACCCTGCGAACCGATCCGGAGCTGCCGAAGGTCTGGCCATAGAGCCACATCCGCAAGCGTTGCGACCGGTTGCTGACCTTCATGCCGTAGCTTGTTTTGCCGTGATAAATAAAGGGAATTAGGGGTATATGTTCTTCGTTCGCAAAATAAGTGCTGTCAAAGGCGATCATGCTGAGAAAGCTTCCGACATGCCCGACAAAGAAGCCGGAAAAATCTTCGGTCGTGATGTCTATACCATGATCGTTGAATTCATGAATGATTTTGAGTTTCCCTTCGAAGTTCTTTATTGCTCCAGCCGGACTTTCGGGATTGAAATCATACTTCCTCCCGTTATTATATCCGCCGGCCAACACATCGAGATGGTACGTGTCGCGAACCGGATATTTTTTCAGTGTGGATCGTACCCGGTTCAGTCCCGACTTCATCGCATACTTGTAGCTGCTGATGAGGTACGACTGTAGGCCGCCAGCCCATTGACCACCCTTCATAAGGTTGCCCTGCGGGTCGCGGCAGATGACATCTGGATCCCATCCTGGGTGTTCCTTGTAGGCATCGTCATAGTTGTCGTGGAATGAAATGATCGTGTTGTACTTTCTCGCTTCGGCGATCAGGTGAACCAGGCCGTCAAAGCCCCCGAGTCTTTGGTTCACTTTGTCGACAGACGGATATCCTGAATCGTGCCCTTCATACTGCCATCCGGCCAGGTAGATGATACGCGCGGCCGAATCGGTTTGGTTGGCGAAGGTTTTTACACGATCCAGGATAGCGTCAAAGGTCAGGTATGTTTTGTCACCCGGACGATCGATGAAGATCTTAGCCGTATACTTGTCGGCGTAGAACGGGTTAGGCACGGCATAAATTTTATCGCGCACTACTTTCGTACCATCCACCCAGGACACTTCTCCGTCTTTGTCGTAGTCGCCGGCTACCGTAACGGTTGCGGTGCAGGAAGACTGAACCTTAAGAAGGTACTTTGGATCCGTTGCCGGAATGATGGGCCAGAATTCCTGAAGATCATATTCTTTCAATCGATGCATCAGTTTCATTCCCAGCGTTCCGTATTTCCTGCCGCCGTCCTCGTAGACAGTGACGATGCTATGGTTCTCGATGGACTTTGTGTCCATGACACCAATGGCCCCGGAATGATAGGCAAATGCCGACAAAATTGCGTTTAGCCAGTCGATCTCGTATTCATAACGCCTGTTTGAAGCTCGCGGCACATCGACCAGCCTTCCGGCCTCCGCCGGTATGGCCAACTTCGGACCATTGTCATTACCGCCTACGGTAACCAGATCCGGAAGAATGACGTGTATCAAGTAAAAATTTTCATGTTCGGTCACGTTCCCGAATTCGATGACCAAGGACGGACCCCGCAGGGAATAAACCAGGTCGAATTCCACTGCTGGCCGATCTTGGACCGTGACCGTGGCATGGTAAGATATATCATAGTTGTTACCGGTCTTCCTCGAATGATACGATACCTTTGTCGCGTTGCTCTCTACGGCGGTCGCGCCCTCGTAAACGAGGACTTCCGGCAAAACGCCTCTTATATTTCCCTGGAGAACAGCCTCATTTTCCTTTAACACGTATTCCCGGATTACAGGCTTGTCTCTGTCTGCGGTAATCTTCACCTGCTCATTTTCCACAACATACGGATCGGCAGGCCCCTGGGCGGATACCTGGTTAGATACGAGTGCAGACGCAAGGACCAACACGATCAAGAACCTCATTGACCTTTGTCTGAACGGGCAATTGGAATGCATAGCAAATCGTTAAACGGATTCCTTCTGAATAAAAAAGCCGGGCAGTTCGAGCGAACTGCCTGGCTTGCTATGGTTATTTAGTTGTATCCCGGGTTTTGTTGCAGTGTAGGTTCTCCATTTACGGTGCTCAGGTCGATCTGATTCTGAGGGATTGGATAATATTCATTTTTGCCGGTCGTAAAGCTGCCCACCCCAATGGTTGGGATCAACGTACTTTCGTAATCAAAGAACGCGTTCAACTTTTCGTTCGCTTCTCCCCAGCGGACCAGGTCGAAGAAGCGATGCCCTTCCATCGCGAGTTCGATCTTCCGTTCGAAATGCACGGCCTCGCGCGCGGCAGCCTGGGTTTGAAAGGCGACATGGCCGGCAGGATAAACATCGACCACATAATTGCTTGCGGGGTCGGTGTATTCCTGCCAGTTGCTAAGGTTGGTGGGATCGCCATTCAACAGGACGAAGGTAGATCCCAGGTCAGTTCGGACCACCCATTGCCCGGGCGAAGCCCCGGAATTCAGCATTGCGGGCTCACTGTCAACAACAGCTGCGGCGTAGGCCTGGTTGAGATCGTTGGTTGTCCAACCATCGGAGTCGGTGACGCGACTGCGCACCCGATTCACTAGTTGCCGGGCTGCGTCGAGGTTATTGAGTTCAACCTCGGCCTCGGCGGCCATCAACAGCACGTCGGCAAAGCGGATCACATTGACATTTATTGCAGTTCCCGGCGACCAGGTGAGCACTGCGTCTTCACCCTGCCGTGCTTGCCAGTACACATTCTTTTTTGCCGAATAGGGACCACTTGAAACCTGGTCGCGAACCCATCGCTCACCTGGGTGCGGTCCCCAGTCGAGGAAGGGAACGCCGCGCCTGCCAACGGTCCAGTCCAATCTCGGGTCAAGATTTCCGGCGTAGGGATCGAAGTGTTCTGTACTGGCGATGTTCATATCGTTGGATACCATGGCATCATTGTAAGCGTCGGGTAACGGTAACCCTGTGGCATCGGTGCGATACGAATTCACCAGGTCCTGGGTAGGTTGATAGAAGCCGCAACAGAGGAACGGACTGTTATAGGGATAGTTGAGGCGTTGTCCTGCGTTGGAATTGGGAATGTCGCCGATTCCTTCGTCACCAACCTGTTGGATGACGAACACAGCTTCCGGATTGCCCTTTTCCGCAGCAGGTTCAAAGTTGTCCCGGAAGTGATCGTTCAAATCATAGGGAATACCTTCCGACGTAACACCATTGGCAATGATATCATCGAACAGCGATTTGGCTTCCGACCATTTCTGTTGATACAAATACGCCTTCGCGAGATAGGACGCTGCCGCCCACTTGTTTACCCTGCCCACTTCTGACTGGACAGCCGGAAGGTTATCCATCGCGAACTGAAAGTCCGCTTCGATATCAGGCCAGATATCACGGTCATTCGGCGTCTTGTAATCCGTGGTATTTTCGTCGATCCACGGAACCATGTTAAACATTTTCTTCAGTTCGAAATAGTAGTGACCTCTCAGAAAGCGGGCCTCGGCAGCAGCCGACGTTTTTGCGCTTTCGTCCATGTCAGTGACATCGCCCAGGATTTTCAGTACAGCGTTGGCACGCGAAACACCTTCGTACAATGTCCTCCACTTGTCGTTCAGAAAAGATGTGGTGGGTGTAGCCTGCCCGGTGCCGATCGTGAAGATCTGTCGTTGATCGTTGGGGTGACTCCCCTTGTGCGCATCGCCTCCGGCAACACTCCCGTAGATCCAGTTGTCAGGCGAATCCCGCCAGGGATCGCCGGCCACACCGTCCAGCGCACCATAAGCTCCGATGAGGAGCGCCCTTACGCCCTGTTCATTAGAGAGGACATTTTCGCTAAGGGATCCCTTGGGTTGTATTTCCAGGAAATCATCGCATGACGCGAGGACAATACTCAAGACCAGGATTGCGATCCCTCCTATACTTTTATTCGTCAGAGTTGTCATTTTCGTGTTCTTTAATGCTTTCTTCATGTGCGGTTAGAAGGTGAGGTTGACGCCCAGCATATATTGTGGGTAGGCAGCGTACTTCGCCATATCCGTTCCCGATACTTCCGGATCGAGGCCGTCATAGCCGGTGAAGGTCAAGGGATTCGATGCCTGTGCATAGACCCTGAGTTGACTGATACCCAGTCGTTCGACGATAGACGCTGGTAATGTATATCCCAGGATCACGTTCTTGAGCCGCAGGTAGGACCCATCCTGTACGTAATAG
>DASVCT010000055.1:0-11483 GCA_036381475.1 Cyclobacteriaceae bacterium
GATGGAGAAATGACGAGGGCCGTGGGGAGAAAGCTTGGAGTAACCGGTAATCAGCAATCAAGCAATCGGTAATCGGTGAGTAATAGTAGGTAAGAAGTAATCCGTAACCCCTAACGTTAATCTGTGCGCCCCCTATGTACCTATATACCCTATACCCCTATACCCTATACCCTATACCTATTTCCTTATTTCCCTATTTCCCTATTTCCTTATTTCCTTATTTCCTTATTTCCCATTTCCCTATGAAGTCCAGAACATTCCCCACACTCCAAATCAGCATCATAACCCTGTTGAGCCTTCTGACGGTCCCCCTGTGGGCCCAGAATGAGGGTCCAAAGCGTTGGGAGGAGACCATCCGTGGATTTGAGCGGGCGGATCGCGCAAATCCCCCGGCGCCGGGAGCGGTGCTTTTCGTCGGCAGCTCTTCGATAGCGATGTGGAAAGACCTCCCATCGTATTTTCCGGAACACCGCGTGCTGAACCGCGGGTTCGGTGGCTCAAACTTTTCGGACCTTTTGTATTATGCCGAACGGGTGATCATGCCCTACAACCCTTCAATGATCTTTATCTATGAAGGCGACAACGACATCATGCAGGGTGACGGAACAGAAAAGGTGCTTGCCAATGCGCGAAAGCTGCGCGACCTGATCCGCTCGAAGTTGGGTGACACTCCCGTGGTGTTCATTTCGCCAAAGCCCAGCGTAGCGCGCTGGCATTTGAAGGAGACTTATGAATCCGTCAACGAGGCGCTGCGAAAATATGCTGAAGAAGAACCGAATACGGAATTTGCCGACGTCTGGACGCCCGCGCTGGATAAGAACGGCAACGTGCAGAAAGACATTTTTCGTGACGATAACCTGCACATGAACGCCAAAGGTTATCAGATTTGGAAAAAGGTGCTTTCTGAATACCTCCCTAAAAAATAACGTTTATCGACGAAAGCACCGGAACAGACCTGCCGTCGGCGTGCAGAGTTGTATATTTGTCCATGCATCAGGAGGAATATCTCTCAGGATTTGCGCACGTGTTGGTGTTCATTGTCGGAGGTGCGCTGTTCATCATCGTCAGCCTGCTGATCTCGCGGCTGGCACGCCCGCATCGACCCAACGTAGAAAAGCGGTCGTCGTATGAGAGCGGCGAAGAACCAGTCGGCGTCTCGTGGGGACAATTCAACGCCCGGTTTTATATCATTGCGCTGATCTTCATCCTGTTTGAAGTCGAGCTCGTGCTGCTGTTTCCGTGGGCAACCGTTTTCAGTCGCGCCGACCTGATAGAACAAACCAATGGCTTATGGGGCTGGATTTCACTCGTTGAGATGATCCTCTTTATTTTTGTCCTGGCGCTGGGATTAGTCTGGGCCTGGGTCAAAGGTTATCTCGACTGGGTAAAGCCCGATCCACGCCCGACCGAATATAAGTCCCCGGTTCCTAAAAGGATGTATGACCGATTTCGATGACAACGGGGCTTCGTGAACCCTAACCCGGATATATGAAAGGGCTGCTCGACAGAAGATTTGAAGAAGGAGGCGTTATCGTGGCGGCGCTCGACGATCTTATTAATTGGGCGCGCCTTTCGTCTATGTTTCCCATGACGTTTGGCATCGCGTGCTGCGCGTTTGAGTTTATGGTCACCGGAACCACTGTGTACGACATGGACCGCTTCGGGATGGCCCCACGCGCGTCACCGAGACAGGCCGACGTGATGATCGTCGCAGGCACGGTGACCTTCAAAATGGCAGACCGCATCAGGAGGCTTTATGAACAAATGGCCGAACCCCGGTATGTAATCTCGATGGGTTCTTGTTCCAACTGTGGGGGACCTTACTGGCAGCATGGTTATCACGTGGTGAAAGGCGTGGACCGCATTATTCCCGTCGACGTCTACGTTCCCGGGTGCCCGCCGCGGCCTGAGGCTCTAATCGGTGGTTTTCTGAAACTGCAGGAGAAGATCCGCTCCGAAAGCCTCGTAGCACCGAAAGCGTTGGAGAAACTCGTAAGTGAAACGACAGTACATGGCTGAATTTAACAACCTCGTGGCAAAGCTTCGCGCGGTGTGGAGTGATCACCTTCAACCCGGCGATACTCCAGGCACAATCGTTGTCGAAGCTCCATATATCCGTGAGGTATCTGAATTTCTCCTGAGCGATCCCGACTGTTATTTCGACATGCTCTCCTGCCTTACAGGCCTTGACAACGGCCCTGAAGCCGGGACCATGGAAGTGATCTACAATTTATACTCGATACCTTTCCACACGCACTTAATGCTTCGGGTGATCGTTCCGCGCGACAACCCCGAGGTGCCATCCGTCACATCGGTGTACCGCACTGCGAACTGGCATGAACGGGAAGCCTATGACCTTTTCGGAATCCGGTTCACCGGCCATCCCGACCTGCGCAGGATCTTGCTTCCTGCCGACTGGGAGGGCTATCCCCTCCGAAAGGATTGCCGTCACCAGGAGTATTATCGCGGCGTCAAAGTTGAGTATTAGCAATAACAGGAGACAGATCATCCCTTGAAAAAAGTACAGTATCAATTTGAAGAAGGGAACCTGCTGAGTTCAGAACCCAATGCCTTAAGGGCGGAGGACCTGAGGGCTGAGGAAATGATCATCAACCTTGGGCCACAGCATCCATCCACGCATGGGGTGCTGCGACTTGAAGTGCTACTCGAAGGAGAGATCGTGAGAGAGGTTGTGCCTCACATCGGCTACCTTCACCGTTGCTTTGAGAAACACGCGGAAAACCTGCCGTACAACCAGATCATTCCTTTCGTCGACCGCTGCGATTATGTAACGGCCATGAACAACGAGCACATCTACGCCATGGGTGTGGAACGCATGCTCGGCATCGCTGAACAGATTCCCAAACGCGTAGAGTACATCCGCGTCCTGGTCGCCGAACTCAACCGGATCGCTTCTCACCTGATCGCCATCGGCGCCTACGGTATGGACACCGGCTCGTTCACGCCCTTCTTCTGGATCATGCGCGACCGGGAACATATTCTCCGTCTGCTCGAATGGGCCTCTGGCGCCCGGCTTCTGTATAACTACATCTGGATCGGAGGACTGTATTACGATCTGCCTATTGGCTTCGAGGAACGATGCCGTGAGTTTGTCCGGTATTTCCGGCCCAAACTCAAAGAACTCGAGATCGTCCTCGTCGATAACAAGATCTTTGTCGATCGTACAGCCAAGGTGGGTGTGCTGCCGCTCGATCTCGCGATCAACTGTGGGGTTACTGGTCCGATGCTTCGTGCATCGGGTTTGCGTTTCGATCTCCGGAAGGTCGACGCCTACTCCGTTTACCCGGAATTGGAATTTTCCGTTCCCATAGGCGAGGGAAAAATGGGAACTGTAGGAGACTGCTGGGATCGCACGTGGGTGAGACTGGAGGAAATCTATCAGTCGCTGTCTATCGTGGACCAATGTATCGACCGTCTTTTGTCGGATCACAAGCGAACTCGTGACTTCGACCCGCAGGCCATGGTTCCAAAAAAGATACGGCCCGCCCGGCAGGACTTTTACATTCGCGGTGAAATGCCCAAGGGGGAGCTTGGTTTCTTTTTCCGCGCTGACGGTCGCAGTGACGTTCCGTTCCGATGCAAATGCCGTTCAGCAAGCTTTGTAAATCTTTCGGTGCTGCCGGAACTTGCCCGGGGTGTGCTGGTTGCCGATCTGATCGCGATCCTGGGCTCTATCGACATTGTCCTCGGTGAAGTGGACCGGTAAGGCTTCGGCGGGTTCGGGCTCGTGTTTTTTCCCTTGCGCCGTTTGCCTATAATTGTCACTTTGTTCCTTGGTTTGCACTTGAATCATTTTGACATGAACTTCCGCAGTCTGCTTATCCGGCTACTGATCGTGTGGCCGGTGGTCATATCCTGTAACCGTGTTCCAAAACAAACGCCAGTAACGATTCACGCTGATCCAGCCAAGGAAGAGGAAATTGCGAAAGCGGTAAAGGAAAGCCTCGCTATTGAACTTGCACCGGGTCTAACCATCGATCTTTGGGCTTCCGATTCGCTTGCACCCGATCCCATAGCGCTGTCCGTCGACGATATCGGTCGCGTCTACCTTACACGCACCAACCGTCAAAAAAATTCCGAGTTCGACATCCGGGGGTACCGGCACTGGATGACGCCGTCTATCGCTTTGCAGTCCGTAGAAGATCGTCGCGCTTTTCTTCACAGCACCTTTGCCCCTGAAAAGAGCAAGGAAAATGAGTGGCTGAAAGATTTGAATGGCGATGGTTCGCATGACTGGCACGACCTGGCGGTGGAACAGGAGGAAGTCTGGAGGCTGACGGACGTGGATGGTAACGGCAAAGCCGATATTTCAGAGCGAATTCTCAAGGACTTCAATGAAGAAATCACCGACGTTGCCGGCGGACTGCTTGTTCGCGATGAGGACGTCTTTGTCGGTGTAGGACCTGATCTCTGGCGCCTTTGGGATACCAACGACGACGGCGTGCTGGACAAAAAGGTATCCATCAGTCATGGCTACGCCGTACACATCGGTTTCAGTGGTCACGGCATGTCGGGCGTAATCGAAGGCCCGGACGGCAAGATATACTGGGGCATCGGCGACATCGGGGCTAACATCACCACGGCCGACGGAAGACAGTTTAAGTATCCCAACCAGGGCATCATCGTTCGCTCAAATCCTGATGGCAGCGATTTCGAAGTGTTTGCTGCAGGGCTGCGCAATACGCACGAGTTCGTGTTCGACGAATACGGCAACATTATTTCTTCGGACAATGACGGCGACCATCCCGGGGAGAGCGAGCGACTGGTCTACATCGTAGATGGACACGACGCAGGATGGCGATCCAACTGGCAGTACGGAAAATATACGGATCCAAAGAACAACACTTACAAGGTCTGGATGGATGAAGAGCTCTTTAAACCACGATGGGAGGGGCAGGCAGCCTACATCATTCCTCCGATCATAAATTATCACAATGGGCCTGCGGGCATGGCGTACAATCCAGGCACGGCCCTGGGGTCGGAGTGGAAGAACACATTTTTCCTGGTAGAGTTCGTGGGTAATCCTACACGCTCGCACATTTGGGCATTCCGGCTTGAGCCGGACGGAGCCTCGTTTAAACTGAAGAATGAAGTTGACGTGGTCAGTGGCATCCTCCCTACAGGGATACGCTTCGGTCCGGATGGGGCACTTTATGTTGCTGATTGGGTCAATGGGTGGGGCACGAAAAATTACGGCAGGGTATGGAAAATTGATGTCGCTCCCGATAAGAACGACCTCGCAGCCCAACGCGAAGAGACAAAAAGACTCATGGCGCTCGATTACGCAAACCAATCGGATGACGAGTTATACAATCTGCTCTTTTATGGTGACATGCGAATCCGGCAGAAGGCCCAGTTTGAGCTTGCGACGCGGGGCAGGAAGGGACACGACGCATTCCTGAAAGCAATTCAACAAACCAATAATCAGCTGGCGAGAATACATGCTATCTGGGGCATCGGGCAGATGGCGCGCGAGAACACCGAATACGGCAATGACCTGGTCGAATTGCTGAGTGACTCCGATCCGGAAATCGTTGCCCAGGCCGCAAAGGTTCTTGGCGATGTGAAATATGAAAAAGCGGGTGAATCGCTCATCCCACTTCTGTTGCATGAAAATGCACGGGTGAAGTTCTTCGCCGCTCAGGCACTGGGACGTATTGCATATGCTCCCGCCACCGAGCCACTGCTGAGGATGATCGATGATAACCACGACCGCGACGTTTATATCCGACACGCTGGTGTACTTGCTCTATCGAGGATAGGATTTGTCAAACCCATTGCTGAGCTCGCCGACCACCCCAGCCGCTCTCTTAGAATCGCTGCGGTACTCGTGCTTCGCCGTCTTGCCAGCGACCAGGTTGCGCTGTTCCTGAAAGACGAGGATGAATACATTGTAACTGAAGCGGCACGGGCCATCAACGACGACTGGTCGATCGAGGCTGCGTTGCCCGCGCTTGCGGCAACGTTGAATGATCCCCGCTTTACTTCTGAGCCGCTGTTGCGGCGCGCCATCAACGCATGCCTCCGGGTGGGTGGCACTAAAGAACTCGAAACCCTGGTGGCCTTTACCCAGCGTGAGAATGCGCCTGCGGAGATGCGTGCGGAAGCGCTGGCGACCCTGGCGAGCTGGCCGGAACCGTCCGTGACTGACCGTGTCGACGGAAGATATCGCGGTGTGATCAAACGCGACCCTGCCGAAGTCATCGCGAAGGTAAGCGAACCGGCAGGTGCCTTGCTCAAGAGCAACGAAGAAGAGGTGGCCATCGCCGCCGCAAAAATGATAGGCGCGCTTGGCATTCAGGGGTACGAAGATGAGCTGTTCGCCATGCTTCGACGAAATGCGTCGGCGCCCATTCGCGTAGCTGCATTGCAATCCCTGCACCAACTCAAATACAAAGGCCTTCAAGACGCGGTGAGGCTTGCTATGGAAGATAAAGATGGTTCAGTCCGTACCGCGGCGCTCGGCCTGCTGAACGACGTGGACATGTCGGTTGAAAATCTTCAGGCCGTTGCCCGCGCCGTGTTCCGGCAAGGCACGCTCAAGGAACAACAGGAGTTGCTTCGCGTTCTTGGTTCAATGGATACGTCGAAGAGCGCACAAGTTCTGGAACCGCTGATCCAACGTGCGGTAAACAAGCAACTTTCTCCTGGCGTTACGCTCGACTTGCTTGAAGCAGTCGATTCAACCGGCTCACAACAGCTGATCAGCAAAGCATCTCCCCTGAGATCATCCGCTACAACCGGTGTCGCCGCATTCAGCGAAACCCTGTTCGGCGGAGATGCGCGACGTGGACGAATGATTTTCCTTAGAAACGAGACGGCACAATGCGCCCGGTGTCACACAGTTGGCGCTAGCGGCGCCGAAGTAGGACCCCCGCTGACAACCATTGGCGACAGGCTCACACGTGAGCAACTTCTCCAGGCGCTTGTGGAGCCGAGTGCACGAATTGCTCCTGGATACGGAATGGTTACACTGACACTCGCGGATGGACAGACTGTATCCGGTACGCTTGTGGAGGAACGCGACGATGAGTTGGTCCTTAAGACATCCGATGCAGAGCCGCTGGTTGTTGCCCAATCCCGTATCAGTAAAAGGGAAAACCTGCCGTCGAGCATGCCACCCATGGGCACGTTGCTTTCGCGGCGGGAAATTCGCGATGTGATCGAATTCCTTTCCTCGTTGAAGTCCGGAATGCAAGCCAGGAATTAGAGAAGACTGAGGATTTGGAAATATGTACTTCACGTTGCGCCGCATCCCGGGCCATGCCCTTTGTCTTTGTCTGCTGACGGGAGCCGTCTGGTCTTGTAGTTCTCCCCCCGACAACGTCGGGGCAGGTCCCGATAACGTCGGGAAAAACTGGCGTTCCTACAAGTCCGACGCAGCAAGTACCAGCTACTCCTCATTGCGGCAGATTGACAGAAACAACGTTGGCCAACTCGAGGTAGCCTGGACATTCGATCCGGCTGACGCGTCGCCGGGCATGCGCTTGGGGAAATACGAATGCAATCCTATCATCATTGATACGATCCTGTACGCAGCGTCGGCGCGACACCATGTATACGCCATCGATGCCCGGTCGGGCGAACAACTCTGGTCAGTCGATCCGTTCCACGGCGAACGGGGAGGAGGGATCTGCAGGGGCGTGACGTATTGGGAAAGCGGCCGTGACAAACGCATTCTGTTCACCGCGGATCATTTCCTGTATGCAGTAAATGCGTTAACAGGGGAGGCCATTACGTCGTTTGGCGACGGTGGTCGCGTCGATTTGAATCAAGGCCTCGATACGGAAAAGGAGGAAGTATGGGTCATCCCTACTTCGCCGGGAATTATCTGGAAGGATCTTTTTATTATCGGAGGCGAGGTTTCTGAGATGTATGACGCAGCACCGGGTCATATCCGCGCGTATGACGTCCGGACCGGGGAACGTACATGGATATTTCACACCATACCGCATCCCGGCGAACCAGGATATGAAACCTGGCCACCGGATGCCTGGAAGTACGTCGGCGGTGCCAACAACTGGGGCGGGATGAGTCTTGACGAGCAGCGCGGCATCGTATACGCCCCACTGGGTTCACCGACGTACGATTTCTACGGCGCCGACCGAAAAGGACAAAACCTGTATGGCAACTCGCTCGTCGCACTTGACGCATCCACCGGAAAACTTCTGTGGTATTTCCAAACGGTGCATCACGATTTGTGGGATTACGATTTGCCAGCGCCGGCCAACCTGGTCGCACTGCATCGCGATGGAAAGGTCATTGATGCCGTTGCACTTACGTCGAAGACGGGCTTTCTGTATGTCCTCGACCGCGAAACTGGTGAACCGGTGTTCCCTATCGAGGAGCGCCCTGTACCGGCATCGCATATTCCGGGTGAAGAAGCCTGGCCGACACAACCATTCCCGGTGTCTCCGGAACCGTATGCGCGACAAAACATGAGGGAAGAAGAACTTAATGACATGACACCTCATTTCCGTGATTCGCTCGCCCGCGCGCTTTCGGCGCTGCGGTATGAAGGGCTCTTCACACCACCGGATCCACGCGGCGCGCTTATGTTGCCCGGGACACGCGGTGGTGCAGAATGGGGTGGCGCTGCCTATGATCCGGAATCGTCGGTACTCTACATCAATGCCAATGAGTCGCCCGAGGTGGCGCGCGTCGAACGCGTGAGGAAGAACACGACGGAAAGAGGCACATCTGCTTATGAACGTGGCCGACTCTTCTATACGCATCATTGTTCCTCGTGCCATGGACCGGAACGGGCAGGGCAGGAGCCGCTCTATCCCAGTCTTCTGGATATCTCGAATCGCCTCTCCAAAGAACAGGTATTGGCTGTGATTGAAAACGGCTCCGGAAGGATGCCCGCCTTTTCCGCTTTTCTCGAAGGAAACCGCGAGGCCATAATCGCCTACCTCTTCGACATAAGAGCGAAATCGTCATCGCATAGCGCATCCGTCGAAGAAGATACGACAACCCAATACCTGAACACTACTGCCTACGGACACTTTAGCGGACCGGGTCGGACACCTGCCATCAAGCCGCCGTGGGGCACGCTCAACGCCATCGATCTCAATACAGGTGAGTATCTATGGAGACGACCTCTTGGAAACTACCCGGACCAGCAACGGCCCGGCGAACCGGAAACAGGCACTGAAAATTGGGGCGGACCGATGGTGACTGCGGGGGGACTTGTGTTTATCGCAGCGACCCGCGACAACAAGTTCCGGGCCTTTGACAAGACCTCTGGTGAGGTACTTTGGGAAACAGAACTCCCTGGCCCGGGTTATGCGACCCCTGCAACGTACTTCTGCGACGGACGGCAATATGTCGTGATTGCCGTGTCAGGAAACCGGGAGGCACCGTCGGGCAAGATTTTAGCTTTTGCCCTGGGAGACTAACGAATCAGCGGGCTGCCCAGAGCGCACACGACAGGATTCGTCCATTTATCATAAATGCGACTACCATCAGTGACATTTGCCTATCTTGGTGAACGGTAGCACCAACCCATCTTATTATGAATCGAAGGGAATCTATCCGAACCCTTATGGCGGCGTCAGCCGGATTGATAGCCCTGCCATCGTGGGCGGAAAGCTGGAGCGTGGAAACTTTACCAGCCGGTTTGTCGGTGTTCGACGTGACGGAGCAGGATGTGCTTACCGCTGTTGCTGACACAATCATACCGCCGGGTGACAGCATCGGCGCGCTGTCTGTCGGCGTCGACAAGTTTCTCGTAGCGCTCTTCGACCGATGCTATGAGAAAGACGTTCAGGACAATCTGAAAAAGCAGCTGAGCGCGCTCGATGCCGTTGCCCAGCGCACCCACGGAAAGTCCTTTGCTGCATGTGATCCGAATCAGCGGACGGAAATGCTGCTGAGCTTTGCCGATTCCGATGAAAATGAAAAGAAAGAATTTTTCGATCTCGTCAAGTCGGAAACGATCCGCGGTTTCAGGACCTCCAAGGAGGTAATGGTGGGCTATCACAATTACAAAGTTGCGCCCGGCCACTACTATGGCTGCGTAGATGTAAACTCCTGAGTCTATGGCTAATCTCGTTATCGACTCCATCAAGAAACGGACGTATGATGCTATCGTAATCGGTTCCGGCGCCTCTGGCGGATGGGCGGCCAAGGAACTTTGCGATCACGGACTGAAGACGCTCGTTCTGGAAAGAGGACGGGATGTCAAACACATCAAGGACTATCCCACGGCATCCAAGGCGCCCTGGCAGTTTGAGTTTCGGGGAACTGTTCCACTCGACAAGAGAGTGGGCTATGGCGGCGGTCGCTACCTGAACGAGGCAACGCTGCACTGGGCACTGAAGGAAGACGAACAACCATACATCCAGGAAAAACCTTTCCGATGGTTTCGTGGATATCACGTTGGAGGAAAATCCCTGCTCTGGGCACGACAAACACAACGATGGAGCGATTTCGATTTTGAGGGACCGGCACGCGATGGCTTTGCGGTTGACTGGCCCATTCGCTATAAAGACCTGGAGCCCTGGTATGCGCATGTTGAGAAGTTTGCGGGCATTGCGGGCAATAAGGATGGTCTACCCGAACTTCCCGACAGCGAATGCATGCCGGGATTTGAAATGAGTTGTATTGAAAAATACTTTCAGGAGAGCCTCGCAAAGAACTATAAGGACCGGCACCTTATTCAGGCACGCTGCGCCCACATCACTGACCCTCAGCCCATCCACACACAACAAGGACGCGCCAAGTGTCAGAATCAGACGATGTGCAACAGGGGCTGTGTCTACGGCGCCTATTTCAGCAGCAACGCGTCGACGATTCCCTGGGCGATGAAGACCAATAATCTTACCATCAGGCCGGATTCTGTAGTGCACTCCGTCATCTACGACGACAGGAAGGGAAAGGCGACAGGTGTGCGTGTTATCGACCGGCACTCGAAAGAGGTTATGGAGTTTTACGCGACCGTTATTTTCGTAAACGCCTCCGCGCTCAACAGCAATGCTATCCTCCTGAACTCCACTTCATCGAGGTTCCCGAACGGGTTGGGCAACGACAGTGGTCTGCTGGGCAAGTACGTTTCCTGGCATAACTATCGCGGTAAGGCCAATGCCACGTACGAAGGCTTCCAGGATAAGCGGACCGACGGAAGGAATCCCAGTAACAGCTACATTCCCCGTTTCCGGAATCTGCGAAAACAGGAGACCGATTTTCTGAGGGGCTATGCGATAGGAATAGGAGGGGGAAGGGGTTCTTCATCCGATACGTCCCTGATCGGCGACCAACTTCGCGAAAGCCTGCTTCACCCCAAATTGGGTCACTGGCATATCAGCAGCTGGATGATGGGCGAGGTGGTTCCCATTGAAAAGAATCATGTGCGCCTGCACGAGACCCTGAAAGATAAGTACGGCATTCCGCAGCTTGTCATTTCCTGTGATTGGACCGAGAATGATGACAAGATGGTCCAGGATTATGTGGAGCAGTCG
>DASVCT010000056.1:0-8033 GCA_036381475.1 Cyclobacteriaceae bacterium
ACGGTGTTCAAACGGACCTTCGCGCGAGACAATCTCTCCATCGTCGTGCGAAAGTCCGACGACAAAATCCGCAAGCTCCTCGATATACTTGGAAGGGTCAATGGCCCGGCGATCGTATACGTGCGATCGAGGAGGGCGACAAAGGAGCTTGCGATGCTGCTCGCGGGAAAAGGCATCAAATCTACCTGGTATCATGCCGGCATGAGCTATGCTGAGCGAACCCGGGCACAGGAAGCATGGACTTCAGGTAGCACGAGGGTAATAGTAGCGACGAATGCTTTTGGGATGGGCATCGATAAAGCGGACGTTCGGATTGTAGTGCATTTCGATTTGCCTGAAGACCTCGAGTCGTATTACCAGGAAGCAGGGAGGGCCGGCCGGGACGGACACCGATCTTATGCAGCTGTGATATATGAGGATGGGGACCTTGCCGAACTCGAAGTAAAAGTAGAGAGAGCGCATCCGCCCGTAGAGTATCTCAAGAAAGTGTACCAGGCGCTTGCCAATTACTATCAACTCGCACAGGGAAGCGCTGAGGGTGAAAGCTTTGACTTTGACATTCACCAGTTTTCATCACGGTTTGGACTGGCGCCGCAGGAGGTATTCAACGCTTTGCGAACCCTCGAAGGGGAGGGGTTGATCCAATTCAACGACAGTTTCTATGCACCCTCCCAGTTGCACGTGCCCGTAGAAGCCGTGAAGTTGTATGAATTCCAGGTAGCCAATCCGGCCTACGACCCAGTGATAAAAACCATATTGCGCATGTATGGTGGCGAGCTCTTTGCCTCATACGTGAGCGTTTCTGAAGCCCTCATCGGTCGTTCGCTGAAGACCAATGCGCGCGAAGTATCGAATGCATTACGGCGTCTGGATGAACTCCACGTGATGAGTTACCGTCCGGCGAAGGATGACCCGCAGGTTACATTCTTGCTTCCCCGCCAGGACGCAGACCGTTTGCCCGTCGATCATCAGCGCCTGGACCAGCGCCGTAAGCTCGCGCTCTCAAAAGCGAAGGCGATCCAATCTTTTGTCACCTCGACTACGGTGTGCAGAATGGTTTTGATTCAGGAATATTTCGGCGACGAGGATGCGTCGGATTGCGGAAAATGCGACGTCTGCGTGGCCCGCCGCAAGAAAGACAACCTCCGGCAGATGGAAGGCCTCCGCGCCGAAATCCTTCACGTGTTGAGCGAACGGACGCTAAGCGTCGAAGAACTCGAAGACCACATCGCCCCAGACGACCATGAGTTGTTTATCGACGTAGTCCGTGAACTGGTCGACGACGGAGAGGTGCGGTATGATGAGACGTGGCGATTGCAGTTAGGCAGGGGAGACTAAGAAGCGAAAGGCAATCGGTCGTGGACCCCCTCTATGATTTGTGATTAGTGATCTTTGATTTTCGATTTTCGATTTGATGCCAATGAAAAGAGTCTCTGACTTAGAATCAAATACGTCATCGTTGATTGAAAGTAGGTTCTGTGGGTGTATAAATCGATAATCGATAATCAAAAATCACCCTTATTTCCCTATTTCCTTATTCCCTTATTACCAAGTAATCGTAATCGTTAACCTATCACGTAAGCGCATTCCGTGCTGCCCCTATATACCCTATACCCCTATACCCCTATACCCTTATTCCCTTATTTCCTTATTCCCTTATCTCCCTCGTCATCCCTCCCACGCCCCTTAATCCCCTAAAGGGGTCCTGCGCGCACCAGCGTGGAATTCAAAGATGGGTAAACGATAGTCGACAACCCTTAACCGCAATCCGTGCAGCCCCCGCTATGATTTGTGATGAGTGATTTTAGATTTTTGATTTTCGATTTGATGCCAATGAAAAGAGTCTCTGACTTAGAATCAAATACGTCATCGTTGATTGAAAGTGGGTTTTGTGGGTGTATAAATCGATAATCGATAATCGATAATCAAAAATCACCCTTATTTCCCTATTTCCTTATTCCCCTATTTCCCCCTGCCTACTGCCTACTGCCTACTGCCTACTGCTTACTGCCTACTAAACATCTCCCGCGCACCAGCGATCGCCGTTTCCGATGGCTTCTCGCCGCCGATCATGCCGGCGATTTCAAGAATGCGCTCATCTTCGTTCAGCATGCGGATGTTGCTCGATGTTTTTTCCGACGCATTGTCTTTATAAACGTGGTAGTGAACGGTTCCGCGTGCGGCGATCTGTGGGAGGTGGGTGATGGCGATGAGCTGGTGTTGCCGTGCCATGCGTTTCATCATGGCGCCGAGCTTGATCGCGATTTCCCCGGAAACGCCGCTGTCGATTTCATCCAGGATCAGGGTAGGAATTGCAGCCCGTTCGGCGAGGACGTATTTTATGCAGAGCATAAGCCTGGAAAACTCTCCGCCGGATGCGACTTGCGCGAGTGGACGCGGGGCGATACCCTTGTTTGCGCTGAACAACAGCTCAACATGATCACTTCCTGACGCATCCGGTTCCTTCTCGCGGTGGGCTATCTCCAGACGGGCAGCAGGAATGCCAAGATCGGCAAGTAATGCAGTGAGTTCTTTCGTAAGCGCAGTAAATACTTTTTTGCGTGTTGCCGACAGTTCAGATGCCCGTACCCGAAGCGTCTCGGTGGCTTTTGCCAGTTCGTTTTTGGCCTCGTCAAGTTCTGCATCGAGATTCGTTGCCTGGTCGGCCTGCTGTTGGAGGGTCTCCTGAATTTGAATTAGTTCAGCCACGGTCTGAACGTTGTGTTTTTTTTGGAGCCTGTAGATCAAGTCGAGGCGCTCTTTCACCATCGTCGCGCGGTCCGGGTCGAATTCGACCTGTTCGCCGATGCGATCGATCTCACCGGCGATATCGTCGAGCTCGATGCGCAGGCTATCCAGGCGTTGAAGCAGCATCGCGTACGCTTCGCTGTATGAGGAGATGCCTTGCAGCAGATTGCGCACGGCAGTGAGGGAATCGGTGACGGAATACTCGGATTCACTCAGCAGGCCTGCAGCCTGGGCCACTTTTTCCCGAATTTCGGTCGCGTGATCCATCACTTGCGACTCTGCTTCGAGGGTGGGTTGTTCGTCCGCCTGCAACTGTGCTTTTACAAGCTCGTCGAGTTGGAAGCGGATATAGTCTTCCTCCTTCCGGATGGTCGCCGCCTGTTCCGATAGCGTTTCGTAACGCTTTTTTGCGTCGACGTATGCTGTCCACCTGATGGCATAGGCATTGCGTACCTTTTCATTCCCGGCAAAGGTGTCGATGAGATTCAGTTGGAAGCCGAGTTGTCCCGAAAGATAGTTCTCATGCTGTGAGTGAATGTCGAGGAGCAGACCACCGATGAACCGCATCACGTCGAGGGTTACCGGCGTGTCGTTGATGAAGGCACGTGATTTTCCGGCCGGGCTGATCTCGCGCCGGATTACGGTCAGGTCTTCATAGTCGAGCTCGTAGCGGTCGAAGACTTCGTGTATCCGGTAGGGGGCAACATCGAATACGCCTTCTGTTATGCACTTCTGTTTGGGATCCCAAAGGATTTTCGTGTCGGCGCGATTGCCGGTCAGCAGCCCGATGGCTCCGAGCATGATGGATTTTCCCGCACCGGTTTCCCCGGTAATGACGTTCAGTCCCGTCGCGGGCTCCATTTCCAGGGCGCGGATCAGCGCGTAGTTTTTTATGGTAAGCCGCTTGAGCATCAGGGATCGATATCGGTATAAGCCTCGACAATCGTGTCGAGGGCAACGCTCATTTTCTTCTTTCTCATGTTCGAAACGATGACGTGATCGTCGCGAACTTCATCCAAAATCCCGAACACGACCGTGTTGTTGCGCAGCACCAGGTTCACGCTTCGGTTCTTAAGAGCGGGCAGCTGTTTTTTTACCTCGTCAGCGCCCCAAATCCTGATTTGCTTCTTGCTCACGTCGACGGGTACCAGTCAAAAATAGGAGTAAAGCGGACGATTTGAAAGACTAGTTTTGCAGGATTTTGGCGTACAGGGCATTGTTCGTTGGATCGATGGTTGTGATCACATCGTACGCTTCCCTCCGGGTCTGTATGTTGCCATCGGAGAACACGTTGGCTACTTCCTTCGACTTGGCGTCAAGGAAGCTCACGATAAGGATGGCGTTGGGATTGATCTCCCGTATTTCGAGGATTTTGCGCAACCCTTCCAGGATCACGCGCCGGCTATTGTCGGCGTCTTCGGTGAACGCATCCAGGCCGAGGCGGTGGTAGGAGTACATCGCCTTTCGGAGTTCCTGCATCTGCGGGTTCATGATATTTTCAATGAGCCAATACCGGTTCCGGTTGCTTCCCAGCTGCTGCCAGCCGGGTCTGAGCGACTGCTGGGCGTTATTTACGACCATCAGGGCACGCTGAAAATAGGGTGTTCCTCCCAGTTCGCTGAACGTGTCGTAATCGAATCCGAGTATAATATAGGCGTAGAAAGCCAGCATCGACGTTAGGTTGCTGGTGAATGCATTGTCGTTGTACTCCAGCGGTAGCGATTCAATGTATTCAAACTCCCATTCGCGGTCGGCAAAATTGAAAACCAGCGACGAATAATTGGTGTTGAATACCGGTCTGGCGGATTGTATTTGCACCGACGCGCTAAAGTTGCCGATCGCCGGCATTTTGGTGATGGTGATCAGAAGACTGCAGTCAATTTTTTCATGATTCCTGAAAGCATCGTTTGTCCACTTCCGGCCGTTCATAAATTGTTCGATCGACGCCTTCATGTCATCGAAAATGCCACGATCGGACGTTGGGATCTGTGTTGCGTTGATGTTGACAATGCAGTTTAGTTCCTGGGCCGATGCGATACCGGGCACAAGCGCCAGCGCGAGCAACCAGCTTAGCCTAGCCACCGATTTTTTCCAGGATAGCATTGACGATGTCTTCTGCAACTTCTTTTTTACTCTTTAGTTCATGGCTGACTGAGTTCTGGTTCCGGTCGATGATCGTCACCTTGTTGGTATCGTGACCAAACGCGGCTCCTTCGTCGCGGAGCGAGTTCAACACGATCATATCGAGGTTCTTGCTTGCCAGCTTACCTATGGCATTGGCTTTCTCGTTTTCGGTCTCCAGCGCGAACCCCACTACAAATTGTCCATTCTTTTTCATTTCCCCCAGCGTGGCGGCGATGTCTTTCGTGGGCACCAGAGGCAATGTTGTTGCATCGGCCGACTTTTTCATCTTCTGATCGTGCTGCACTGCGGGCTTATAGTCGGCGACGGCGGCGGCCAACACCGCGATATCGGTTTGCGGAAAGGCCGATATACAGGCGTTGTACATTTCCTCAGCCGAGACTACATGAGTAACGTCAATTCCCGGGTTGCTGGTATGCAGACCCGTAGGGCCGGTGATAAGGCTCACTTTCGCTCCCAGTCGTGCCAATTGCTCTGCAATGGCGAACCCCATTTTGCCGGAGGAGCGGTTACCGATGTAGCGTACGGGATCGATGGCTTCGTGTGTAGGACCTGCGGTAACCAAAGCCCGCTTTCCGTGAAGTTTTCCTCCTTTCGACAGGGCATCTTCAAGGTACCGGACAATGTCTTCGGGCTCTGCCATCCGGCCGTCGCCTGTGAGTCCACTGGCCAACTCACCAAAGCCCGTATCGATCAGGTGATTGCCAAAGGATTGTAAACGATCGAGGTTGTTGCGCGTAGAGGGGTGGGCCAGCATGTCCAGATCCATCGCGGGGGCGAGGAATACAGGGCATCGTGCCGAGAGGTACACAGCCGTTAGAAGGTTATCGCAGATCCCATGTGCAAACTTCGCGAGTGTATTGGCACTGCATGGGGCGACCACCAATGCATCAGCCCACAGGCCAAGTTCGACATGATTGTTCCAGCTGCCGTCGTCGTCTTGCTTGAATTCGTGAACGACCGGATTCTTTGAGAGCGTTGCAAAAGTGAGCGGCGCGACGAAGTCGGTGGCGGATCGGGTCATCACAACCCGAACCGAGCACCCCGCCTTCACCAGCAGCCGGGTGAGCATAGCGGCCTTGTACGCGGCGATACTTCCGCATATGCCGAGAACGATCTTCCTGCCATCCAGAGCGCTCATGCTCACGGGCCCGTGGGCCTTAGTTTTCCGGTGCTTCGTCCAGCTCCGTGCGGTAGCGGTAGTTCAGCTTACCTTCCAGGAATTCTTCAGTTGCCGTGCTGGTCGGTTTGGGCATACGCTCGTAGAACTTGGAGATCTCGATCTGCTCGCGGTTTTCGAACACCTCTTCCAGGTTATCGACGGTCGTCGCAAATTCCGCCAGTTTGTTGTTGAGTTCCTCCTTGAGGTTGACGGCGATTTGCTTTGCGCGCTTGGAAATGATTACGACAGTCTCGTATATGTTACCCGTGGCTGCTGCTAGTTTGTCGATGTCTCTTGTAACAATTGACGATTGAATGGCCATATGTTTTCTTGATTATTAAGAATTATTTTGACTTTTGAATTTACTCAGTTTTTGCAGGCTGTCTGTGTACATCTTTTCGGCGTCCCGTAGAAAGGCGCTGTTAGGATACTTGTCGACGAGCTCCTTATAATACTCAATCACCTCGTTGTATCGTTCTTCCTGACGGCTGAGTATGCTTTGTTCGGCGAGCTCATACTGTGAGGCGACAATCAGGTACTGCGCCTCCTCCAGGTACTTCGAGTCGGGAAAATTCAACTTGAAGTTCCCCAGCGCCACGATCGCGGCTTTGTAGTTCCGCATCTTGTAATACTGCCGGGCATTTTCGAACCCTTTGCGTTCGAGTTTTTGCTGCGTATCCTCGATGGCTTTCACGGCCTGGTCGACGAACTTGCTGTTCGGATACCGGTTCAGAAACTCCTGCATGGCTGCCATCGCCTGAACGCTGCTGTTTTGATCCAGATTATACGACGGTGAATGTACATACAGGGAATACGCGCTCATAAAACGGGCTTCTTCCACCAGCGGGCTACGGCCATAGGTTTCATAAAAGGTCTTGAACTGCTCGGACGCCAGCAGGTACAGCTTTTGATAATACTGGCAGTAGGCCAGGCGAAATTGCACCTTTTCGCCCTCGGGCAAGCCGCGAACGATGGGAAGAATCTGATCGAAAAGCGTGGCCGCCTTATAGTAGTCACCCTTCTCGTAATAGTTCATAGCTCCCTCATACTTGACACGCCAGTCGGGATTCTTTTCAATTTTCCTGAATTGCCCACAGCTGGCAGCCAGCGACAGGGCCACAACTACCAATGAAAAACCGAAAAATTTACGCATAAGCCCGCAAATATAGTGGTTCCGGCTGGTACTGTAAAACGCAAAATTGGGTGCCGGGATTCACTGAGAACGATGCCTGAACTGGCAAAAAAGGCGTAATCCGGGCAGGAAATCACCGCTTGACGACGAGCTTACGGGTCATGACCGCCTCCCCATCAATATAAAGTGTGTAAAAATAAATACCCGGGTTCAGGTTTCCGGTTAGAATTTTCGCCTGACTTTCAAAGCTGGGCAGCTCGTATTCTCCCATCGTATTGCCCAGTACGCTGTGCACTACAATGCGGGCCGCCACCTGGTCTTGCAGGACACGATAGTCGACAAAAGCATGGTCCGTTGCGGGATTCGGGTACACGTCCTGAACGGTGATATAGCGGGAATTGTATATGGTCGGCTCGCGTTCACGTTCCTCGACAATAAAATTGAGGTCAAACTCGATGACTTCCGAAGGGTTGGCTCGGTTGACGGCGGTGTACCGCATCGTGCTCAATCCCGGGACAAGGCCTGCTTCCAGAACTATCTCCAGGTCGGTTACAGACTGGCCCGGTTCGAGTTTGAGTATCATGTCCTGGGATGCCCGGTTCAGGCAGTTGCCCCCGCGGCAAAAATAAGTCTTCTGGGAGGTGCCGATCTGTCCTCCGGACTGTCGCAGGTACACCGTGATGGCCCGGTCCGAGTGATTCATGAAACGTAGGGGCGCACGCACCACTTCGCCGACTGTTCCCTTGTAAGCATCCTGAAGGCCAGTGATTTCCAAAGCCTGCGCACTCAGTTCAAAACTCATCGCACACAACCATACCAGAAAGAGGGGACCTTTCATATGACAGCCAA
>DASVCT010000057.1:0-6872 GCA_036381475.1 Cyclobacteriaceae bacterium
TATGACACTCCTGAAAAAGACGAAGCTGTCACTGAACAATTCGTGGAAAATCGAAAAAGAATCTCGATATCCGGCGTTCAGGAAAAGCTGAGCCTGGTTCTCGAAAAAAACCACCTGCGATTGAGTAACAAAGGTGAACAGGGAACCTATATCTTAAAACCCATTCCACGGGATCTAAAAAAGGTCGACCAGGTACCAGCCAATGAGCACTTGACTATGCAGATTGCCAAACAAGTGTATGGGATTAATGTTGCCGAAAATGCCATGATCTTTTTCAAGGACGGTTCCCCAGCATACATTACGAAACGCTTTGATGTCAAGCCGGATGGAACAAAATGGGGCAAGGAAGACTTTGCCACATTGGCCGGCAAAACAAAAGACAACGCAGGGCCAGATTTTAAATATGAGTACAGCTACGAAGAACTGGGCCTCCTGTTTCGAAAGTATGTTGCCGCGTGGAGGATCGAGACAGAAAAATATTTCGTATTGGTAGCTTTCAATTACGCATTCTCGAATGGCGATGCTCATCTCAAGAATTTTTCATTATTGGAAAATGAATCCGGGGATTATTTAATGAGTCCTGCTTATGACCTCATTAATACTCGTATTCACGTTAACGATACCGATTTCGCATTATCAAAGAAATTATTTGCCGATAATTTTCAGTCTGCTGCGTGGAAAAAAAGTGGTCATGCATCCGCTGCGGATTTCTTGGAATTTGGAAAACGAATTGGTGTCGTTGAATCAAGGCGCACAAAACTGCTAGCTCCTTTTCTCGAAAGACAAGCAGCTGTTGAATCATTGATCAATCGATCATTCCTGGACTCCGGTTCCAAGAGAGACTATTTGTTACATTACAATACAAAGAGGAATTATTTAACTGCGTAACACATTGTAATGCTTCCCTTAGTTCGTAACATTCATAAAATATGATCCCACGATAAATCCCGCAGGATTACGAAAATGGACTTAAAGAAACCGCCCCGACAAATCAGGGCGGTTTCGTTTCCGCTGCTTGTCGCCTCGTGCTGCTGCCTGGAACAGTGAACCATCACGACCACAACAAACCTCACTACGCCAAGATCGGATAGTCGATATACCCAACCGCATCAGGCGTATAAAGGGCTTTAAAGTTCACATCATTCAGGGGTGCATTTCTTTCAATACGCTTTACAAAATCCGGGTTAGCAAGAAAACTTCTACCGAAAGCCACAAGGTCTGCCGGACCCTCTTCGAGCAGAGTTTCTGCCGTTTCTGCAGTAAGACCATTGCAATAAATAATAGTGTTAGAAAAGGCCGAACGTATAGCCTCGTGGGTTTCCCCGGGAATATTCGGATTGACTGAAATGTGAAGGTAGGCTATGCCCACCCTGTTGAGTTCACTACTGAGGTAAGCATACGTTTGGTGGACATCGGTTTGGTCATAGGGCTGCAAATCACCCAATGTAGAAAAAGGCGAAAGGCGAATACCTACTCTCTCTTTACCAATAGTCTCTGCTGTCCTTGTCGCGATTTCGATAATCAGGCGACTGCGATTTTCAATCGTTCCGCCATAACCATCCGTCCTGTTGTTTACATTGGGGTTTAGGAACTGCTCTAATAAATAACCGTTGGCAGCGTGGAGTTCAATACCATCAAAACCTGCCATTACCGCATTTTCTGCAGCAGTGACAAAACTTTCGATTACACGCTCAATACCCTCTTCGGAAAGTGCAATGGGCTCTGAGTGATCCTGCTTCCCTAAAGCATCAGTGTGTATTTCACCAGCCGCTTTGATATTCGAAGGTCCTACAATTTGGAAGCCGTCGGGCAAATTTGCGGAATGGCCGATCCGACCAGTGTGCATTAATTGCACGAATATGGTCGAACCGTGTTGATGAACTGTATCTGTTATCTTCTTCCATTCCTTGATTTGCTTTTCCGAATAAATACCGGGAATACGAGGATAACCCAGGCCTTCCGGACTTGGCGCAGTTCCCTCGGTTATGATCAATCCGGCACCCGAGCGCTGCCCATAATAAGTTGCCATTAGTTCATTGGGTACATTATCAGTGGCTCTGCTCCGGGTCATCGGAGCCATTACCAAATGGTTTTTTAATTTGAGGCCGCCTTTTTCATAAGGTGTTAGTAACTTTTTCATCTTTACCGCATTTAATTTTAACACAGCAAAGATGAGCGGTATGGATCAGTCAAAATAGTTGAGTACGACCAACAAATAGTCCTATCCGGCAGATGTGTACTTCTTGGGAGTGATCCCGTAATGTCTTTGAAATAACCTGCTAAAATGACTCAGGTTGGAAAAGCCCAATTCATAACCAGCTTCAGATACAGATAATTTCGCCTGCTTCAGCAAAAAGGCGGCTTCTTCCATTCTTGCTTTCTGGAAGTAATTATATATAGTCTCGCCAAAAGTTTGTTTGAAGAGCTGTTTCAATTTAGTTTCACCCATACCAGCCATTTGTGCTAATTCATTCAGCACCGGCGGACGACTTAAATCATTCAGTATTTCGTTACGGACTATCATTAATCTCTCTGCCTCGGCACTGTTTATACGTCTATAATTGGAATTTTCCCGTGCCGAAAGCCTGCTGAAAAGAAGATATAAAAGCTCTTGTACCTTAATCCGCAAATAAAAGTGGTTCAGCGCATCATTCATATCAGTGTGAGCAATGTTTTTTAGAAGTAACCGCGTTTCTGCATTCATACTTTCAAAAAACAAGAATGAGGCGTCTTCATTGGTAATAGTCTTTATAGCAGTATTCGGATTGTCGATAGACAAGAGTGACTTTAGTTTAGAAGCAGTAATACCTACCACCATATACTGAATACCTGTATGGGCTGGAAATCGAATGACAGAACTTAGATCGTTGGTGGTAACCTGGATAGCGGAATCACTGTCTCGTGAAAAGGGAATACTGTTATCGTCGTTATATGTTAAATCAACGGCTTGTTCATTGCTATAAAAAAATATGCTCCGCAAATCATTCCTTTCAACCGCCGGATTACGCTTAACCACCAAGTCCTCTTTCAATGTATAGTGATGTATCAGTAACCTGAAGTTGTCGTCAAACACCACTTTCCGGACATACCCTTTCCCCATCTTTTTGGGTATTTCCAAAACATTGTCTCTTACCGGAACCTTTATTTGGCGAGCAAACTGTGTAATAAAATCAAACTGCGGAGAGGCTGTAAACTGGAAAATCATGTTGTGTCATCTGGCAGGTTGGCCTACCTGGTTACTTCTGATTCCAACTTATTTCACTTCTGCAAATTGAAAAGCATCCATCATTTTGAAAAAGATAGTGTTGTTATGGTATATTCCCATGAAGCTTTCGGCACCAGGCCCAAAGGCGAATACGGGAACCATCACGCTCGTGTGACCTTTCGTCGAATAGCGCCCCTCTACCCTTCCCGTTTTCAGGCTGCCGTCGATGATCGTGAGCCCACCGGTCTCGTGATCCGCGGTAATAATCACCAGCGTGTTTCCATCCTTCTCCGCAAACGCGAGTACTTCGCCGATCACTTTGTCAAAGTCCAGCATTTCATCAATGACCCTGCTGGTATTGTTGGCGTGACCGCCGTCATCGATTTGTGATCCCTCAACCATCAGAAAAAATCCCTTTCTATTCTGATTAAGAATGTTGATCGCGGTCTTCGTAGATTTTAGCAACTGGTCGCCTCTCACTTCCCACCGGTCGTCGGAAACAAATCCCGCGATTTTGCCCCGTTGAATGCTCGATATTGAGTCGATATCAAACGAGACTTGGTAGTTGTTCTTCCTGAGCTCGGTTATGAGGTTCCGGCCATCCTCGCGATCGTTGAAATGCTCAAGCCCGGCGCCGATGAACAGGTCAATGTCGGTTTTCAGAAAGTCGGCCGCGATTTCTTCTCCCATTCCTCTTTCCGGTTGATGGGCGATAAACGAGGCAGGCGTGGCGTCGGTGATATAGGTCGTTGCGACCAGGCCGGTTGACAATCCGTTTCGTTCAGCAATTTCCAGGATGGTGGGAACGGCTTTCCCGAGTGAATCCACTCCTACGGCACCATTGTTCGTCTTGTGGCCGGTCGACAAAGCTGTTGCGCCTGCTGCTGAATCGGTGATATACCGATTGGCCGAGTTCGTCTTCGAGAATCCGATATGGCGGCATTTTTCCAGGTTCAGCGAACCGTGGTTGGCCGTCATGCCTGCATAGATCTGTGTAAGGCCCATGCCATCGCCGATCATCAGGATAATATTCCTGGGCTTTGCCGGAGGGTTGTTCGCTGACCGTTTCTGCCCCGATGAAACATTCATGGCCAGAGTCAACCATGCGACGATAGAGATTAAGATTATTTTCATGGATCACATTATAAATGGGAGTACTCAACGCCTCCTAAAACTAAATAACTTATGCTGTTGTTGGGTGTTGATATCGCGGATTTTGTTTCGGCGGTTGGCATGAATGTGCGGCGGGACCTGAGGGATCTAATTTCTATCGATGTTCTTGGCGGCACACCACGTGTTTTTACACATCAGATTCCGAAACCTTATATTCAAGCAGTGTTAATGCTAAGTTTCTGTTGTGCACAGGCAGCTCGGGACTGTCGGGAGTAGTGTAATTCTCAACGAAATTGAATCCGAATGCTTTATAGTACTCAATTATAGTTGGGTTAGCAGCCCACGTGTCCATTCGTATGCTTGCCAGACCTAGCTGCCTTCCATGCAGGATCGCCCAGTTCAAAATCTCTCCGAACAATTTCCGTCCCTTGAACTCCGGGTTTACGACAATACGATGAAGGTAGACTGACTTACCGTCGTCAAGCTCTCGCCATATGATTTTGTCCGCATAGCGGACACTAAATACGATTGCAATCTTCGATTCGATAATTCCCTTATATTGGTTTTTGTCTGCGATGTCCTTTCTGATCGCGTCTTTGTCATAGTTCCGCCAGGTTGGATAACCTTTACTTTCCTGATAGGCGATTGAATGATCGAATAGTTCGAGGATTTGTTGGAGGTCGGCCAATTGGGTGTTTTGTATTTCAAGCATGGTTGAGGCGTCTTGCAGTCAAAAGGGGCAATCGCTTATCAACCAAAAATAGCAACAAAACCGAGAAGATAAGGGTCCATCAGGCTACGAACCGGAATCCTGTACATTGGCGTTGTTGCTACCTGCAACATGTTATTCAGTACTAGACTTTGCCTCAAATGAGTAGAAAGCTGCGTTTAAAGGGATAGTTGGTGAAGCCGGGAAAAATTCAGTCAAAGTAAAAACGAACGTCTCCCGGATAGCGACTGAACGAGAATATCTCTCGCTCCCCACCGTGCGACCGAAAGACAGCTCGTTCCCCTCTTCCGCTATACCAAACAACGGCCAGGGTATCGTTAACCACCATGTCTATCGATGTATTCCTTCCAACAGGGGTTTTCATAACAAAAGTGGTATCCTGAGTCACTACGTTGTACCTGTAAATCCTGGCCAGTCGGTCATATTTTTCATAGACAATATAATAGTCATCGCTGCCATTTGCTCGAGACCCTACGTAATAGAATCCATACTTAAACTTATCCGGAACGTATGAGATCTCCTGTGTCTCCAGATTCGCAAAATATATTCCCACCTTACGTCCTCTCGATCCGTCGGCATCATACATCACGACATACCTGTCCATGAAATCTCTAATGGCTATGTCATTGTAGGCCTCCAAAGGTATATCGGCCAGGACAGTCCTCTTTATGAAATTAGCGACCACTAACCGCTGCACCGTGTCCGCCCGCTCCAGGAACGCGATGAGGGAATCGTTAAGCGGCGACACCAGCGGCGAAACAATTTCAGAGTCATCGTACTTGAGGGCAAAGGCAACATCTGTTCTGGCGCGCAATATCTCCTTGTTCTTTATGTCATATTTGTACAAGTCACTTGGAATCCTTTCCGGCTTCACACCTTCGTCACAGTTTCGCTTCGATTCAAAATAGATAACATTGTTTATAGGACTGTAACTCGGGGAAGCATCATAAAAATTATCAAAGCTGATCCTTCGGGCCGAGCCCGATTCAATATCGCCGATGACGATATCTCCATAGGGTGGGTAGTCGTAGGAATCCTTGACGGGATCAACATACAGAATCTTGTTTCTGAAGTCCCCGATAGGGGCCAGGTCCGCAATCCAAAAGTGAATACGACGGAACAACGAATAATCGGCTATCCACAAGACCAGGAAGAAAGTCAGGACCATTGCTGCCAAAACGGGTTTGATCCGTAGATAGTGTGACCAGCTGTTCCATTCACGATCGAATCGAGTTAACCAATGCATTTAGAATATGTCGTTCACTGTAAAATGATGCACCAGAACCTATGTGGTCTATGTGATTCAGAAGTCGCAAGAAATTCTTGAAACACATAGAACACATAAGGTTGAACATATAGAGCGTATAGTATTAGAGTACTCGCCGATAGTCACAAGTACCCTGCGCGTCAGCGCCTGCCTGCCGCCAGGCAGGCCTGTGCTCTCCATACATACTTGGCGTCTCGCATGAAACCAGCGACTCTCTGCAATCCATATTGACGCACGAAAGAAAACCACTCTGTGCAACTCCGCGCCCTCTGCGCCTCTGCGGTGAAAAACCCGACGCTCATCACCCAAACTCCGGCCCCAAAATGGCATATTGACTAAAATGACCATCAACCCCAAAGTTGCAACCCTTATACATCCTCACAAACGGCCGCAACTCAGTAAACCCAACCATGCTAAGCCACTCCTGCCACGCTTCATCACCATGTGGCACGTCAAAAATCACCGGCCTATCCCCACAGTTCCGTAACGCCGCTGATGCAAGTTCTATAGCAACTTCAGTGCTCGCCGCGACGACAGGCCCGATATGGATATAGTTG
>DASVCT010000058.1:0-3708 GCA_036381475.1 Cyclobacteriaceae bacterium
TCGGAACTTTTGTCAGTCTTACAGGCAACGACGTCGGCAGCGCTACAGGTATGCTGCTTAATGCTGCCATTCAATATCTGGAGCGTGATGTGCGCGACGGAAAGATCGGTATACCACTAGGCGTGCGATCGCTTAACGTTCCCATCCCCGGTAACTGCGAAGCTCTATACGCTCAACAGTCAATTCTGCTTGCTACGGAATCCATTAAAGCTTTGCAGAAACTTTACTTAGGTAAAGGAATTTCCGAAGGCATTGGGTTCGACGATTACCTTGAAGCGCTAAACGCGCGACATAATGGTGACCCGCTTAACAGCGTCATCACCGCCGAGATGGACGTCACGCTGGCGAAGGTCACTGCGATTCCGGAGCCCTATTCGGAGACTGTGGAACAGAATCCCGACCCGGCGATGGCCGCCTACCAGGAACTGCAAAGGCTGCTGGTGCTCCTCAAAGCAGACATGATGTCAGCCCTCGGCGTACTGATTACCTACCAGGACAATGACGGGGATTAGCACTCATAGGCGTTGGACTGACAACCTTAGGTCAGCATGGTACGGACCTGTGTCCATTGCGCCGCTGATCACGTTCCGGATCGTGTTCGGAGCGATGATGGCGGTCAGCGTGATACGCTTTTGGGCGAACGGCTGGATCCGTGAATTCTATATAGACCCCGAGGTTCACTTTACCTACTATGGCTTCGAGTGGGTAACGGCGCCGGGCGCGGTAGGCATGTACACGTTGTTTGGGATCATGCTGGCGTCCACATTTGCCATCATGCTCGGCTGGCGCTATCGAATTTCCGCGTTGTTGTTCTTCCTGTCTTTCACTTACGTCGAACTGATCGACAAAACCTACTATCTAAACCACTACTATTTCATCAGCCTGGTGGCACTGCTGCTTTGCTTTGTGCCGGCCCATCGCGCCTTTTCGCTTGACGTGCTGAGAAGACCATCTCTTGCCGTTGCGGAGGTGCCGGGTTGGACCATCACGATCCTCAAGCTTCAGTTGGCTATCGTGTATATCTACGCCGGCATTGCCAAGCTCAACGCGGAATGGCTCTTTGACGCTATGCCGCTGCGCATCTGGCTGCCGGCGCAGAATCACCTTCCGATTGTGGGGGGCCTGCTATCGACGGAAATCGCCGCCTACGCATTCAGCTGGATGGGCGCTTTATACGACCTCACCATTGTGTTCTTTCTGGTCAACACGCGCACGAGGCCCTGGGCCTATCTGGCCGTTATCGCCTTTCACATGATTACCTGGCTTATGTTCCCCATCGGGATGTTCCCGTTCATCATGATCCTGAGCACCCTGATTTTCTTCTCACCGGCCTTCCACACCCGGCTTCTGAACGGATTGGCCTTTTTGCTGCGCATAGGTTCGCCCGCCTCCCTGTCATCTGTCGTGCCGGGCAGGTACAAAGTGCAGGCTGTTCCCCGGGCGATCACAGCTTTTATGGCCCTCTTTTTTGTCATCCAGGTGCTTGCCCCCTGGCGCTACCTGCTGTATCCGGGCGATTTGTTCTGGACAGAGGAGGGATACCGTTTTTCATGGCGCGTGATGCTCATGGAAAAGGCCGGATATGTCGTGTACCATGTCGCGGATCCAGCTACGAAAAGACAATGGGATGTTATGCCGGGCGACTACCTCACACCCATACAGGTGAAAATGATGGCTACACAGCCCGACATGATCCTGCAGTTTGCGCATTTCCTGGAAGAAAAATATCGATCCGACGGCATGTCCGATCTGATCGTACGAGCCGAGGCATATGTCACGCTCAACGGCCGGGGCACCCGACCGTTGGTTGACAACCGCGTCGATCTCACGCAGGTGCGTGACAGTTTCCGGCATAAGGATTGGATCCTCGCCCTGAATCAATGAAAAGGAAATTCCTCTATACTGCACTGGTTGTCCTCGCCCTGATCGCGACTGGCTATACCCTTCCGGCGCAATGTACGCTTAGCGGGTCCGTTATCGACAGTAACAGCGGCAAGGCGATAGAGGGTGCGGAAGTGTTTGTTCATTCTGTTTCACGCCTCACGACCACGAACGCAGAGGGGGAGTTCACGATTAAAGGGCTTCCTGCCGGTGCCCATCACATCAGCGTATTTGCGCCTGAACGCGAGTTGCAGGAGTTTGACGTGCAATTGACGCCGGGGGAGAACCGCCTGGACGTTCGCCTCGACGAAATCCGTGATGTGCTCCGGACCGTAACCGTCGAGGATAAGCGCGTCAGCAACGGTGGCATCCGACGCCTCAACGCTTTGGAAGGCGCTGCGATTTATGAAGCCAAAAAGACGGAGGTAATAGAAGTCAGCGACATGGCCGCTAACCTCGCAACGAACAACGCCCGACAGATCTATGCCAAAGTACCGGGACTAAACATCTATGAAAGCGATGGCGGCGGACTCCAGTTAGGGATCGGTGCCCGTGGACTTGACCCGAGCCGGACGTCAAATTTCAACGTGCGTCAAAACGGTTATGATATAAGCGCAGATGCTCTCGGCTACCCTGAAAGCTATTATGTTCCGCCTTCGGAAGCTGTCGAGCGTATTGAAGTTGTCCGCGGAGCTGCATCGCTTCAGTATGGAACCCAATTTGGAGGATTGCTAAACTTCGTATTGAAGGACGGACCTGCGTCGCGACCCCTGGAAGTCGTTAGCCGTCAGTCGATAGGATCGTTTGGCTTGTTCAACTCATTCAACAGTGTGGGTGGAACCAAAGGTAAGCTCAGATATTACACCTTCTACCATCACAAACAGGCCGATGGGTGGAGGCCGAACTCCGACTTTGACCAGAACACGGCCTACGTCTCCCTTTCGATGCCCGTGTCGGACAAACTCACCCTTTCAGCTCAGTACACCCACATGAACTATCTCGCCAGGCAGCCTGGGGGGCTGACGGATGCGATGTTCTATAATGATCCAAGGCAGTCGATACGCGAAAGAAACTGGTTCAGGGTAAACTGGAATCTGATGGCGATCCTGGCGGATGGCAGACTCTCTGACAGCTGGCGTCTGAACCTGCGGATGTTTGGCCTTCTCGGATCAAGGGATGCCCTCGGCAACCTTGGTCGTATCGACCGAGCCGATGACGGTGGTCCCCGCGACTTCTTCTCCGACGATTTCACCAATTTCGGGGGCGAGCTTCGGTTGGTGCACCATTACACGGCGCTTGGCGCGCCGGCTGCGCTGGTTTTGGGCACGCGGTATTATCATGGCTTCACGTATCGTCGGCAGGGGATGGGTCCCGATGGTGACGATGCGGCGTTTCATTTTCTTCATCCCGACAACCTTGAGGGGTCGAACTACGATTTCCCGGGAAACAACGAGTCGCTGTTTGCTGAGAACATCTTTAACGTAACGGATAAGCTCAGTATAACGCCTGGGCTTCGCTTTGAACGTATTCAAACTCAGGCGAAGGGCTACTATCAGAACACAGTCTTGCGGCCCAACCCGGATACGGGTATTGCGGAAGACTCGACGTTCCAGGTGTTCGAAGATCGCGACCGCGTGCGCAACTTCGTCATCGCCGGCGTGGGCGTCAGCTACCGTTCAAGCGAAAAAATGGAGATCTACGGTAACTTTTCTCAGAACTACCGCGCCATCAACTTTAACGACATTCGGGTGGTAAACCCCAATCTGAGCGTAGACCCCGAGATCAGCGATGAGAAAGGCTTTAACATTGACCTGGGTGTGCGCGGGG
>DASVCT010000059.1:0-14790 GCA_036381475.1 Cyclobacteriaceae bacterium
GCACCAACATGGAGGCCGAGATACCGCGCCGGCACTGGCACCAGGATGACCCGGGCGTCATCCCCAACCTCCTCATCACCGGCGCCGGCTCGCCGACGGGTATCACGGTGTATGAGGGCGACCTGCTGCCGGAAATCTTTCGCGGACAGATGATCCACGCTGACGCGGGACCAAACGTCATCCGTTCCTATCCCGTGAAAAAGAAAGGGGCAGGGTATACGGCTGAGACGGTGGAAGTGCTCAAGAGCGTGTACGACAAGTGGTTTCGGCCCGTGGACGTGTGTGTGGGTCCCGATGGGTCGTTGTTCGTTGCCGACTGGTATGATGCGGGCGTTGGTGGTTTTGCCGCCGCCGATGCGGTCAAGGGGCGGATCTTCCGGATCGCGCCGAACGTCTCGCGATATAATGTAAGATATAAGGAGATCGCCTCGGTGACGGATGCGATACAGGATCTGAAAAGTCCCAATATCGCCACACGGTACCTGGCGTGGACCTACCTGAACCAGCAGGGGCAGGCGGCTGAGGAGGCCCTGCTTGCGTTGGTTGAAGGGGATAACCCCGTGTACAAGGCCCGGGCGTTGTGGCTGCTCTGGAAGATACCCGGGAAGGAGAAGGCGTACATCGACCGGGCGTTGCGCGACGAGAATCCTGATTTTCGGATCATGGGAATACGGATGGCGCGGCAGTCGGATGTTGATTTTGTTTCTACCGTAAAAGATCTCGCACACGATCCTGCGCCGGAAGTGCGGCGGGCGATTGCTGTCGGCCTTCACCTGGTGGAGACGCCCGAGGCGGCCGACCTTTGGGCGCAGCTTGCGTTACAGTACGACGGCGAAGACCGCTGGTACCTCGAGGCGCTGGGTGTGGGCGCGGAAAGAAACTGGGATGCCTGTCTCGCGGCCTGGATGCGGCAGCGGGAAGTTAAGGGATATGACAAGGCCGCCCGGGATATCGTATGGCGGTCGCGTTCGGCGGCGGCCTTGC
Organism: Cyclobacteriaceae bacterium; assembly: GCA_036381475.1. GTDB lineage: Bacteria > Bacteroidota > Bacteroidia > Cytophagales > Cyclobacteriaceae > ZC4RG29. Next base: position 985 of record DASVCT010000059.1, read on the forward strand.
CACTGCTGGCGGAGGTGATAAAAGATCCGGCCACGACGGAGAAAGAGTTGCCGCGGTATTTCAGGGCGTTCGATTTCCATCGTGAAGCGTCGAAGTACAACGTGTTGCTGGACTTGCTGAAGGGCGATCATCCCGAGCAGGATACCATCCGCGCGCTGGTGCTGAATCAGATCGACCCGAAGGTGACGGGCATGACGCCGGAGTTGCGTGCCGCGCTGGATGCGAGGCTTGATGCGGTGCGGGGTACCGAAGAGTTTATCACGCTCGTGGAGCGTTACGGGGTTCGCAGCAGGAGAAAGGAGTTGGTGGCGATGGCGGTTGGCGATAATCATGGCGTAGGGACGAGCGCCGCGCGGTTGCTGCTTTCGGGCGACGGGTTTGGCAGTGTTGACCAGATGCGGTCGCTTTTGAAAGCCGGAGGTCCGGATGCGGAGGCGTTGCTGCAGACCCTGGGGCCGCTGGGCAGCCGGCAGGCGTTAGACCTGATATCGGAGGTGGTATTGGACGGCGGCCGGACGCTGGCGATGCGCAAGGCGGCGGTGTCGGCGTTGGGCAGGAGCTGGCCTGGGGAGGTTGAGTTGCTGGAGTGTGTGAAGGATCCGGCGTTTGACAAGGCGTTAGCGCCCACGGCGGCAGGCATATTGTTCAACGCGACGCGGACCGACATTCAGCGCGGGGCCGAGAAATACCTGGAGCGACCGGAGACGGCGGAGGGTAAGGCGTTGCCGGCGGTGCGTGACCTGGTGGTGCAGATTGGCAATGCGGAGAAGGGCGAGGCGGTGTTTGCGCAATACTGTCAGACCTGTCATGTTGTGGGCGATCGCGGGACGAACTTTGGTCCGGCGCTATCGCGCATCGGGGGGAAGCTTTCGAAGGAAGGATTATACCGGGCGATCCTGTATCCGGACGAGGGCGTTAACAACGGTTATGAAGGTTATGTGTTAAAGTTGAAAGACGGCACGGTGGTGACGGGCATTATCGAGAGCACGTCCGCCACCGAGACTGCGCTCCGCATCCCCGGCGGCACGACGGTCCGCTACCCGGCCTCGGACATCGTCTCCAAAGATCCCCTGACCCACTCCCTCATGCCCAACCTGTCGATGACGATGAGCGTGGAGGAGTTGACGGATTTGGTGGAGTTTTTAGGGAGTTTGGGAGCTGCTAACCAGAACTAACGAAGTGGCTATTAGATTCTAACATCCAAATTCGCGGTTCGCTGCTTCCATTCACTCATCCACTCATTCACTCATTCACTCATTCACTCATTTTTTTTAACATGTGTTAAGTGACTTTACTTCTGGTAAATGAATTCAACACCTCATTATTGGAATCGCAGATAGCTTTCATAATTCCGCGCCTAATTCTAAATTAGGGTACAGCAGTCATGCTTTGTAAACAACATAAACCGGCCAAATCCCTGTAGGGTAGATCGAATAACGGCGAGATATGAAAGCGGGGACTCACGGGCGTTGGGAACATGTCAGGCTTCATAGACAACGAACGCTTCAGGCGGCTACTGAGTGTCCGGCCGGAAAAGGCAATAGAAATCTTGTATGGAAAATATTGCCATTTACTTATAACCCTTGCCGTGGGTCTGGTGCATGACAGGAAGGCCGCGGAGGACATTGTTCAGGAGGCATTTATTCATTTGTGGGAACAGCACAAAAAGCTGGGTCAGCCTGACGAGCGGTCCATTGAACATTACTTGATGCGGGTGGTGAGGAATAAGGCTATTACGTGCTACAACAAGCAGGTAAGGCGGCGCAGATTCAACGTTGGCCAGATGAAGGGCCATCGGCAATTGGAGCTCTCGATAGAAGCACGGTGGATAAACCTGGAGATCAGTAATGAGATCAGGAAAATAATCGAAACGTTTCCTCAGCGCGAAAGGCAGTGTTTGCTGATGAAACTCAACGAGGAGATTACCACGCAGCAGATTGCCGATAGACTTAACGTTTCAAGAAAAGCGGTGGAGCGCACGCTCACCAGCGGCTACAAGCGATTGAGGAAATGTCTGAAAAGCAAAGGCTATGCGGTTGGGCATCGTCGACAACGAACAAAATCGAGTACCGCGACAAGCGCACGAATGGGTAACGATGTTTAGTGGTTTATGAGCAAAGCTAAGGTCATTTACCGGGTATTGCGTGGCATCGCCTCGGATGCGGAAAGAGATGAATTGCAGCATTGGATTGCTGCCAGCGAAGCCAACCGGGAAGAGTATGAAGACCTGAAGCTTGTCTATCGACTTTCACAGCGCGCCGGCGTTCCGAGGGACAATCGCTACCACGAAAGATTCGAGCAAATCCGGCGGAAGGCCACAGCGCGGCTTGGCCGGAAGGCCAGGGCACGGCAAGGCAGTCGCCTCGTCGGGGCATTGGTATGCGCCGGTCTGGCGTTGTTCCTTGGCATCCATTCGGTCATCGACTTTCGTCCGGCAACGTTTCAGTTCCAGGACCAAACGTTGCGACAGGTTCTTTCCCTTGTGGAGCGAACATACGGGATCCAGGTGCGCGTCGATGAGGACGCGCTTGAGTCGTGCAGATTCACAGGTACATTCTACCGCGTAGACCAGCCAGATGACATTATCCGTTCGATATCCCGGTCGGTAGGCGCAGACTTTGTGGCTACTGCGCCGGGAAAGTATCGGTTACTGGGCGGCGGTTGTTAGAGTGCCCCGAATCTTAATGAGGTTTCGACCGCGCCCCTCCCAGCTTTTCCACTTCTCTGATCATGCCGGATGCTGTGACACCGAGTGCTTGTGCGATCTTGAATAACGTCTCGATCGACGGCGTACGTTTGCCTCGCTCGAGTTGTGAAATGTAGGTACGGTCAAGATCACTGTCGGTTGCCAGTGCATCCTGGGAGAGGCCCTTTTTCTTCCGTTGTTCTTTCAGAACTTTTCCAAATGTTTTTGCAATTGGTTCCATTTGCCTGTGAATCTGCAAAAGTTTAAAAAAAGTGTTTGACGACTATAGTCTACAATAAATAATTTTAATACCTTCATAGCCGCAAATGCACCCCTGAGGGCGCGATCGGACCCATTTCGGCTTCCGATGGTGCGTCCATTGTGTCTTTCAAGCGCATAGCCCATTTGGTAAAATGGCCGTAGGGACTCCGTTACACGGTTCGTAGGTACCCCGTGCATTCGTATCACGATCATAGTGACGCAGAACTTGTCACCCTGCTGAGGGGCGGCGACAAGTGCGCATTCGAGGCGATCTATCGTCGGTATGCGGCTGAACTGTACCGTTATGCCCGCAAGAATGTTCCAATCCCGGAGGACTGCGAGGAGATGGTACAGGATGTATTTGAGTCGCTCTGGATTCGGCACGAAAGTCTGGAGGTAGAGTCGCTCCGCCATTATCTTTATAAATCGGTGCGTTATATGGTTATTCGGTACATTCAGCACAAAGGGGTGCAGCACCGGTACGCCGAGCACTACAGAATCTTTGCGAACCTGTATGAAACGGATCATACCGACCGGGGGGATGCTGAATCCCTCAGAAATGCGCTTCTGAAAAGTCTTGAGGGCCTTCCAGAGCGGTGCAAGATGGCCATAAAACTTCGGATTACGGATAACCTTTCCAATCAGGAGGTGGCGGAAAAGATGAACATTTCCAGGAGGACGGTCGAATTGTATATTTCCCGGGCGCTGTGCCATCTTCGCGCCACCTTTCCACAGCCCAGCAAGGCCACCTGATGGCCATTTTTTGTGTCGACATAAAAAAATCGCGTCTCGGCTATGTGTTTTCGCGCCCCTTCGTCACCAATATATAAAGACGGCCAGGCCCGCCGGAAATTCTTAACTTAGGAGTAAGTAGTCCTTCTCTCCGGTACACCATGGAGAAATCAGATTTTGACCGGCTATTAGAACGTTACCTAAATGACGATGTTACCGAGCAGGAGAGGATAAAGATTGAAGCGTGGCTGGAGGTTTCCAAAACGAATGCCACAGACAGCCTGGAGTTAAGCAAGGAGGCGGAGGACCGGTTATTCCGCATGATTACGGGCAACCTCGATAACATTGATGAGCTTGCAACCCCTGCGCCTCGCGCGAAACCCGCCGATGTTAGTCGCTGGGCGCTGCGTATTGCGGCTTCCCTCCTGGTTTTGGCGGCTGTCGCTTACGGAGTACGGTATGTGCAGCATGAGACGCTGGAAACGGAACGCGTTGCCGTCGGGGATCGGGTTGACAAGCTCATTCTTGCAGATGGCTCGTTGGTCTGGTTACGGGGCGACAGCAAGCTGGTATACTATGAAAAACCAGACGAAGGCATCCGCTACAGTGAGCTCCAGGGGGAGGCGCTTTTTGAGGTGACCAAGGACCCTACGCGTCCCTTTATCATACAATGCGGAGACGTTAGGCTGAAAGTTCTTGGCACGAGCTTTTCGGTAAAGACCGGGGCGGACCAGCTTGAACTCAAGGTGCTTACCGGCAAGGTGAACCTGTCCAATGAAAAGAGCGATTTAACCGTGGATGTGGCGCCCAACGAGCAGGTGACATACCACGGAGGGGTTATCGAAAAGCAGACCTTAACCAAAGACGTTGTAGCCGCCGTTATCGAGAACACGGAATACGACATGGCGTTTTCCAATGTTCCGATGGATGAGGTGTTCAGGAAGATTGAAAAGAAGTTTGATGTCAAGGTCCGTTTTGCCAACCCGGCGATAGGTAGTTGTCGTATTACAGCGGATCTCACGGATCAATCACTTGAGAGCACGCTACAGATGGTTACCGAAGTGTTGGGCGTCGAGTACAGCCGCGACGGCAGGGACGTGACGTTTACCGGTGATGGCTGCAGATAAAATGAACAACCTAAACCTGACAAATATGACTACAACCACCGCTAGCGCTTTCAGCTCCGCCTGAAAGCAAAAACAGGAGCGATTGTCGTCACTCCTGTTCTTTCCCGTCGCGTTCATGGCGACGGGTTATCCTGCAACAAGGCTTAGCGAACCAACAGCAGGATAGGTTTTCCCTCGATAACCAGACAGCGTAGCAGTCTGAAGACCCATCGTTTGCGCGCACAGCGCATAGACGGTACGAGGGTGCTTTGTCTCATTACAAACAAAACCATCTCAAAATATGAAAAAAAGTTTTACCGCAAAACTTTGGAGGGTTATGAAACTATGTGCCTTACAGTGGATCATTGCGCTAGCATTTGCTGGCGCATCCCTTGCGCACAACGTCGGGGCGCAGGTCCTGGACCGTGAGTTATCGATCAGCCTGTCGGAAGTACCTTTCGAGGAGGCGTTGCAGCGGATTCAGGACTTAACCCATGTTAAGTTTTTCTATAGTCCGGCTCAGCTTGCTGGCGAGGATCTGGTGACCATGCAGGTGGACGGGTGGACGTTGGGGGAGGTGCTGGAGGCGTTGTTGAGGCCGAGGGGGATTGAGTATAGGGTACATGAAAAGGAGGCGACGATTACGCTTCGGAAGGTAGTCGTTAACGAAGGCGGTTCCCTCCAGGAAGGGCAATCAGGTGCCGTAAGAAGGCGGCGGGTTCTGGTTGAGGTAACGGGCACCGTTACTGATCGTAGCGGGCAACCCATGGCGGGGGTAAATGTGGTGGTGAAGGGGACGATGATAGGAACGAGCACAGATGTAATGGGAAAGTATTCGATCAATGCACGGGTTGGCGATATTCTGATTTTCTCATTCATTGGTTACGCAACGGTCGAGTTGACTGTAGGTGAGGCGGCCGTAATGAATGTGACGCTTAAGGAAGATATAAGGAGCCTGGAAGAAGTCACCATAAATGCTGGTTACTATGCTACGACGAAGGCAACGCAGACGGGTAGCATCGCCAAATTGTCGTTTGAGGAGATCGAACAGCAGCCAGTTTCCAATCCATTGGCGGCACTACAGGCACGGGTGGCGGGACTGGAAATTGTTCAACAGAATGGCATCCCGGGCAGTAGCTTTCGGGTTAGGATTAGAGGTATCAATAGCATTTCAAATGGCAATGATCCCTTGTACATAATTGATGGTGTGCCCTTCTTTTCAACTTCTCTATCGGGCGCGTCCACTTCTGGGCAACTTCATCTTGATGGTTACAGTCCCTTTAACAGCATCAATCCTTCCGACATAGAGAGCATCGAGGTTCTCAAGGATGCCGATGCGACAGCCATTTATGGTTCTCGTGGCGCTAATGGTGTGATTCTTATTACAACCAAGAAGGGCAGGAAAGGCACGCCGAAGGCGAGCTTGAATGCCTATACGGGATTTGGCAGAATTTCAAGAAAGATGGGCTTATTGAAAACGGACGACTATCTCAAAATGAGGCGAGAAGCTTTTGAGAACGACGGGGCAATTCCAAACACGGGAAATGCCCCGGATCTCATGCTGTGGGATAGCTTACGTTACACAGACTGGCAGGATGTGCTGATCGGTGAAACTGCCAGAACGAATGATATTCAACTTTCCATTTCTGGCGGCGGCGATGAAATAACCTTTTTGATGGGTGCAGGATATCATCGGGAAACGACCGTTTTCCCAGGCGATCACTCCGACCAACGGTTAAGTGCACATGTAAACTTATCAAGCAACTCACATAATGGGAAACTTAGAACGTCAACTTCGATTGATTATTCGAGTGGCATTACGGATTTGCTTCAGTTGGATTTGACCACCTATGCCTTAACACTGCCTCCCAATGCTCCCGAACTCTACGACAGCAATGGTAATCTCAATTGGGAATCGGGGTCTTTCTTGAATCCGCTAAGTCATCTTGAGAAGTCATATGACGCAGTTGCTTCCCACCTAATGGCGAATTCCTCGATAACTTATTCCATCAGTCCGTCTTTAACGTTAAAATCGAGTTTTGGATTTACTAACGTAACCAGGGATGAAATCGCTACTACGCCGTTGAGCGCATACGACCCTTCAATCAGACAATACATAAAAAGCGAATTGCGACTTTCAAATAGTTGGTTCCGAAACTGGGTAGTTGAGCCGCAAATTAACTGGGCTAGGGACGTTGGAAACAGCAGATTTGAGGCGCTTGTAGGAGCGACATTCCTTGATCAGAAGACTGAGAGCTTTGCCCAGCTCGGAAGGGGCTTTAGTAGTGATGCACTAATCAAAGACATAAAAGCTGCGTCGGAGCACATCGTATTGGAAAGTAGTTTTACGGACTATCGGTATAGTGCTCTCTTTGCCAGAATCTATTATGCTTGGAAAGACAAGTATTTGATCAATGTCACCGGTAGGAGAGATGGATCAAGTCGTTTCGGGCCCGGCAGGCAGTTTGCCACTTTAGGAGCTGTTGGGGCCGCATGGATCTTTTCGAAAGAGGGCTTTGTCAGTCGTGGCGTCCCCTTTGTTTCATTTGGAAAAATACGAGCGAGTTATGGCTTAACGGGAAACGATCAGTTAACCGATTATGAGTACCTGGACACGTACACATCATCCGGTACGTACCAGGGAACCACCGCTCTTACGCCCGTGAGATTAAGCAATCCAGAATTTGGATGGGAAACAAACAGGAAGTTTGAGGTGGGGTTGGAACTCAAATTTTTGGACGACAGGTTGGCAATTGAAACAGCATATTATGCGAATACTTCATCCAACCAGCTGGTTGGATTTCCCCTTCCGCCATCAGCGGGTTTCCTAAGCGTTCAAGGTAATCTTGCGGCTACGGTTCGGAATACTGGTTGGGAGTCATCGGTAGAGATAACATCAATCAAAACAAACAATTTCCTCTGGTCAACTTTCATAAACCTGACCGTACCACGCAATAAATTGGTCTCATTTCCTAATCTGGAGGTTTCGCCGGAATATAGAAACAGGTTGGTAGTTGGCGAACCGTTAAGTATTAGAAAGCAGTATCACTTCACTGGCGTGGATCCTACAACTGGAATATATCAGTTTGAAGACGTAGATGGAAACGGTTCACTCAATGGTTCGGACAGACAATCCATTGTTTTTACGGGAAGAGATTTTTATGGGGGTATCAATAACATGTTCCACTTCAGGGGTTTCGAACTTGGATTTCTCGTTGAATTTGTGCGCCAGGGAGGAATCAGGTACCGAACCTCGTTTGCGCCTGGGCTTAAAGGAAATCAAGCTTCGTCGGTGATGAGCCGGTGGGTCTCAGAAGGGGATATTACCGATACACAACGGTTCACAACCACTCTTGGAACTGCATTTAGCGCTTACGATCGATCAGCGAGCAGCGATAGAATTCTTACTGATGCATCCTTCATCCGGCTAAAGAATGTGCACTTGTCTTACACCGTACCTGAGCGATTCGTTGACAAGGTCTCGATATACTCTGCGCAAGTGTTCGTTCAGGGGCAAAACCTGGCTACTGTGACGAGCTACGACGGTATGGATCCAGAAACGCAAGGGTACGTCCTGCCACCTTTGAAAGTAATTAGTGCTGGAATTCGTCTAACCTTCTAAATCAGGAACGATATGAAATCAATGGTAAGCATACGTGTTCCCAAAAAAATAATCTTGTTCATAGGTTTAATTAGCGTTAGTCTCATCTCGTGTGAGAACTTTATAGAAATACCACTCCCCAGGTCAGATTTGACAAGATCAACGGTATTTTCAAATGGCGAGACAGCGCAGGCCGCGCTTTTCGACATATATTATCGAATGAGTCAAGCCGGCTTTGTATCTGGTACGCAAATTGGCGTTTCCTTCTTAACTGCCCTTTCTTCCGACGAACTGGTCAACTATGATCTAACTACATATTCAGGACAATTTGAACAATTTTACCAGAATGCAATCACCCAGAACAGTGCCTTAGTCGAGCTGTTGTGGAGTGACCCTTACACATACATATATCGCGCCAACGCTATTCTGGAATCAATTGCAAATTCCGAAGGAATCACCGATGATGTTAAGCGACAACTGGAGGGGGAAGCGAAATTCGTCAGGGCATTCAGTCATTTTTACTTGGTCAATTTGTTCGGCGATATTCCCCTTGTATTGACGAGTGATTATCGAATTAACGCGAAGCTCCCAAGAGCGAGTGTCGACGAAGTCTATTTACAAATTGTGTCTGATCTAAAAGCTGCGCAGGCGTTACTTCCAGATGACTATGAGTTTTCAAATTATGAAAGAACACGTCCGAATCGACTGGCGGCGACGGCACTCCTTGCACGCGTGTATTTGTACTTAGGTGATTGGGCCAATTGCGAGATCGAATCCACGAAGCTTTTGGAGCAAGCTAGCGTCGTTTCTCTAAGTGAAGATCTTTCTGAGGTTTTTCTGAAGAACAGCAACGAAGCCATTTGGCAAATTGGCAGCGATTATGACAATCCCCCAACGTTAATGTTTACGATACCGTCGCCGGGTGGGTTACCACCCAGTTCTGCGCTATCGCCCGGATTGATCCAGGAATTTGAAGTTGGAGATATGCGAAAGGATATCTGGACAGGCGCTGTAACGAATGGCGTTGATACATTTTACTATGCTGCCAAGTATAAGGCCGCTGGATCTGAGGAGATTAAGGAGTATTATGTGGTGCTCCGTCTGGCGGAGCAGTATCTTATCCGTGCTGAGGCCCGAGCGCGTCTGGACAACGTCCCCGGAGCGATTGCTGATTTAGATGTAGTTCGTGGGAGGGCAGGATTGCCACTGATTGCCGACACCAATCCTTCCATAAGCGCCGAGGACCTTCTCACTCTGATTGAGAAGGAAAGAAGAGTAGAACTTTTTACCGAGTGGGGTCATAGGTGGTTCGATCTTAAACGAACCGGGCGAATTGATGCTGTGTTAGACCCTATTAAGTCCGATTGGCAACCAGCAGATGCGCTTTACCCGATTCCGGAAATTCAGCTACTAAATAGCGGCGGCATTATGACACAGAATCCGGGATACTGAATTTCAATACAAATTTTGGGAGTATGAAAACGAAGCTAGGCGCCTTGGCGTACATCTTACTCTTTCCAATTGTCACTCTTACTGCGCAGTCAAGCGACTTGCCATCTTCCCATCCGAAAGTCGGGCAGCCTATGCCGGATTTTGTCCTAAAGCGCGTGGATTACTTCTCCAAGACAGAAGCGACGTTGGAAGATTTTCGGGGCAAGTGGTTGTTTCTGGACTTTTGGTTCCCGGGATGTGTTTCTTGTATCAAAGCGTTCCCAAAGGTAAATCAGTTGCAGGCGGCTTTTAAGGATGAAATTCAATTTGTCATGGTAGGCCTGAACAGTAGGATGCATCGACATGTGGAACGAGTATATGAAGGCCTTCGAAAGAAAATGGGGCTAAACCTGGTTGTGGCTTATGACTCAGTTCTTGTCGAGACTTGGCAAATATATTCGATGCCGCACATTATCGTTGTCGACCCACAGGGGATTGTGAGATACATCACATCTGGCGTTGACTTGACAAGTCAGAAGCTTGAGCGGCTGTTGGAAGGCGAGCATATCACACTGAAGCCAAAGGATAGCGATGTCACGGCCGGACAAATGACCAAGAGTCTCTGTCTTGGTGGTTTCGACTCTGCTTCACTTTATGAGTCCCACCTTATGCATTGGACGGGTGAGGAACATTATTCCGCACCCATCGACTTTCAGGTCCAAAAGGGTTCATATTTCAGAGCCGTGAAGGTACCCTTGGTTCAGTTATACAACCTTGCTTACGTGGGGAAGGCTGTATGGGACATGGATGATTCGCTTTATGCGAAATTTTATCCCAAGCCCATTCTGAACCTATCTGATTCTTCATTCTTCCAATATGACTATAAGGCCGACACGGGTATGTACAACTATTACCTAAAACCCTTAGACAAGGCTTCAAGTAAAAGTCAGGTAATGAATGCGTTGCAGAAGGAATTACACGACATCTTTGGATATGATGTTTATATTCAAGATGTGCAAATACCAATTTGGAAATTGGTTGCGTCGTCGGATGCACGTTCCCGGGTGAGGACAAAGGGTGGCAAATACCATTACTACGAATCTCCGTCCGGATTTTCGGTCAGGAATTTTCCAGCGGAGAGACTGCTAAACCTGGTAGTCCGGTATATTAGCAATAAGTATACAATATTCGTTGATGAAACCGGGCTTTCTGGAAATATCGATTTAAGTGTTGATGCGCTGATGACAGACTGGAACGACCTGTGCGATGGACTTAGGCGCAATGGGTTCGATCTGGTTCGCGGATTCAAGGAAATGAAAGTTCTTGTCATTAATGATCCAGAAGTGAGTAGAGGAAACTAACAATGCTGTTAGTTTCCTCTCAACATCACGTTATTGCGGATTGCGCTGTAACATACGTCCGCACGATGAGTCGCGGAGCACCAGCGTAACGGGCTGTCCATTTTCGGCAAGGAAGGTAACCTCACATGCCTCACCTGTGCCCTCACATGGGCGGATCTGTTTACATGCCTCCTGTTGTGTACCTCCTTGGGCAATTACTTCGGCTTTGGGGGCATAACCCTGGTTAGCCAGGAAGTGCTCGGTTGCAGTTGCCGTAGTGATGGCGAGCACAACGGCCAACACGGACAAGATTGAAATGCGATTTTTCATAATCGAGGATTTTTGAGTTAAACATAAGTAACCTACTTTTTTCCAGGGAGGTCTAATCCTGGATTTACATGTAAATGGCGTGCTAGTGGGCATTTTTTTGGTAATTAAATGTGCTCACATGGTGATGGTATAGGCGATGAAGTAATGATCGAACAGCGCGATCAGCGTGTTCCCAGAGACAGTGAACGATTTCAGTTTTTGACCATTATAATCAGCGATGCGGAAACTGAACGAGTACGTTCGGGTCTGAAGATCGTATACATCTATTACTGATGACGTCCTAAATGCTTCTCTATTTTCGTTCTTTGATAAAGAAGGTGAGTTGATGAGAAGGGATCTGTCCCAAACGCACGTGTTCCGGTTAACCAAAACTGGAGGGCGCGTCATAGTATACGTATTGCTGGACACCAATTTATGACTTTCGATCTGTGCAAAGCTGATGGTGTCGAGAGTATTGCTGCGTGCGACTAAGTTTAGGGCTTTGCCGAACACGATGTATTCGTTCCGATAATAGTAGACATAAACTAGATTGTCAAAATAGGGTACGTAGTGCAACATACCATCAGTGCAGAATATTCCGTCTATTTGCTTTTCGAGCAAATGGTCTGAGAACTGGACAATGTTATCTTTTCGCGCACTAATGGTTCCTAGAATATTTTCTCTATTCGTACCGTAGGCTCGGACCGCAAAGAATGAAGAGTCGATGGGCTCAAAGTCATTAAAATATTCATCTACAATGTAGGTGTTAAGCATCTTCCATGTTCCTGTGTGCCCTGTAATTATTGTGCGATTTGAACCATCGCTAATAAAAAAATGACGGTCCCGCACGCTTAGTCGTGTTGATCTCAGAGACAATTTTGGTAGATTTTTGACCTTAATTTCTATGTGTTGCGTATCGAGTGATTCATTGTCCATGCCGATGGCATGCAGGGGGGCGGTCAAATTACCCAGGTATATACTATCCTGCGTTACTCCCGCGATATAGTATGAATTGTATTTGATGTCGTAAACTTTGCGTAGTTCGACGATTGACCTGAAGGTCCGTGTGAATGGTTGTGCAGCCTCCCAATGGATTCCGGAACTGAAGTACAGTACGGTGAGCAAGAGTAGGGACAATACTACGCAAGCGACTGCAGATGAGAGGGTTTGTTTATGTTTCATTTGGCAGGAAATTAAGCAGGGTCTCTTATGGCTTGCGGATATTTTGCGCTCGAATAAAGAACGATCCCCACGAACGACAGCACTACAAAAGATGCGTTAAAGACCAGGTGCTGTTTCCAATCCAGCATTTCAATTACACCGCCACAGGAACATGGGATTCTACCGTCGGAAGTTAGAACCAGCGCGATGTAGCCGGTGAAGAGTAGCATCAAAGTGAATGATGCATACAGTCCAACGTGCCGAAGCCTGGATATGGCTAGCATTATTGAAACTGCAACTTCGATCAAGGGGACGGCCCAAGCAAGAATAGCAGAATACTCAGTCAGTAGTCTGGATTGTCCAATCTGTACAGTAAAGCGTTCAAGATCGAGCACCTTGCTTGTTGCAGCGTACATGAACAGGAGTATGAGGCAAAAGCAAATTGCCTCCACTATCATATTCTTGATTTTGGCTTGCATAGAACCGGAGTCAATGTTCATATGAAGGTAACTTCACTAAAGGGGTTTTTCCTTTCGCCTAGGTTCACTCTTTAGATAACAACGGTTCATATTTTTAACAACATATGTTATCTAGGTTGCGCAACTTGACGTTACTTCCCCCGCATCCGCCGCTTCAGCCGGCTTAGCGACTGCGGCGCAATGCCCAGATAAGACGCAATGTGCTCCTGCGCAACCATCTGCTCGATTCCGGGAAAGGTCGACAGCAACTTCATATAGCGCTGCGTTGCATCCAGGTTCAAAATGTCGTGGGCACGTTCGCGACTCTGCTCGTAATAGCGGTTCAGGACGGTCTCATATATGTAATGCGCCTCAGGATACTCGCGAAATAGCCGCTGTACACTCCGATGACCGATGAAAACGACCTCGGCGGGAACCGTGAGCCGTATATTCTCCGTAGATGGCGTCTGCTCAAAAAAGCTCTTTACCGACAGGATGACCTGGCCGCCCTGCCAAAAGTTTTCCACGCGCAATCCAGCCTCCGTATACGTGTACGACATCGCAAATCCACTCTCCAGAAACCAGACCTGATCGCTTACGTGCGGAGCCTCCAACAAGACGTGATTCCTGGGCAACGAAAACATCGTCAACTCCCGCTCAACAGACGCCCTGAACCCATCCGAAAGAGGGTGGATTTCACCCAGAAAAGTAAACAGTCGCT
>DASVCT010000060.1:0-4631 GCA_036381475.1 Cyclobacteriaceae bacterium
CTATGTGAGAACATGCTTCAAGAGCTGTTTGGACACACTTAATCCACTCTCACCCCTTTTCACTTTTCCTGGTTAAATTTATGGGAACTGTTCACCTCCAGAAAAGAGGACGTTCGACTACGACGCTAACATAGGAGGACATAGTGCACATAGAAATTCACATAAATTCGTTTGATTCGGAAACTCGTAATCATGTGTCTCGTGATCTTGCCGATCACCGATTACCAATCACTTCTATGTGCCCTTCTATGTGTCCTATGGCCTATGTGGTTCAGATAAAATCTTTCTAACTCCAAACAACCGTTCAAAAAAATTATAAGGACAATTCCTGCATCAAAAACTAGGAGTACCAGCAGAATCACTATATATTTGTTTTAGCTGAAGACCCAAATACAACAAGTGTCCATCGCATTCGCACTGAACACCCGAAAGACCCGTATCCTTCCGATACTCCTGGCACTCACGCTGATGACCTGCCAGAAAAAAACGGAATCTGACAACACGATGATTCCCGTTGCTGACACCCAGGTTGATGCGGTACTAACGTCCCCACCACATGTTCCTGCTCCTGTCGGTGACCGGACAGCAGAAAAGCTTGTCGTCAAGATGGAAATCCGTGAGAAGGAAGCTGAGATCGCCGACGGCAGCACGTTTTTGTTCTGGACTTTCGGTGGCACAGTACCCGGTCCGTTTATTCGCACGCGGCTTGGCGACGAGGTAGAATTTCACCTTCAAAACCATCCGGATAACAAATTGCCGCACAACATCGACTTACATGCCGTCACGGGTCCGGGTGGGGGCGCGGAAGCGTCATTTGTCGCTCCGGGTCATGAAAAGGTCTTCTCGTTCAAGGTGATCAACCCTGGTCTCTTCGTGTACCACTGTGCGGCTGCGCCTGTAGGGATGCACATCGGGTCCGGCATGTACGGTCTGATTCTCGTCGAGCCCCGTGGCGGGTTGCCGCCAGTCGATCGCGAGTATTATATCATGCAGGGCGATTTCTATACCACGGGCAAAACGGGCGACCCAGGCTTTCATACGTTTAACATGCAAAAAGCGATGGAAGAAAAGCCTGACTACGTCCTGTTCAACGGCAGGGTCAATGCGCTTACGGGAGACAGTGCCCTTACGGCAAATGCGGGAGAGACCATCCGGCTTTTCGTCGGCAACGGCGGTCCGAATCTCGTTTCGTCATTCCACATTATCGGTGAGATCATGGATCGGGTATACCTGGAAGGCGGGAAAGTCGTGAATGAGAATGTGCAAACGACGCTTATCCCCGCCGGCGGAGCGGCGATCATAGAATTTAAGGTAGAAGTGCCTGGGACGCTGGTACTCGTCGACCACTCTATCACCCGTTCATTCAACAAAGGGGCTTTAGCCAACCTGGTCGTCAAGGGAGACTACAATGCAAAAGTATTTTCTGGTGAACTTATGGAGGGCATTTACCTTCCCGAGGGTAGCGTGATCCAGGAACAACCCGGGGAGAAACGCGCCGCGCCGGCGCCACCTGCGACGCGCACAAAGGAGGAACGTATAGAGCTGGGGAGGAATCTTTATTCCCGTTCGTGCATCGCCTGCCACCAGGCCGACGGCAGAGGCCTTGCCAACGCCTTCCCTCCGCTTGCACAATCGGATTTTCTTAACGCAGACGAAACACGCGCCATCAACATTGTACTTCGGGGCTTGTCCGGACAAATCACAGTCAACGGAAAAACATTCAACAGCAACATGCCCGCCCAGGTACTCGACGACGACCAGATCGCGAATGTGCTGACGTTCGTTTACAACAACTGGGGCAACAAGGGTTCTGAAATCACGCCCGAGATGGTTCGGGCACAAAGAGAGAAGAAATGAAACTCGCCGCTGCCGTCTTCCTTGCGGCAATGTGCAGCCTTGCGCATGCGCAGGACGGCGGGATGGCCTTAGTGAAGGGAGGATCGTACGTGCCACTTTATGGAGACAAGGCGAAGGCTGTTCAGGTACGGGACTTCTTTCTCGACGTGACCCCTGTAACCCACGAACAATATCTCGCATTCGTAAAGACGCATCCGAAATGGCAACGGTCTCGCGTTTCGCGCTTGTTCGCCGATGAGCATTACCTGCAAGATTGGACCGATGACCACACTCCGGAGAATGGCAGTTTTAATACTCCTGTCAACTATGTGTCGTGGTTTGCAGCCAAGGCTTATTGTGAATCCCAGGGAAAGCGCCTTCCAACTGTCGATGAATGGGAGTACGCCGCCATGGCCGACGAACACCGGCGCGACGCACGCAAAGACAGCGCTTTCAACCAACAGGTGATCAAAGGATATGAAACGCCCCGGTCCCATCTCAAACCCGTGGGAAATTCACCTGCGAACTACTGGGGGATCAAGGATCTGCATGGACTGGTTTGGGAATGGAACCTCGACTTCAATTCGGTGATCCTGACCAGCGATTCACGCAATCAGGATGAAACCGCGAACACCACCTTCTGGTGTGGCGGCGCGGCTATCAACGCCAATGACCTGATGAACTACGCTGCCTTTATGCGATATGCGTTGCGGTCGAGCCTCAAGGCTCGCTATGCCCTGAAAAGTTTGGGATTTCGATGTGCAAAAGATGCCAGCAAAAGTGATTTAAATCCATGAGACAAGTCCTCCCTGCAATTCTCATCGCCATACTAGTCACCGCGTGTGAAAAGAAAGGCAATCAGGACAACGTACCTGCCGGGGACGAGGTAAAGCTGTCGAGTCCCGAGGAGATCAACGACATGTCTATCTACCAGCTAACGATGCCATGGAAGACACAGAACGACGATGAGATCACGTTTCAGGACCTAAAGGGAGATGTGCTTGTCGTTACGATGATCTACACCTCCTGCCAGAGCTCGTGTCCGCGCCTTGTCGCGGCTGTCAAGGACATCGAATCGAAGGTTGCCGCATCCGTTCCGTCAGGCGTGCGTTACGTGTTTATCACTATCGATCCCGAATATGACACCCCCGAGCGACTTAAGGAGTACAGCATCAAGAACGAGATGGAAGACTCCCGCTGGTTGTTCCTTCAGGGTACTGAAGAATCCGTCATGGAGTTTGCCAACGTAGTCGCCGTTCGCTACGAGCGCATCTCGCCGATTGAATTTTCCCATTCCAACATCGTCACCGTTTTCAATAAGCATGGTGTCATGGTTTATCAACAGGAAGGACTCGCCACCGACTACAAGGGAACTGTCGAGGCGGTGATTAATGCGTATGAGGCGAATATGGCGGCAAGGTAAGGGCAAGGAGGCCTTATCAATTGAATTGAATCGATAAGCCAATGTTCCAGGTCATCGTTAAGGGATATGTCTCCAGGTCTCCCAACGGCGGGTTTTCCGGATCTTCGCCGGGCAGGATATCTGACCAAGTGACGAGATTGCTGGCGCTCGCAAAGGCGCGAACTGAGCTGAGGCCTACTCTTGCAGCCCAGGCAGAAGGGATAGTGTATCCGATTTCCACACTCTTAAGCCGGAGATATGATGCATCGGCTATGTTAAGACTCGACGTCTGAACGTTGTGTCCGGATAGCATTGCGGACGGCCTGGGATAGATCGAACGGATACCTTGCTGATAACGGGAATACGTCCACGAATTGTCGATGATCTGTTGAAGCGTACCGCCCTCGTTTTCCCAGCCCTGCATGGTGCGCTTCGAGTAACGCATCGAGACATTCGTAGCACCCTGCAACAACACGGTGAAATCAATTCCTCCCAGCCTACCGCCAAAAGACAGGCCAAAGATGGTTTCCGGGAAATTCGAATACCCAAGAGGCACCTGATCGTATTGATCTATGGTGCCGTCACCGTTTATATCCTTGTACTTTACATCACCGGGCTGGATCTTGTCGTTATTCCACTTTGAAACAGGGCGGCTGGCATCGCTAACTTCCTCCCACGTATTGTAAAATCCGTCAGCCAACAGGCCATACATCTGCTCATATCGATGGCCTTCCCGGCGTTGATATTCGTACAGCTTGGGCACCTCATCCCGATAAAGTACTTCGTTGCGGGCAAACGTGTAATTCGCTTTTATCCAATACTCCAGTCGGCCGGCAGAATTATTGTAAG
The DNA here is from genome assembly GCA_036381475.1 of Cyclobacteriaceae bacterium. GTDB lineage: Bacteria > Bacteroidota > Bacteroidia > Cytophagales > Cyclobacteriaceae > ZC4RG29. The sequence continues at coordinate 4,088 of DASVCT010000060.1, forward strand.
TCAACTCGCCTTCACAACCATCATTTGCCATCTGTCCGATATTAAAGGCGGGAAGCCAATATCCAACTTGCTGGCTAATGTCAAGCGCAGGGCGGTTGGCGCCAAAAATTATTGGTACGCTGTTCCTCCTTGCCAGGATGTTCTTTCTCCTCTCGGCAAAGATGTCAAACGCGAGCGTCAGCCGGTCGCCCCAAAGAGAAAGTTCTGCCCCAAAGTTCACTTTCCTGGCCCGCTCCCATGTGAGGTCCGGATTTCCAATTAGGCCTTCACTTGAGCCGATAACCCGGTTGTAGTTTACACCGTATTCACCGAAATGATAGTAATTGCCGAATTGCCCATACGAGTACGATGAAGGACGGTAAAGGAACCTTGCTCCACCAATCTGATCATTTCCAACTTCACCCAACGAGGCACGAAGTTTCAAAAAGGAAATCAGGCCTCCACGTGGGAAAAATGGTTCCTCCGAAATGACCCACCCGATGGAATACGCAGGGAAAATACCGAATCGCTTATCCTCCATGAAATTCTCCGTCCCGTTGTAGCC
>DASVCT010000061.1:0-61880 GCA_036381475.1 Cyclobacteriaceae bacterium
CTGGCTGGCGAGATACCCGGAATAGAGGGAAAGGAATGGGTCAAGCTCTACGGCGAGCTTGCTGTGCTTCCACATCTCATCAAGCCGGCCGAAAAGCATATGATACCAGGCGTAGTGTGTATGCGCGGCGGCCAGACTGGGGTTGAGTTCGATGGCACGTTCGAACTCGCGCTCTGCGGTGTCCCAGTCCCATTCGTCGTATAGCGCGACCAGGGCTAGCGCGAGGTGTGCTTCTGCGAGCGTTTCGTCGAGGGAAATGGCCTTTTGGGCGGCCGCTTTGGCCCGGGAATATGCATGCTCGATGCTCGATGCGCTGTGACCGATGGTACTGTATCCGATCGCCAGACCCGCCCATGGAAGCGGATCAGCAGGGTCCATATCGATCGCCCGCTGCAAAATGGCTATACCCTTTTCAACCTCGGCAAGGTTGAACTGGTTGACATGATACATTCCCCGGAGGTAATTGCGGTAGGCTTCGGAGTCAACCTCCCTCGTCTTCATTACCTTTCTCGTTTCTTCCTCCGTAAGCGACACCTCAATTTCGCGCGCAATGTCCTGAACAACCGAGCTCTGCAACGTCAGCGCCTTGCGGATATCTTCATGATATTCTTTCGCCCACACGTGCCGCTCCCGGGGAAACACGTCAATTAATTGAAGTTGAATGCGGACACTGTCGCCGGTGCCGTAAACTGACCCTTCCACAATAGCATCCACTCCTAGTTCACGGGCGATATCCTGCAGCAGCATGTCGCGGGACGGGTAGCGTAGTGTGGAGGTCCTCGAAATCACCCTCAGCCCGCTGATCTGTCCCAGCTGGCCAATCAGGGCATCGTGCATGCCACTGACAAAATAGGTCTGTTCTGTACTGCCTGTAAGATTGTCCAGCGGAAGCACTGCTATGGCAACCTGCTGGCGAGCGACGGGGCGAAAAGCGTAATACCCGACGGCTGTGATGGCCACTGCCAGCACGACTGCTCCCGTGAGCAGAATTATCTTTTTTCTGCGAGATGAGATGCCCACGAGGGCTTTCCCTGTCGACGGTGACGCAGGAGGTGACGTGTGTTTCCGCGACTCGCCCGGAGGGAAACCGAAATGATCATGGAAGCATTTGGAAAAATAGCTGGGGCTGCTGAATCCGACACGGTAGGCTATTTCGGCAACTGTACCGACATCCGCGGCGAGCATTTTGTGCGCTTCTTCCAGCCGAATGTCGCGGATGAATTGACTCACCGACACGCCCTTAAGCTGTTTCAGCCGCCGGTGAAGCTGAAACCGGCTGATGGCCACCGCATCCGATAACTCAGCAACACCAAAGTGCTCATTCTCGAGGTTTTGCCGCACCGCCTCAGTGAGTTTTTTCAAAAATGCAGCATCGCGGGAAAGACCTACTTCATTTTCCATGACCGTAACGTTGTGGAAAGGGAAGGGATCACATTACTCTACCCGTCTCACAAAAAACTCCCCGTATGTGATCACAATATCAGGTTGACCATCAGACTTAAGGGTACCGGCGAATGAACCGCGCACATACTCATCGCTCACCTCCGTAACACGTATGCGAACATCCGGGACAAGCGCACCCTGGGTATAAGTGTTCGTGCCATTTTGGTATGTAATGAGCGAACCGGCAAAGGCGGCGCCAACAGGACCGAATTCGCGATATACCTTTTCGGATATGGCCTGGTCGTCATATACCTTGAGCACCATCGTGCTGGTGCTGTTAAAACCGGTAAAGACGCCGATGTACTGCTGGTCTGAAAACGTAAAGGCGGCGCTTAGGGTGGTTGGATCGTCGTATACCACCTCAACCCCGTCCTGGCGAAACCGCATGAAATAGTCCTGCAGCTGCTCATCATTGCAGGAAAAACACACGGCGACAGTCCACGCCAACAGGAGAAGCCGACAAGCTATACTGTAGTTCATTGGGTTCGGACCGGAAAGCCCCTTTCAATTTATGAAATCCCACGCGCAATCCCCTAAAAAAGCGCAACTTAGACACGACCTGCCGGACAAAATTGTCTGTATACACAAAGCGGCTCAGGAAGTCGCTTTCCGCCAATTCGCCCGACAATTCCGTACAACTGATATGGTTAAAATAAACAAAACTGAAACTGTTATACCTTCGTATTAATCAAAAGTTTTGTGACACAACGAACGGCACTGTGAAGAAGAATATTTCCACCCTTGCTGCCTACGGGGCGCTATCTGCGGTGTGTGTGATATGGGGAACGACCTATCTTGCTATGAGGGTGGGTGTCCAGCACTTTCCGCCATTTCTTTTTGCTATCATCCGTCAACTTGCAGCGGGTGGGCTACTCATCACCCTGTTGCTGGTGGGTCGGAAGGCGAAGCTGCCGTCCTGGAGAGACATCCGATATCAGGCTATCGCCGGATTTTTCATGATATCAATGGGCAACGGTCTGGTGGCATGGGCTGAGGTTCACATCCCCAGTGGAATAGCGGCTGTGATCTGCTCCCTTGTGCCAGTCATCGTGATTTTGATCAATCTTAGTGTCAATACCGGCGAACGACCGAACATCCCCATCGTCGTAGGTGCAGCACTGGGATTTGCCGGCATCAGCATGATCTTCGCGGAAGACTTGTCCTTGTTTTCAAACACCGGATATCTGCTCGGGATCATCGTGACTTTCATGGCAGTTATCGCCTGGGCAGGCGGAAGCATCTGGTTGAAACAAATAAGGACAAAGACCGACCTTCTGATGAACGTCGGGATTCAAATGTTTTCGGGGGGAATTTGGTTGATTCCCTTCAGCCTCGCGTTCGATGATCCATCGGCCGTTACCTGGACGACTGAAGTGACTTTGCCGATGCTTTATCTGATCCTGTTCGGGTCCATTATCGCATTCAGTTGCTACTTGTACGCGCTTCGGCATCTGCCCATGACGATCGTGTCGCTGTACGCCTACGTCAACCCGATCATAGCAGTGATTCTGGGATGGTTGATACTGGACGAAAAACTTAACGCCACCATGGGTGTCGCAATCCTTCTCACCATTGCCGGAATCTATATCGTCAACCGCGGCCATCAGCTGAGGGACCAATGGAAGGCCCAGGTGACATCGCATTGAGCGCGATTCAAATTAGATGCACAACTCGTATTCAATATGAATCAACAGTACAACGCAACCAGTCAACAGCAAGTATTTAACATCCCCGACAGCCGATTGCTCCGTGACAAACTTCTTACACCCCATTTGCTGACCCTGGCGTGCATGTCGGCCGCAAGACAACTCGAACGGCAGCGCGACCTTCATCCCGGTGTGTTTGTAAACGAACTCCCTCTTGAGGACCTTCCCCAGGAGGGAGCTGGCGCAGAGGCGGTGCTTGATCTTTTTGAAAAACAGTACGCCGAACGGATTTCCAATTCTGCGGGCCCGCGATACTTCGGCTTTGTCACTGGCGGCAGCACCCCCGCGTCGGTCGTGGGCGACTGGATTGTGAGCACACTTGATCAGAACCCGTTTGGAAGCACGGATTCGATCGCACCTCAAATTGAACGACAAACGATTCACTACCTCAAACAGCTTCTAAACATCGACGAAGCCTATTTTGGATCTTTCGTAACCGGAGCCACCATGTCTAATTTTGTGGGAATGGCTACCGCGCGTCAATGGATTGGCGAACAGCGCGGCCACGACTATAGCCTCGAAGGCATTGCCGGCTCTGAACCCATTCAGGTGTTGAGTGGATCAGCACACGCAAGCATTTATAAGGTGCTGTCCATGACAGGTATCGGCCGGAGGTCGGTCATCAAAATAAGAAATCTTCCAGGGCGCGAAGCCATGGACATCGCCGACCTGGAAAGTCATCTTCAGCGCACCAATGGCCCCGTCATTGTCTCGGCCAGCGCCGGCACAGTCAACACCGTTGATTTCGATGACCTCGAAGCGGTGGGCAGGCTAAAGGAACGATACAATTTCTGGATGCACGTGGACGCGGCGTTCGGTGGATTCGCCGCCTGTTCGCCGCGATATGCCCATCTCACACAGGGGATTAACTATGCCGACAGCATCACCGTCGACGCGCACAAGTGGTTGAACGTCCCTTACGACTCGGCCATGCATTTTACAAGACACCAGGTACTGCAGGGAAAAGTTTTCCAAAGTCAGGCAGCATACCTTGGCGGCGACGACTTGAGTCCGGACTACCTGCACTACACGCCAGAAAGTTCCCGTCGGTTCCGTGCGCTTCCCGCATGGTTCACCCTTATGGCATACGGACGATCCGGCTATGCCGAAATCGTGGAACGCACCTGTGCGCTGGCGGGGCTCCTTGGTGAGCATATCGACCGTTCCCGGTATTTCAGACTTCTTGCACCGGTTCGCATGAACGTGGTGTGTTTCACCCTGAAGCGGGGCGCCTCCCAGGCAGAGATACATGAATTTCTCAACAGGGTGCGGGACGATGGCCGGGCCTTTTTCTCACCCACGGTCTACGCCGGCATGCCCGCCATACGGGCTGCTGTGTCCAACTGGCAGACAGAGGAAAAGGATATTCGCATAGCCCTTGATGCCCTTGAAGAGCTTGCGTCGCACGCTACGGCAACCACCCAGTCCTGAAATCATAAGTTTTTCGTGTGCTTGTAAATACTTAAAAATATCTTTGGCAACCTTTAGAATACGATAAGAGTCATGCGCGTCACGGCCACTTCCATTCCCGTTGAACGGACAACGCGATCAAGGATCAGCGAAACCGACTTCAACAATCTTGAATTCGGAAAATATATCTCCGATCACATGCTTGTCGCGGCTTACAGCGACGGCCAATGGCAGGAAATGAAGGTGGTGCCCTACGGACCGATACCCATGACCCCTGCAATACTCGCGCTACACTATGGCCAGTCCGTTTTCGAAGGCCTAAAGGCATTTCGCAACAGCGCGGGCGATACCTGCGTGTTTCGAGCAACGCGCCACAGTGAGCGCCTGAATCGCTCGCTTGAGCGAATGTGTATGCCGGCCATCAGCGAAGAGATGTTCGTCCAGGGAATACATGCACTCCTGGAAGTCGATCAGGCGTGGATTCCCTCCTCGGCCGGTGCCTCACTTTACGTTAGACCCCTGGTCTTTGCCACGGAAACACGATTTGGTGTCAAGATTTCGGATGAATATCTGTTTGTCATTATGACGAGCCCGGTCGGTCCGTACTTCAGCAAGCCGTTACGCGTCAAGGTGGAAGACCATTTTGTCCGCGCTGCTGAAGGTGGAACCGGATATGCTAAATGCGCAGGAAACTACGGTGGGGCATTTTACCCGACAATGCTGGCCCGGGAGCAGGGTTTCGACCAGGTGCTCTGGACCGACGCGCGCAACCATGACTACATCGACGAGGCTGGTGTGATGAATGTGATGTTCGTTGTTGACGGTAAACTCATCACACCGTCCCTGTCTTCCGCAATACTCGATGGCGTGACGCGCGACTCCATCCTGCAACTCGCGCCGGAAATGGGCATGCCGACAGAAGAGCGAAAAATATCCGTTGAAGAGATCACCCGTGGTCTGGAAACCGGTACGCTTACCGAAGCTTTTGGCGCGGGAACTGCGGCCGTGGTATCCCCGATCGCCACCATAACCATCAACGGAGTCGACTATCATTTGCCGGAGCCGGGCCCGGATAGTTTTCAACTGCGGGTAAAGCAAAAACTGAACGACATACGAATGGGTCTTGAGCCGGATGTTTTCGGATGGAACTACATTATCCATTCCCATGTATGAAGTAATAGTTGTCGTCGGATAGATGTCCGTTGAAAATCACGATGCATTGAGAGCAGTTCGTTTCAAAAGTCCTCAAGAACCCCTGGTTATCGTACCCATTAAGAAGCCCCGGCCGGTGCGGGACCAGGTACTCGTGCGCCTACACAACGCAGCGCTCAACCACCGCGACATCTGGGTGATCCGCGAACAAAAGGAAACTTTTCCCGAGGGTATCACCCTGGGCTCGGACGGCTCCGGTGTGATCGAGGCGATAGGGGAAGATGTGGATCCCATGTACCTTGGGCTCAACGTAGTGATTAATCCCGGACACGAATGGGGTAACAACCCAATTGTGCAGTCCAATGCATTCAAGATACTTGGGTTCCCCGATCACGGTACATTCTCTGACTACATCGTCGTTCCCAAACAGTACGTGTTTGAGAAACCGGATCACCTCGACTTTGCAGAATCCGCCGCCGTGCCGCTGTCCGGGCTCACTGCCTACCGTGCCCTATTCTCCCGCGCACGGCTACGTGCCAACGAAAGCGTGCTGATCACAGGCATCGGAGGCGGCGTTGCGTTATGGGCGCTCCAGTTTGCAGTGACTTACAAGGCCAGGGTATACGTTACCTCCGGCTCGGATGAAAAGTTGGAAAAGGCAAAGGCATTGGGTGCATTGGGCACATACAATTATCGATCGGCCGACTGGGCAGAGCGAGCACAGCGCGACAGCGGCGGTTTCGACATTATTATCGACAGTGCAGGCGGCAGTCAGTTCAACAAGCTCGTTGAAATCGCCAATCCCGGCGGCAGAATTGTAAACTACGGTCGGACGGCGGGCACAATCACAGAAATCAATACCCGCTTGTTTTACTGGAAACAGCTGTCGCTGCTGGGAAGTACGATGGGAACCCGCGATGAATTCCTGACCATGTTGGAATTCGTGGAAGGTCATAAACTGAAACCAGTTGTCGACCGATCCTTCCCGCTGGAGCAAATACACGATGCGATAACTCACATGGAGTCAGGCCGGCAATTCGGCAAGATCTTACTTTCAATACAGTGATGTTATCCAACCGTTGGCAAAGCAACGCGCTTTTAACCTGAAAAATGGAAATAGAATATCGGAACAACCATCCGCTGAATGCCGATCAGTTCATTGACATCCTCCGCCGCTCAACGCTGGCGTTGCGCAGACCTGTCGACAACCTGGAAAGAATAGAAAAGATGCTCAGGTATGCCAACGTGCTGATCACAGCCTGGGATGGCGACCGGCTGGTGGGCGTGTCACGTGCAGTGACCGATTTTTCCTATTGTTGCTACCTGTCCGACCTGGCGGTGGATGAAGCTTATCAACGACGTGGCATAGGCAAGCGGCTTATCGAGGAAACACACAATACAGCCGGTCGTGAAACGCGACTTATCCTGCTCGCCGCTCCCGCGGCGGTGGATTACTATCCAAAAGTTGGACTGCTGAGCTTTCCCCACTGCTATACATCACAGATATGAGCGACATCTTTTACGAAGGATACACGATCAGTACGGACAAGTCGAAACTGGACCTCGACTACATTCATCATTACCTTTCAGGCGCCTCGTACTGGGCACGAAACATACCTCCGTCCGTAGTGCAGACGTCGATCGACCATGCCTTTTGTGTAGGAGCCTTCAAGGAAGATCAGCAGGTAGGATTTGGCCGGTTGATCACCGACTACGCCACATTCGGATACGTTGCGGACATTTTTGTTGACGAACTGCATCGGGGCCGTGGATTATCGAAGCAAATCGTGAAACTCATGTTAGCGCAGCCTTTTGTGAGGGGACTAAGGCGGCTGATGCTCGGCACGCGCGATGCGCATGGCCTCTATGCGCAGTATGGATTTTCGGCGATCAAAAATCCCGCGGCATTTATGGAAATACACCGACCAGATATTTACGTTCAATTTGAAGATCATGGATAATTTGCAGAAGACGGAACGCACGACGATCACGCGCTTGCCAAAGCGCGGTAGCTACGATCGAAGTACGATCTATTCAATACTGGACGAGGCGCTGTTTTGTACACTGGCGTATGTGCGCGAAGGCCAGCCCTTTCAGATACCTACCGGTTTTTGTCGAATAGACGACCGCTTATACATACATGGATCTGTAGGAAGCTCCTACATGCGCACGCTGGATACAACGCGGCCGCTCACCTGTATTTCTGTCACCCACATCGATGGAATCGTATTGGCGCGTTCGGCGATGCATCATTCCGCCAATTACCGTTCAGTAGTACTCTTCAGCTTTCCCCAGCGCGTCCACGATCCCGAGGAACAGTATAAGGCCCTGGAAGCTTTTACCAACAAGATGCAGCCCGGGCGATGGGACGACATTCGCAAGCCATCGGTCAATGAATGGAAGGCCACCATGGTCGTTTCGTTTCCTATTGAAGAGGCATCGGCCAAGATGCGTACCGGCGGTCCGCTCGACGACGAAGAAGACTATGCCATCGACGTTTGGGCCGGGGTGGTGCCACTTCGTCTGCAGCGAATGGCACCCCAGCCGGATGAACGCCTTCGTGCCGGTATTGCGCTACCTGCCTATCTGCGGGATTAGTCCTGTCTGCGGTTCTATTTTGCCAAATAGGGCACGCACGCTATATTGACGCATGGAAAAACAAACACGTAGAAAATTCGTGGCCACTGCGGTCGGCGCGGGTGTTCTGACTGCAGCAGCTAACGCCTACACTATGGACGATAAGAAAATGCTGGCCCATCACGTGTTCTTCTGGCTGAAGAACCCTGATTCAAAAGAAGATCGCGACAAGCTCATCGAAGGCCTGAAGACACTCGCAAAAATCGAAACCGTCAAAAGTCTTCGCATCGGCGTTCCCGCAAGCACCGAAAAGCGTGATGTTGTCGACAATAGTTTCAGCGTATCCGAACTTATGCTTTTTGACGATGTCGAAGGCCAGAACGTTTACCAGGTGCACCCCATTCACAAAAAGTTTGTCGAAGACTATTCGCATCTTTGGAAGAAGGTCGTCGTGTACGATGCGATGGATGTATAGGCCTTCGGCCTTTGGACTTAACCGCTGAAGCACAGAGCCGCCTCGCGGCAACCTGATCTCCGCGCCCCTATACACCCCATACCCTTATATACCTTATATACCTTATATACCTTATACACCTTATACACCTTGCAGGCCCTACACACCCTTACGGGCCCCCTTATTTCCTTATTCCCCTATTTCCTTATTCCCCTATTTCCTTATTCCCTTATTTCCCTATTTCCCTATTTCCTTATTCCCTTATTTCCCTATTTCCCTATTTCCCTATTTCCCTTATTGCCCATTTCCTTATTTCCCCCTTTCCATATTTCCCCAAAACTCAGGGTTGTTAACTTTGTTCTTCAATCGTGGCAGTGAAATTGAGGAAGACCGGAAAAATTGCGGTATGGGTATTGGCCGGCGCGGCACTGATAGCGGCTTTCTTTCTGGTACAAAGAAATCGCGTCGCGCTGCTGGAACGGATGCTCGTGCAGTTCGTCGACTCACGCACGAATGGGCAGTATCACCTCGTCGTGGAGGAAACAGGCTTTGACCTGCCTTCGCTTACGTATCACGTACGCAACATTACTATAACGGCAAACGACACGACATCCTCGGGTCCTATCCGGGAGATCCGTATTCCATTTGCACATGCGCGCATGCAATCCCTGGCCTCCCTTCTTTCGAGGGAACTGCACTTCAGCGAAGTCACCGTCGCAGAGCCTACAATAGTGCTGGCTGCAACTGGTAGGCTGGACAGTAAGCACATCACAGTTGGGCAGGCTATGGTCACCGTGTTTCCTGCGGTCGAATCGGTCTTAAAATATCTCGGCATCGAGACGCTGCGTATCGTTCGGGCGACCCTTTCGATAGAAGAGTCAACCGATCATGTGACACACGTCAGACTAATCGATCTCATTGCAGAACACTGGAATGAGCACTCCGAAGGTGAGGGAGATGTCAGGCTTGAAATTGGTGGCCAATCCGTAGCTCTCAGTCATGCATCCTTCTCTTTCACTGAAGTGGATTATGCTTACAGTCGCGAAACTCTTGAGTTCAAGGACTTCAACTTTGAATCGTACGACACCGTATCGCAGTCGCAGATAAGCGTGCAGGGAAAGTCGGTCCTGATTCGGAGGCTCGACTTTGGCGAACTCTACAACAACCAGAGATACCGGTTCGATAAAATAGAGATAACCGAACCGAAATTTTCCGGATCACTGCGAGCGCGCACCCGACCGCGTCCTGACGACCGGATCAGGCTTCCTCTTTCCGCCATCCTGACGCAGACGTTTGGCGAAATAAGGCTGGATACCGCCACGATCAATGATGCGTCTTTTGAGATGGTCCTGGTATTCGATCAGGACTCAGTCAAGGCACAGATCCCAGATGTAAACATCAGCCTGCACAATGTCGAAGTGCTTTCAGATACTACTGACATCATCTTCGGCGATCTGCAGATGGACCTGACCCAGACGGACATAAACCTGAACAACGATGTTCGCCTCTCCTGCAACACCATGTTGTTCGAACGGAATGAAGACATCACCATCTCCAACGTAAACCTCACCGGTGCTTCCGGCGAACGGTTCGTTTCATGCGAGCGAATAGGATTCAAGAATTTCCGTCTCTTCGAATTTCTCGCTGGAAGGGAACTCAGCGCCGACTCGATCGCCATCGGCAACGCTACCATCCACGTCACCCGCGACCTTCCCGGACTTTTCCCTTCGTTTACCAGCACCCGATCCACCCGTGACCAGCGCCCGGTACGGATTAGAGCCCTTTCTCTCCGGAATGTTGATCTTAACTATGAGAACGCCAGCCAGCAGCTTTCCATTGGGTCGCTGGACGCGAACGCGAGTGATATTACCGACTTGTCGTGGCGGTCCATGGCACAGCAACTGCGTTCCGTCGGCATCGGTACTCTTACGTGGCGTGACGAGCGGAAAAATGTACACTCGAGCCTGAGAAACTTTCGTCTCACGACAGATCGGGCGTCGATTGCTGTGGGCAGCGCGACTATCGATTCGCTGACCATCGACGTTTCCGGACTGAGCGTCGCCCGGCCGCTGCCGTTTTTGCTGCAAGGCGACTTTCGGCATTGGGGTTTCGTGACGACGCGGGATCTGCGTATAGGAGGATATATCCCCACGGCCGCAGCCAGGAGTTTTTCAGTACGTCAATTTGCAATTGACCGGCTTGAGGCCGACGTCCGACTTGGCGACATGCATTTCTCCGGGCACATGCGCAACCTGGTCGGACACAACATAACGCACGACACGCCGCAACGACTCGAAGGAACCCTGTCCGGACTTAGGTTTGTCAGCCGGGAAACGCAATTAGAGGCCGATTCAATTGCGCTGAATACAGAAGGGCTGTCGAAATTTTACAACCTCAGGATTACGAACGAAGCGACCGACGTTGCCACATCGTATGCAGAAACTTCTGGCCTCTCGTGGGTCAGCGGAAATCGAAACATTGAGCGGTTGTTTGTGCGGCAACTTCAGCTGGACCAGGGGTCCTGGGTCGTAAACACCGACAGTGCGATGCTGTCCGGTATTGATCTTGAGCCGGGCAGGCCGAGTGTACGACATGCTGAAGTGTATTCGCCCGTCTTATACCGGGATCAGGGCGAAGGGGGATCGCCGTCGACCGCCGAACCGCTTGAGCTTCCCCGCGTTTCTGAACTCATCCTTCACGATGGACAGGTCAATACACCCGACCGACAGTTTAACCTGACCGGAACGAGCCGGATCCTTTTGGAGGATAACATTGCCATGGAGTTTGAACAGCTTTCATTTACCCTGGCCAATCACGACGTGGACTTGCACGACTTCCGCATAGAGGGCAATTCGGCACACGCCGGGCTGATGAAAGCTCGACCGCGGCCGCTCGCTCCGGACGCGCATGAAACGGATGTAATAACCGGCGAATGGCAATCATTAAAGGCAACCGGGTTGATGGTCGATGAACTGATCGAGACAGAGCGCATCATAGCAGACACGATCACCGTTTCAGGTCTTGTCCTGGACGTGACACGTGACAAACGTCTGAGCGATCCGGATCCGACGGAAAAAGATTTTGCGATAAGCGACCTTATCTCCAACAGCGGCATTGACGCCGATGTCATACGGCTCCGCGAAAGCAGGATAAAATATTCGGAGCTCTCGGAGACCAACGGCGAAGAAGGGTCCATTTGGTTCGCCGATCTCGACGCAGAAATCCGCAGTCCACACGAGGAAGTATTCGAGTTTGATGCGCGCGCGCAGGTGTACGATCATGCCCCGATAGCGGTCAACTACGAGAAAGTGAATGCCTCCACCTTCCGGATGAAGGTCGATGTAGGCGGCATGGACCTAACCGCACTTAACCGCGTACTGCGTCCGCTGCAAAGCCTCGAGTTGAAGTCTGGCTATCTTGACAGGTTCCGCTTTGAAGCAACGGCCACGCGCGACACCGCGCGGGGCCATGCTGACATGTCGTATAAAAACCTCCACATGACATTATTGAACAAGACCGATCCTGATAAAAAGTGGCTGGGGCAGGATATTGTGTCCTTCCTTGCCAATGGAGTTTTGAAGCACAACCGTGAAGATGCACGCGCTGATGTGGAAGAAATTCGTATTCCGGAAAAATCAGTCTTCAACTACTGGAAGCGCATCGCGGTAAATGGCGCCCTCAATGTTGTCAAAAAAGGCAAAAAAACGAGGCGGTAGCCATCACCTGAACTTATCGTAAAATCTTACCGGAAAGTACGCTACGAACTGCTATATTCAGGGTGCGGGATTTGTTCGCGCGTTTCCGATGATCAGAGCCGGTATAATAGCATTTCTCCTCCTTGCTGCAGCCACCGCCTACCCGCAGCGGCTTCACATTGGCAACTCGGTTGGGTTCATGAATCCGGTAAAGGCCCTGGGTCAGGCGTACGAACGCGGCTTTCGGATCAACGCAAACATCGAATACAGCGTACCCGGAACACTTGCCTTTGTAGGCGAAGCAGGTTGGGGACGCTGGAAGACGCGGGCGCTCGATGGAATAAATGCGCATGATACAGATGCCGTGCATGTCACGGGTGGACTCAAACTCAATGTAATTGGTCCTCTTTACGCCGAAGGAAGAGCCGGCTATTATTTCGGTGATTTCGATCGGTTCATTTTCATCCCTGCCGCCGGACTCAGGCTCAGGCGCTTTGACGTCAACATTGGGTATCAGTTGCTTAACAACATTCAGTATGTCGATACCCGGATCGGCATCTTCTGGGCGCGAACCCCGTGAATTTCTAACCGTCTTTTTTCATTGTATCCCTTGTTTTGACAATGTCGGCGGGCATAGTATTTTAACCCATCAATGAGAGCGAAATGAAAGCATCAGTTTTTATAGCCATTCTGACGGCGTCGGTATCCGCATGGGCGCAACAAAAAATGACACCCGAGCTTTTGTGGACGCTGGGGCGGGTTTCAGGAAAAGGCGTTTCGGCTGACGGAAAGAACGTCGTGTACTCTGTCACAACTTACAATATCGAACAGAACGAATCCGCAACTAAGACGTACGTTATCCCGCTGACCGGAGGGGAGCCTCATGAAGTTGCATCGATTACAGGACTTCTTCCTGATCGGACGGTGTCTTCCGACGGAAAGTATGCACTGCGCGTCAAGGAGGTCCCTGTAGTCAAGGTAAGCGGCAAGGATATTTACCCGGATCTTGACAAATCCAACGTCCTCATCTATGAAACTCTCAACTACCGGCATTGGGACACCTGGGAGGACGGTGCATTCAGCCATTTGTTTCTTCACAGAATGGATGGCGGCGAAGGAAAGGATATTATGGAGGGAGAGCCGTACGACTGCCCGCAAAAACCATTTGGCGGATCGGAAGACTACACCTTTAGTCCTGACAGCAAGTCGATCGTGTATGTCACAAAAAAGAAATACGGCACCGCCTACGCAGTCAGTACCAACACCGATCTATACCGATACGATATTGCGACCGGTACAACCACCAATCTTACCGAAAGCATAGAAGGATACGATCGCAACCCTTCTTTTTCTTCGTCCGGGGTACTTGCCTGGCTCAGTATGCGTCGCGAGGGATATGAATCCGACAAGCAGGATATAATTGTCGATGGTGCGGGCGGTCGTGTAAACCTGACAGCGGCATGGGACGGTACCGTGTCGAGCTTCGTATGGAGCAGCGATGGGAAGAAGATCTACTTCACTGCGCCGGTTGACGGCACCATCCAACTTTTTGAAGTCGACTATCCCGGTCGCTCACGCAAGCAGCCTTCGGTGAAAAAAATTACCGAGGGTGATTTCGACATCACGGCCATCGTTGGGCAGGTCGGCAACGAGATGGTGGTGACGCGCACGGACATGAACCACGCGGCGGAAATCTTCGTCGTGAACCTGAAAGACGGCAGCATGCGACAGCTCACACAGGTGAACAAGGAGTATTATGACAGGCTTGCGACGAGCAAAGTCGAGCGTCGCTACGTTACGACAACGGATGGAAAGAAGATGCTCGTATGGGTGATCTATCCGCCGGATTTCGATCCTGCAAAAAAATATCCTACGCTGTTGTATTGTCAGGGTGGACCTCAGTCGGCTTTGTCACAGTTCTATTCCTTCCGCTGGAATTTTCAGTTGATGGCGGCAAACGGATATATCATCGTCGCTCCTTCGCGTCGCGGTATGCCTGGGTTCGGCGTGGAATGGAATGAGGCGATCAGCAAACATCACGGCGGCCAGGCCATGCAGGATTACCTCACGGCGATAGACGAGGTTGCGAAAGAATCTTATGTCGACAAGGACCGGCTGGGATGCGTCGGGGCAAGCTACGGTGGGTATTCCGTATTTTATCTTGCCGGTATTCACGAAAAGCGGTTCAAGACATTTATAGCCCACGACGGGATTTTCGATTTGAGGAGCATGTACGGCACCACGGAAGAATTGTGGTTTGTGGATTGGGACTATGGGGGACCGTACTGGGACACATCCAATACCGCGGCGCAAACCTCCTACAGCCGATACGACCCGAGCAGCCTCGTAGCTCGATGGGATACGCCCATACTCATCATACAGGGTGGCAGGGATTACAGGGTGCCCATTGGCCAGGGGCTTGCCGCGTTCCAGGCCGCCCAACTTCGGGGCATAAAAAGTAAATTGCTCTTCTTCCCCGAAGAGAATCACTGGATACTCACGGCACAAAACGGCATTGCCTGGCAGCGCGAGTTTTTCGGATGGCTCGGTGAAACCCTGAATGAGACGAATGACCGTCCATAGGGATACCTGCAAGCCTGCCCACTACTGAAGCGCCTTGTAAAATACGCCCTATCGGCTTCTTGCGCGCTCCAGCCTCTTCTTCAGACGCTCTTCCCAGATGAGTTGATTGAGATTCATCTGGGCAATCTTAAAGTGCCTCAGGTAAGAGATCGCCTCTGACGGTCGCACATTCGCGTTCGTGTTCATACAATTCCCTTTCTTCTACGACCTGAGTAAACGGAAACCGCGGTCCCCGTGTTGTGCATTTTTCGGTGATTCATCCTCATCACCGACAGGAAACGTTTGCGGCGGACGTCCGGAGGCTTGCCATCGGTTGATTACCGCCCCTCAATTCGTTAACTTCCTGAATTCGCCAACGTATCCCCCAACTTAACCCCCCTCGGAATGAACCGACTTGCCCACCCAACCGTGGTGCCGATGCTGTTGGTCGTCACCATGCTGAATGCTCAAACGCCCTCCTCCACTGGAAAGCCCATCGAACGCTACCTATCCTCCTATGAAGTGGCGGGCATGACGTACAAGCTGCTGATTACACTCCCACCGGGCTACGACCCCGATCAGGGCTCCTACCCGGTGCTCTACTACCTTGACGCCTGGATGCTGGGCGGCGTCATGCACGATTCCCACCTGATTGCAGGCCTCCTCCAGGCTATTGAGCCAGTCATCCTCGTGGGGCTATCGCTGGATGGTGATGCCTCCGACTTTTTCTACACCCGGTCGAGAGACTATACCCCAACGCGCGTACCGCCGGAAAAACTGGGCCCCAAAGGTGCGGCGATGGTGCCCACCTCGGGCGGAGGACGTCAGTTTTTCAACTTCGTCAAACTGGAACTCATACCTTTCATTGAAGCCAACTACCGGGCTAATCCTGCCGACAGAGGGATCCTCGGTTACTCCCTGGGTGGACTATTCGCAGCCTGGGTCCTCCAAAAGGAGCCTACCCTATTCAAACGTTATGGCATTTGCAGCCCGTCGCTGAACTGGGATGACTCAATGGTCATGCGGCTGTGGAAAAACGTTCCTGACGTGCCGCCGGAGACGGTCGTCGTGTTTTCAGACACGGAGCATGAAGATCCGGTTGTCAAGAACGAACTCGATAGTTTGGTATCGATAGTGTCTGCAATCCCCGAAGTGCAGATAAAAGAATTTGAAATCAAGGGTGAAGGCCATCATACCGGCGTTGTCGCCACACAAATGCGAGCCTTATTGCTACTGTACGAAAAGCCGGAACCCTGAGCCTCGCAGGGGTTTGATCTGTTGACCGTATCGGAGTATCTTCGTCGGAATGGAAGGCAAAGTATTCGTGTACGTATGGGAGTTCATAGTAAAGCGGGCAAAGCAAAAGGAATTTGAAGAGGCATACGGTCCACACGGTGAATGGGTGAAGCTATTCAGTCAGGGTAAGGGATATCTGGGTACCGAGTTGCATCGCGACCAGACCAATCCCATGCGTTACATAACGATAGACTATTGGCGCTCACGCCAGGATCGCGACACCTTCCGGCTAACATTCGCGCGGGAGTTTCAGCGCCTCGATGCACTGTGCGAAAGCTTCACCATACAGGAAAAATTCCTGGGCGACTTCGACTGCTTTACCAACCGATTGCCTTCCGGCCAATAGTTCACGCTCCTTTCTTGGATATCTCCCGGAGCCGTTGGCGATGCGCACGCCTTTACGTAACTTCGGAATCCCACCCAAAACCAACAAACCATTGGACAAGAATCAGATTCTAACATTGAGTGTCTGGGTCCTGGTCATCCTGGGCCTGGTGATGATCTACCTGGGAGGCTTTCGTGCACCCCAGGTGATTTGGCCTCCTATTGTCACGGGCATTGGCTTCTTCGTCGTTGCCTGGGCGTTCGCACAACTCCGAAAATAAGCGGTCTGGTATGAAACTTCTGGCCATCGTATTAAGCGCCGTGGCGTGCATCACGAATGTCAGTGCACAAGTGATCACAGGTGATTTCCTGCCTGTGACCGGTGCCGATCCTCAGCCCCTGCTGGCACACGCAAGCCGCGTCGATGAAGCACTCGTCGCAGTCGGCAGCGCTTTGCCCGCTGAAGTACGTGCCCGGCTGGCGGCGCTCAAGCACAAGGAACACTCACAGGAAATGGTGCGAGAGATCCAGGCCATACTGGATCCCTTCTGTATTGCCGGCGTTACCATTAACCCCGAAGCGCGTGTGATGGTCGTTGAAGGCCCTGCACGACCGCTGTTGACCCAGGAAGGGTGGACGAATTTCCTTGTGAAAATCCACAACCAGGGACAGGTCACGAGCCAGCTCGAGGTGTCAAGCCCGAACGCCGGGCCCATCCTGCACATCTCCACTTTTTCCCCGAGGGTATTGCCGAAGAACGAACTCTCAAAGGGCGACCTCGACAATCGCTTCCTCGAACTTTTGCTGTATCGCGACCGGCCGATGAAGCCGCAGCTTTCCGGACAGGTACTGGAGTACGCCATTCTCCAGGTTTACACCCGCGAGCACGGCAAGCGGGAAGCGCGGTTGGGATTTGCCGTCGGTCACGGAACGAAAGATCTCGGGTTCAGGAATACGATCGACGTGCTTTTCGACATCAAACCTTCCGTGAAAGTAGTGTTCAATATCAAAGATGACGATGGAAGCCCCGCGATGGCATCGCTTCTCATCCGCGATGACATTGAACGGCTGCGATCGTCCAACGCCACTGCATCGAACTCCGTCGACTACCGCTATTCCACTGCCAGAAAGCCGGACTGGCTCGTGCCTACTTTCAGTGAGGGCGATATATTCAAGTACGACTCTGTTCTTCGACCCGAACAGCGGCTCAGGGGCATCTACCCGTTGCCTGCGCGTCGATCCGCGCTCACGGATGAGTATCCCGACTTCTTTTTCCAGCCGCAGATCTACCGGTACGACGGAGAACACGTGTTCCTGCCACCGGGCACCTATGTGGTCCGGGTCGGTCGCGGCCCTGAATATGAGCAGCAGGAGATGCAAATCACGGTGCCGGAAGGCGTTGAAACCTTCGAAGTGAACATCAGACTGAAGCGATGGCTGCACATGGCGCGTCTTGGCTGGTACAGTGGCGACCACCACATTCACGCGGCAGGATGCTCACATTATGAAAGTCCCGAAGAAGGCGTTAAGCCAGAACACATGTGGCGGCAGATTCAGGGTGAAGACCTCAACCTGGGAAGCAATTTGAGCTGGGGTCCCTGCTGGTATTATCAGAAAGAGTTCTTCACGGGAAAAGTGCATCCGCTTTCCAACGACGAGAACATTCTGCGGTACGATGTAGAGGTTTCAGGGTTTCCATCTTCTCATGCGGGACACATTGTGTTGCTTAACCTGAGTGAAGACGACTATCCAGGCACCGACGAGATCGAAGAGTGGCCCAGCTGGACCTTGCCTATACTCAAGTGGGCAAAAGATCAGGGTGGCATCACCGGGTATGCGCATTCGGGTTTCGGCCTGGCGCCTTTGAAGCATACGGAAGAGCTGCCCAACTATGTAACTCCAAAAATGGACGGGATTGGAGCAAATGAATATGTGGTAACCGTGACTCACAATGTCGTCGACTTCTATTCGCTCGGCAACACCCCGTCGTTGCATGAGTTGAACATGTGGTACCACACGTTGAACGCAGGCTTCCGAACGCGGGCTAGTGGTGAAACCGACTTTCCCTGTGTAGCAGACGAACGAGTAGGACAGGCCCGTATTTACGCAGAGCTTGGGGAAGAATTCAGTTTCGACGCATTCATGGAAGCCCTGAAGAAAGGTAGAAGCTATGTCAGTGACGGCTTCTCTCACATTATCGACTTTTCTGTCAATGATATCCGCCTGGGCACGGACGACAGTGAAGTGCATACCACGAAAGGGTCGACCGTCAACGTTTCCGCAAGGGTGCTTGCGCGCCTTCCCGAGGAACAGGATGTAATCGGAAGCATCATCGCTGCGAAGCCCTTTTTCGAACAACCCTTCTGGCATATTGAACGCGCACGATTGGGCAAGACGCGAAAGGTAAAAGTAGAATTGATCGTAAATGGCGTTGCCGTGCAATCGCGTGAAATCGTCGCCGACGGAACCTGGAACAACATCACGTTCGATTACCGCCTGGACAAATCGGCCTGGATGGCTTTGCGGATCCTTCCGAGTTCACATACCAATCCCATCTTTGTTTTGGTGGATGGCAAGCCTATCCGCGAGGAGAAGAGCATCGAGTGGTGTCTGCGGGCCGTTGATCAATGCTGGAAGGAAAAGAGCAAGCAAATACGAAAGAGTGAACTGGAGGACGCGAGACGCGGTTACGAGTATGCGCGAAACGTCTACAGGAGCCTACTTCGGAGATAGCGGAAATAAAAGGGTTTACATTGACGTTATGATGTGGCACCAAAAGAACGATGCCCCTGCGCAAGTGGGCCGGGAACGCCGGAACAGCCTTGCAACCGAACACTCGTTCTTGGGGGTAAATATTTTTAGACTTTAGCTTGATAACTACTAACAAATTTTTGAACCTTGTGAGGATGCAGAATATTATGTCGAACAATCAGCACATATCCAAACAACTGTCAGGGTCGCCTGCCGGGTCAGGTTGGTTTGTGCTTGTGGTCAATGTCGTGCTTCTTTTCCGAAAACCGGGGTGGCGATGATATTGTCCGTATAGGAACCTTTCAAGACCGCCCCGCCATCGGGGCGGTTTTGTTTTTGGCGACCAGAACGAACTAACAATTGTTATATGTACTATAATGAAGGCACGATAGTTTACCTGAACGGCAGCTTCGTACGGGCTACTGAAGCCAGGCTTGACCTGTTCAGTCAGTCGCTTCATTATGGGTATGGCGTTTTTGATGGCCTTCGTGCCTATCCCACACAAAACGGGGTAAAAATATTTAAGGCGCCGGAACACTTTGAAAGACTAAGAAGGAGTTGCGAACTGATTCACATCCCCTACTCCTTTGACTCGGGGCAATTGATCCAGGCAAGCTACGAACTGCTTCGGCGCAATGGATTGTCGTATGCCTACATACGACCGCTGGTATACACCGGCGCGAACATGAATCTCACCCAGCCGGTGGAAGCGCACATCATGATATGTGCATGGGAATGGGGCAAGTACCTTGGCGATAAGCCCGTGCGTCTTTGTGTATCGCCGTATCAGCGCGCGAACCCGGAGTCCATCCGTATGGAAGCCAAAGTTTGCGGCCACTATGTCAACGGAATACTCGCCACGAGCGAGGCCCGTTCGAGAGGTTACGACGAGGCATTGATGCTCGACATGCACGGACGTGTTGCACAGCCGCCGAGTTCGAACATTTTCGTCGAGATCAAAGGCGTGTTGTATACGCCGCCAGTCGGTCACATATTCCCGGGGATTACGCGCGCAACGGTGATGGGCATCTGTAAGGAGCTCGACATACCTGTTAGAGAAAAGCAACTTGGTGTAGAAGAACTCGAGCAAGCCGACAGCGCGTTCCTGTGCAGCACCGGAGCCGAGATCGCAAGCGTTGAATCGATCGATGCGAGGCCGTTCCGGCGACCGTGGGAAGACACCCTTGGCGCGCTGGTGCAGGAAGCATACCGAAGCCAGGTACTCGAAAAATCTTCCAGCTACGTCATCATTTGATTTAAGAGATAACAAACAGAAAATAACTACAAAAGAATAAACGATTTTTTAGAGGAGTTCATGGAAATAAAGGAGATAAAAAAGACAAAGGAGACAAACAAGTACAGCAAAACGTTGACGCAGGATCCGACGTTGCCTGGAGCACAGGCAATGCTTTATGGTATCGGACTTACCGAAGCCGACATGAAGAAAGCCCAGGTGGGTATTGTGAGCACAGGGTACGACGGCAATACATGCAACATGCACTTGAACGCACTGGCGCAGCAGGTAAAGTCTGCTGTATGGGAAACTGGCCTTGTAGGTCTTACATTTCACACGATCGGCGTGAGTGACGGCATGAGCAACGGTACGCTGGGCATGCGGTACTCCCTGGTCAGCCGTGAAATTATCGCTGACTCGATAGAAGCCGTGTGTGGCGCACAGTATTACGATGGCCTCATCGCCGTGGTGGGATGCGACAAGAACATGCCCGGCGCACTGATCGCTATGGGTCGTCTTAACCGGCCTTCAATCATGCTGTACGGCGGCACCATCGCCGGTGGCATGTGGAAAGGAAAGAAGCTCAATATCATTTCATCGTTCGAAGCTTTGGGCGAGCATATTGCCGGTCGCATTACACCGGAAGATTTCAAGGGAATCGTTCAAAACTCCTGTCCGGGCGCAGGCGCTTGCGGTGGAATGTATACGGCGAACACAATGGCCGCAGCCATCGAGGCAATGGGCATGTCGCTGCCCTACTCATCATCCAACCCGGCTGTGAGCCCGGAGAAAGCGCAGGAAACCCGCGCTGCAGCGAACGCCATGAAGTTGCTGCTGGAACGCGACATCAAGCCTTCAGACATCATGACACGTGAGGCCTTCGAGAATGCCATTACGCTGGTTATGGTTCTTGGGGGTTCGACAAACGCGGTGCTCCACCTGATCGCGATGGCGCGCACGTCTGGCATTGACATCGATCAGGACGACTTTCAGCGCATCTCGGACAAGACACCGCTGCTCGCCGACCTCAAGCCGAGTGGCAAGTACCTGATGGAAGACCTCCACCACATTGGCGGTGTACCGCTGGTGATGAAATACCTCCTGGACAACGGCATGCTGCATGGCGATTGTCTAACCGTGACTGGAAAGACTCTTCGTGAAAACGTTGCGGAAGTACCTGCCATGGACTTTTCAGCGCAAGACATCATACGTCCACTGGAACATCCCATCAAAGCCACGGGGCATCTTCAGATCCTGTACGGGAACCTGGCGCCGGAAGGATCGGTTGCCAAGATTACCGGTAAGGAGGGCGTTCGCTTCAAAGGCCCTGCCCGGGTGTTCAATGGAGAATTTGAACTGATCGACGGTGTACAAAGCGGAAAGGTAAAGCGAGGCGACGTAGTGGTGATTCGTTACGTAGGGCCTAAAGGCGCTCCGGGTATGCCCGAAATGCTCAAGCCCACCTCCGCCATAATGGGCGCGGGCCTTGGCTCGGAAGTGGCGCTGATAACGGACGGCCGGTTTTCAGGAGGGACGCATGGCTTTGTGGTGGGTCACATCACGCCTGAAGCCTTCGACGGCGGGACGATCGCGCTGATCGAAGATGGCGACATCATCGAGATCGACGTTCAAAACCACCGCATCGATCTTCGAGTGGACGACGCCACCCTTGCCAAACGAAGGGCAGCCTGGAAGCAGCCTCCACTGAACGCGAAGAATGGAATATTACTAAAGTATGCGAAACAAGTAAAAAATGCCGCCCATGGATGCATTACTGACGAAAACTAAGACCGGCGCAGAGCAAGCGGGAAAAGAAATGGGAACCAAAATTTCTGGAGCAGAAGCATTGCTTCGATGCCTGGTGGCTGAGGATGTACAGACCATCTTTGGCTACCCCGGCGGCGCCATCATGCCGGTTTATGATGCACTGTATCATTACTCAGAAAAGATCAATCATATCCTCGTTCGACATGAACAGGGTGCGATTCATGCGGCACAAGGATTCGCGCGCGTGACGGGAAAAACCGGCGTCGTGTTCGCAACGTCTGGCCCAGGCGCCACGAACCTGATCACGGGTTTGGCCGATGCACTCATAGATTCCACGCCCGTCGTGTGCATCACCGGCCAGGTGTTTGCACACCTGCTGGGTACGGATGCCTTCCAGGAAACCGACGTGGTCAACACCACGATACCGGTCACCAAGTGGAATGTGCAGGTGGCCGAGGCCAAAGACATTCCTTCTGCGGTAGCACGAGCGTTTTATATCGCCAACAGCGGAAGACCCGGACCGGTACTTATCGATCTCACGAAGAACGCCCAGAATGAAATGATCGAAGCGTTCACGTACGAAAAGTGCACCGGCATCCGTACGTACCGGCCCAAACCAACGCTTCAGAGGTCGCAAGTGCAGGCCGCAGCCGATCTGATCAACCAGGCGAAGCGTCCGTACATTTTGGCGGGCCAGGGTGTATTGCTTTCGGGCGCGACCGAAGAACTGAAGGCACTTTCCGAAAAGGCGGGTATTCCGGTAGCGTGTACGCTGCTGGGACTGGGCAGCTTCCCTACTGACCATCCAAACTACGTGGGCTTCCTGGGAATGCACGGAAACTATGGCCCCAACCTCAATACGAATGAATGCGATGTACTTATCGGCATAGGCATGCGTTTCGATGACCGCGTCACCGGAAATGTTTCGCGGTATGCGCGCCAGGCCAAGATCATCCACATTGAGATCGATATGGCCGAGATCAACAAGATCATCACCGCCGACGTGCCCGTACATGCCGATGCGAAAGAGGCGCTGACCGCCCTGCTGCCTTTGTGCAAGCCTGCATCACACCCGGAATGGCTCGAAAGTTTTCGCGAACTCAACCGGATCGAGGAAGAAAAGATCATCCAAAGGGAGTTTAATCCCGACTGTGAGAAGCTGATGATGGGCGAAGTCATTCATCACCTCTCTGACATGACGAAGGGAGAGGCCATCCTTGTGACAGACGTGGGCCAGCATCAAATGACGGCCTCGCGATATTACCGGTTCCGCTATCCGCTCACGAACGTCACGTCTGGGGGTGCGGGAACCATGGGCTTTGCCCTGCCTGCAGCCATCGGAGCAAAGGTTGCCCGTCCTGATAAAGAAGTTGTCGCAGTCATCGGAGACGGCGGCTATCAGATGACCATGCAGGAGCTGGGTACGATTCTCCAATACAAGATTCCCGTAAAGATTCTCGTGTTGAACAACAGCTACCTCGGCATGGTACGGCAATGGCAGCAACTGTTCCATGAAAAGAGATACTCGTGCACGGAAATGATTAATCCTGACTTTGTAAAGGTTGTGGAAGCATACGACATACCGGCACGAAGAGTGACACAGAGAGAGGATCTTGTGAAAGCATTAACGGAACTGCTGAACGCGAAGACAGCAAGCTTCCTTGAGGTAGTCGTAGGACGCGAGGACAACGTATTCCCCATGGTGCCAGCGGGAGGTTGCGTCTCGGATGTTCTGCTCGAACCGCCGTCAATCCATCAGGAAAAGAAATAGTTTAATTTTACACGATCATCATGAAGCAGGAATTCACGCTTGAAATCGCAGCCGATAACAACTTTTCGATCCTGAACCGGATCGTAAATGTGCTCAACCGCCGGCGCGTGCGTATCAAAAAACTCATCGCCCATGAAATGGAGGGCGACTTTTACCGGGGCGGCGCCGTTCTGCTCCTGTATACGACGGCTGAAATGATGGAGAAAGTCAAGCACCAGTTGGAAAAGCTGATAGAAGTCGAGTATGCCAAGTACACGGAAGGCAGCGACGCATACTATGAACGCAGCGAGAAACAGGGAAGCCGCGTTTCTTCGTCGTCCCGGTCGCGGGCCATGACGGCATAGCAGCATAAGTTTATTAAATCGAAAATCATCACAAATTCTAAACAACCATGGCAAAGATCAACTTTGGCGGAGTCATCGAAGAAGTAGTCACCCGGGAAGAATTCCCGATGGAGAAAGCGCTCGACGCGTTGAAACAAGAAACCATTGCAATAATCGGATACGGCGTTCAGGGACCTGCACAATCACTGAACCTTCGGGATAACGGATTTAACGTTATCGTGGGCCAGCGCAAGGGTTCCAAGACGTGGGACAAAGCCGTCGAGCACGGCTGGGTTCCGGGCGAAACGCTATTCGAAATAGAAGAAGCCGCCAAACGCGGTACGATTATCCAGTTCCTTCTTTCGGATGCCGGACAAATCGCACTCTGGCCCACCATCAAACCGCACCTTACGGCAGGTAAGACGCTTTACTTCTCGCATGGATTCGGAATCACGTTCAAGGAACAAACGGGAATCGTCCCGCCATCAGATGTCGACGTGATCCTCGTCGCCCCAAAGGGTTCGGGAACTTCCGTCCGCCGACTGTTCCTCCAGGGCAAGGGCATCAACGCCAGCTATGCCATATTCCAGGACGCTTCCGGCAACGCGAAAACAAAAGCGATAGCACTCGGCATTGGAGTAGGCGCGGGATACCTGTTTGAAACGGATTTCAAAAAGGAAGTATACTCCGACCTTACCGGCGAGCGTGGTACCCTGATGGGCGCGATCGCGGGAATATTCGAAGCGCAATACGAAGTGCTCCGCGCTAACGGTCACTCTCCCTCCGAGGCATTCAATGAAACGGTCGAAGAGCTAACACAAAGTCTCATGCCACTTGTCGCCGAGAACGGTATGGATTGGATGTACGCCAACTGTTCGACGACAGCTCAACGTGGGGCGCTCGATTGGAAAAAACGCTTTAAGGAAGCGACGTTGCCTGTGTTCCAGGAACTGTACAAGAGCGTGGCCTCCGGGAAGGAAGCACAACGCACGATTGAAACATGTAGCAAGCCGGACTACCGTGAAAAACTCGCTGAAGAACTCAAGGAAGTGCGCGAAAGCGAACTGTGGCAGGCAGGTGCTGCCGTGCGCAATCTGAGGCCGGAAAAGGCTACCGTCGAGGAGAGCATGATCAACTGACAGGCCGCCGCAGGCACTAACAACTGTACGTAAACACCAATTTTTTTCGGCGTTTGCTTTGAGAGACGGCACAAGTTTTATGATCTTCGTGTGTTAAAAAGGTTGTTAATTCAACTGCTCGTTCTTTCCTGCTGACGAAGACCCATGGGCACAAGTCCCATGCGAAATATAGCCGCCCCGTGAACGGAATCCGACACGGGGCGGTTTCGTTTTTGATACGCCGAACGAACTAACAGTTGTTATAACACCCATAGCAGTAGGAAATTAAGAGTAACTTAGACCCATACCGATACCGGTAAATTATCAATGAGCCCGAAACCAAAGACATTATTTGAAAAGATCTGGGATCGCCACGTGGTTAAACAGCGTGAAGGCTATCCTGACGTTCTGTATATAGATCGCCATTTTATCCACGAAGTGACAAGCCCGCAGGCATTTGCCGGGCTCCGCAAGAGGGGCATTAAAGTCTTTAACCCTTCCCGGACAACCGCCACGGCGGATCACAACGTGCCCACGCTGAATCAACACCTGCCCATCCGCGAGGAACTCTCGCGTCACCAGGTGGAGACACTGAAGAAAAATTGCGAGGAGTTCGGGATAACGATGTATGGCCTGGGCCATCCCTACCAGGGCATCGTTCACATCATCGGCCCGGAATTGGGATTAACACTCCCCGGCATGACGATCGTATGCGGCGACAGCCACACCTCCACCCATGGTGCGTTTGGTGCTATTGCGTTCGGTATTGGCACGAGCGAAGTCGAACAGGTGCTGGCCACGCAGTGCATCCTGCAACATCGCCCGAAAACGATGCGGATCGAAATCAACGGCACCCTGGGCAAAGGCGTTGTATCGAAAGACATTATCCTCTACATCATCTCCAAAATATCAGCGGGCGGAGCAACGGGCTATTTCGTCGAGTATGCAGGCGAAGCCATCCGAAGCCTTTCGATGGAAGCGCGGATGACCATCTGCAACATGAGCATAGAAATGGGAGCGCGCGGCGGCCTCATCGCACCGGACGACACTACCTTTAGCTACATCCGCGGCAGAAAGTACGCCCCGCAGGGCGAGGCTTTCGACAACATGGTTGAACAATGGCGAAACCTGGCAACCGACGAGGGCGCCACATACGATAGGGTACTGAAATTCGACGCCGCTGATATTGCGCCCATGATCACTTATGGAACCAACCCTGGGATGGGAATAAAGGTTACTGATCGCATACCAACGGTCGAAGAACTTAAGGACATCAACGAACAGACGTCTTTCCGGAAGTCGCTCGAATACATGGGACTCGAGCCCGGCACACCGTTGCTCGGCAGACCGGTTGACTACGTCTTCATCGGCAGTTGCACCAACGCACGCATCGAAGACCTGCG
The DNA here is from genome assembly GCA_036381475.1 of Cyclobacteriaceae bacterium. Taxonomy (GTDB): domain Bacteria; phylum Bacteroidota; class Bacteroidia; order Cytophagales; family Cyclobacteriaceae; genus ZC4RG29. The sequence continues at coordinate 26,987 of DASVCT010000061.1, forward strand.
TATGGTTGCCAGCATTGTCAAAGGAAAACAGAAAGCAGGCAACGTGGAAGTCTGGATCGTCCCCGGTTCGAAACAGGTGGAAGCACAGGCTCGCGCTGAGGGACTCGACAAGATCTTTGAAGCCGCCGGCTTTCAATTGAGGCAACCCGGATGCTCGGCCTGTCTGGCGATGAACGAAGACAAAATCCCTGCAGGCAAGTACTGCATCAGCACGTCGAACCGGAATTTCGAAGGACGTCAGGGTCCCAAATCGCGCACCTTCCTCGCAAGTCCGCTGATGGCGGCGGCCGCTGCCATTACAGGACGCGTAACCGACGTTCGCGAGTTGGTGTAGTAACAGCATAAAGACGATTGAATAAAATGAGCAAGGAAAAATTCTCAACACTGAAAAGCACGGCAGTACCCCTGCCCATCGAAAATATCGACACGGACCAGATCATTCCCGCCCGATTCCTTAAGGCCACGACGCGCGAAGGATTCGGTGAAAACCTGTTCCGCGATTGGCGTTACGACAGCGACGGAAACCCCAAACCGGATTTTGTGCTGAACGATGCGCGCTACAAAGGAAAGATACTCGTTGCGGGCAAAAATTTCGGTTGCGGCAGCAGCCGGGAACACGCCGCCTGGGCGCTCGCGGATTTCGGGTTTCGCGTAGTGGTATCGAGCTTCTTCGCCGATATCTTCAAGAACAATGCGTTGAACAACGCGGTCTTACCCGTAACCGTATCGGATGAATTTCTGCACAAGGCGCTCCACGCTGTAGAGGCCGATCCATCAACTGAAATAACCGTCGACCTGCAAAGCCAGACGATATCGCTTGCCGACGGCACATCAGAGACGTTCGACATTAACCCATATAAGAAGACTTGTTTGATGAACGGGTATGATGATATCGATTACTTGCTAAGCCTGCGCGAAGAAATCCGCAGCTATGAAGTAACGCATTCGTGAATTCGCTATCGATGAAGAAACGCATTACAATAGTGCCCGGCGACGGGATTGGCAAAGAGGTGACAACCTGTGGCAAGAATGTACTGGATCAGATTGCCCAGGCATTCGGACATGAATTTGAATACGACGCTGCCTCCATCGGCCACGAGGCAATCGAGGCCACAGGCGAAGCACTGCCCGAGGAAAGCCTGGCAACCATGCGAAAGGCTGACGCGATCCTCTTTGGAGCCGTGGGTCATCCCAAATATGACAATGATCCCACGCTGAAAGTCCGCCCGGAACAGGGGCTCCTCAAGATGCGCAAGGAACTTGGCCTGTATGCTAACCTGCGACCGATCAAGCTGTTCGATGAATTGCTGGGTGCTTCCAGCATCCGACCGGAAGTACTGAAAGGAGCGGATATTCTTTTCTTCAGGGAGCTGACAGGCGACGTGTATTTCGGGGAGCGGGGAAGGAAAGACGATGGCAATACTGCCTACGACACGATGATTTATCATCGTTATGAGGTAGAGCGTATTGCGCACAAGGCCTTTAAGGCTGCACGTTCGCGCCGAAAAAAATTAACATCGGTCGACAAGGCCAACGTACTTGAAAGTTCGCGGCTATGGCGGTCGGTGGTTCAGGAAGTTGCTTCCCAATATCCCGACGTGGAAGTCGAGAACATGTTCGTGGACGCAGCAGCCATGAAGTTGATCCAGAACCCCAGGGGTTTCGATGTTGTTGTGACGGGCAATCTCTTTGGTGACATACTTACCGACGAAGCCTCGCAGATCGCAGGGTCCATGGGCATGCTTGCCTCCGCGTCGATCGGCGACAATGTCGGATTGTACGAGCCGATACACGGAAGCGCGCATGACATTACCGGGAAAGGGATCGCTAATCCGATGGCCTCGATTCTCTCCGCCGCGCTGCTCCTGGACATTTCGTTCGGGCTGCGCGATGAGTCGGAGTGCGTCATTCGTGCCGTATCACAGGTGTTGAAAGACGGATACCGTACTCGCGATATCGCCGACAAAGACACGCCGCAAGAGAAAATTCTCGGCACGGAAGCTATGGGCAATCAGATTTGCCAAAACATTCGTGTGCTGGCCGCGGTGGACAGCCAGTAAAATTTTGTGTATCTTGAACCAAACGCAAACATCATGAGCCGGAAAATTGACATCTTCGATACAACGCTCCGCGACGGAGAGCAGGTACCCGGATGCCAGTTGTCAACAGACGAAAAGATCGTCGTAGCGAAAGCCCTGGAAGGGTTGGGTGTTGACATCATCGAGGCGGGATTCCCGATCTCAAGTCCGGGTGATTTCCTCTCAGTAATCGAGATCTCCAAAGCTGTCACTACTGGGGTATGCGCACTTACCCGCGCCAAGAAGGACGATATCGACGTTGCTGCGGAAGCTCTGAAGTATGCCCGACGCGGACGGATCCATACGGGTCTGGGGGCTTCCGACATTCACATCAAGCACAAGTTCAACTCAACACGAGAAAAAGTACTCGAACAGGGTGTGTGGGCTGTCAAATATGCGAAGAGCAAGGGCGTTGAAGTCGAATTCTTCGCAGAAGACTCCGGGCGGGCCGACCTGGAATTTCTCGCCAAAATGGTAGAAGCGGTCATCGCAGCCGGCGCGGACGTCGTCAACATTCCCGACACGACGGGTTATTGCCTGCCTCATATGTACGGCAAGCGAATCAAATACTTGTTCGACCACGTGTCCAACATCGATAAGGCCACGATCTCGGTTCATTGTCATAACGACCTGGGCCTTGCCACGGCAAACACGATAGCCGGGCTTATGAACGGTGCCGGTCAGGCAGAGGTAACCATCAATGGCATTGGCGAACGGGCAGGTAACACTTCGCTGGAGGAGGTCACGATGATCATCCGCAAGCATAAGGACCTCGACATGCATACTAACCTCAAGCCGGAAAAGATCTATGAGATCAGCCACCTGGTTTCTGAGTTGATGCGGATGCCGGTTCAGCCCAATAAGGCCATTGTCGGCGCGAATGCGTTTGCGCATTCATCGGGAATACACCAGGATGGATTTCTCAAGAACGCCGAGAACTATGAGATCATCGATCCTGTCGAAGTGGGCGTGCCCGCCTCATCCATCATCCTTACGGCACGGAGCGGTCGCGCGGCTTTAAAACACCGCCTTGAGCTACTGGGTTACCAGGTCAACAAGCAGGAACTCGATGTCGTATATCAGAACTTCCTCGCCCTTGCTGACGAGAAAAAGACGGTACATGACGACGATCTGATCACCCTCTGCGCTAACACGCCGCTGCTGCAAAAGTAGTCTCCGTTGCATGAGGGTGCCTCATGCATCTCGATTCATATTCTCCCTAAGGGCGTGAAAAACTTGCCGGGCTAAACGTAGCTAAGCCAGACTTTCTGACGGTTGGCCATTTTGTAGCGCTCGTACCAGCGACAGACCGGGTAAAGGAGAACGACAATTCCTAGCCATACCAGGTACACTATGGGAAGTCCATAGCCGTATCCTGTTAGCTCCTGTGACATCGTCACCCACGTGTTGAAGATCATCGTCCCTAAAGGATATCCTTCCATCACGGCCGCGCCCATCGACACCAGATGCACGACGAATATGTGCGTCACGTAGTAAAACAATGGCACCCTTCCGAAGACGATAGTTTTTCGTGCGAGCGCAGAAGGTTGATGCTCGGTAAAGGCCAGGAACAGGAGCGCCGGACCCAGGGTCATGAGCAGATACAGCAGGGAAGGCGGGTATTTTGTTGTGTTGAGAAACGAAAGAAACGTGTACAATGGTGTAGCCTGTTCAGACCAGGGCGCAGGGTCACCATACGCATTGATAAGGCGAACGACCACAAACAATGCAATAGCGCCGGAGCCGAGGTAGATCAGCAGGCGTCTTCGGCGTTGGGCCGGGAACGATCCCGTGTACAACGCGCCCAGACAATATCCCAACGCCATGGTTCCTACCCATGGTATAAGCGGGTAAGCGACCATGAGTCCCCGGTCGTTGCCGAGCGGAAAATAATTCTGATCATGGAGTAATGCCCAGAGAAAGGGCCCTATCCCGGTGCCGGGAACGTGTATACCATCCAAAAGATTGTGTCCACAGACCAGTACCAGGCCCGTGATCAGGATGGCCTTCAGTGGCAGGCGCACCATTAAACTCAACGCGAGCATGCTGGCGCCAATGGCCCAGATCACCTGCAAGGCGAAAAACGGAAACCGGAGATTGAAAAACCAGCCGAAGTTCACTACCGTAAACTCCAGCAGTACGAGCCACAATCCCCGCGTAAACAGGAAGAAGGACAGTTCCGAAATTCCTTTGCGTCGCCCGGCCAGATATGCGGAGGTCCCGGCCAGGAATACAAATACCGGTGCACAAAAGTGCGTTATCCAACGCGTGAAGAAGAGCGGTACACTGGTTCGGGACAGGTCGAGCGGGTCGTACAAAAAAGCGTCGGCGTGTAAATAATCACGAACATGGTCAAGCACCATGATGATCATTACAACTCCCCGAAGCAGGTCGATAGATGGGATGCGAACGCCTTCCTTGTTCATGGTCGTATGAAATACGGACCGGCTTCCAAAAGGTTCTACGAAATCTTGCGCTTTATTCCCCTACCTTCGGGCCATGAGTGATGCAATATAAATAGACCCCGGAGCCCTTGTTCTACCAAGAACGCACAACGGGAAAAAAAGAAGGCCGGGGAGAGTCCCGGCCTTATGATATGCACGAATACTTGTGATTTATACTGCGAACGTGCCGGGGCTGACGAGAATTTGGTCGGCCTGTTCCGGTTCGAATCCCACGATCCGGCGGTTCTGGGCGTCCCATTCTACGCGTTGTCCGGTCTTGAGCGACAGGGTACCCATATGTGCGGCAATGGCTTCCTGGAACCCTTCGTCTATGCTGCAGCTCGGCTTACCCCCGTTGCGGATACAGCTAAGCCACTCCCGGATGTGCAGGTGGGTGGAATCCACGCGGCGACCATTGCGATAGGTAAACAGGAGCCCCTTGTCAGCAAAGTAACGAGCGGTTGCTGAGGTCACGCCATCAAGACCTTTTGCCTGGGGATTATAGCTGTAAAGTGGCACATCCTCAGAAACGAGTCCATTCTTAATCCAGTCAGCGTAGCGCGTTGAGCGCGGGTCAGCATAGATGGTCATGCTATTGCCGAGCTCCATGGTGCCGTCGTGGCCCATAAGTATGGTACCCCGGTCGTACTGGTTGCCCAGGGTAGCACTATACATGAACGTCATTCCCCGTTCCTTTCCCTTTTCCTGGCTCGAACCCATGAAGAAGTCGGGATACTCCATAACCACCTGGAACACATCCGGCACTTCACGCCCATCGATATGGGTGTATATTCCTCCCGTGGCGACAACCGCCTTGGGGATGCCCATTTTCAGCAGACAGTTAATCCGGTCAAAATCGTGGGTAAGCAGGTCACCGGAAAGGCCGGTACCGTATTCCCACCATTTTCTCCACCGGAAAAAGCGTTCGGGATTCCAGGGAATGGTCGGGGCATTACCCAGGAACTGGTTCCAGTCGACCGTTTGCGGATTGGCGGCTTCATGGATATCGTATTGCCAGGCACCGTTGTCGTCGTTGCGATTCGTATTCGTTTGAATCAGGCTGATGTGACCCAGCACACCCTTGTTGATCGCATCGATAGCGGTGAGGAAGCTTTGCGTTTGCCTGTGCTGGTGGCCGACCTGAAATACGATCCCGGTTTCCTTGATGGTGTTGTACAACTCATAGGTTTCTGAAAGCATGTGCGTCATCGGTTTTTCTACGTACACATGCTTGCCCGCACGCGCTGCAGCCATTGCCATCGGCGCATGCCAGTGGTCTGGCGCCGCGATCACCACTGCGTCGATGTCCGGAGCGGCCAGCAACTCCTCGTACGTACGATACCGCTTCGGTTTATTGTTGTCGACCGTTCCGGTTTCAACGGCCATTTCGGCATATACATCGAAGACATCGCACACGCCGCGGATTTGCACGTTAAGGTTTTCCTGTGCGAGAAAATCCTTCAGCCGGGTGTCGTTCGGATTCTTCTTAGCGGAGCCCAACATGCTTTCCTTCCATTCCTTGTCCGCAAAACCCAAAGCACGCATAAGTTGTTTGCCGCGGATGCCGAATCCGATAAGCCCTATCCGGACAGGATCGCCGGACATGGGACCCGACGGAGGCGGCGCCACTGCGTTAATGTTAAGTTCAGACAGGATGGTCTCCCTTACTTCCTTTTCGGACGAATAGCGGGCGGCCGCGGCGGCAAACAGACCACCTACGACAGGTAAGCCAATGAGTCCCTTGAGAAGGTCGCGTCGGGAAAATCCCTTTTTGTCTTGTTGCTCACTCATGATTGAAAATTTCTTCAGTTGGTAACAGGTACTGCACTGTGTCCTTGTCTTGCAAAAAACCGCTCAATGCCATAGTAGCGGGCGGTCGGGAATGCCATGACAACCATCAAAGCGAACAGCTCGATGAGGTTCTTGTTCACGATGATGTAAGTTCCTTCCACCGGGGCACTTGATTCGACACCCGGGAACGGCGGATAGGCCAGGTAGAACATAGCCAGCAGAACCATCCCGATAATCGATGCCGGCCTCAGCAGGAAGCCAAGCGTCAGCGCCAGGCCGATGATGATCATGGCCCAGATGGTGACGAAATCGGCAATACCCACCAGCGTGGCGTTCCTGCCTATGGAGTGGAACAGCCCCGAGAACCAACCCTGGGAACCCATTAAATAGCCCACGGAGGACCAGTTGGGATTGAGCAGTTTTACGATTCCCTCATAGAGGAAATGCCATCCGACCAGCAGGCGGAGGCCGACGAGCGCAAACATCTGAATCTTCGAATAACCCGATTGTTCCATAATTGTTGATTATATGAAGGCATTAGCCTTTGTGAATATAGAAAGTAATCCCCCCGAATTCAACATGGAACATGATGGGGTACAATTCGATAAATGGGAATCCAGGGGTGTGTATTGCACGTTAGGGTGCAAAGGGGCAACGCCTTTAAAATTTGCGGTAGTACCTACCTCAGATCCTGCCAAACCAGCAGGCCACGTTCCAGGGGCGCCGTGCATTTGCCATCACCCGACCCGGTAAATCCGCCATCGGGACTGCAGATGAAGGTGCATTCTTCAGAATAGAGCATGCTGGGCCTGTCACAACAATAAGGTGGAACATAATAGACAATAGCCCCTCCGTATTCGAACTGCCAGACGCTTGCCGGTGGGTTCCGTACGGGTTCCGATTGAATGGATTCGATAAGGTCTCTTATGCAGTCAGGAACAAAGGGCGGAATTTCGTCAATGCTGCGGAACGTGATTGTTTCAAAGGCGCTTATCAGTTGTTCACGTACCGCAGGTCGGGCGTCCCGGCTGCTCATCTGAAATTTTAGTGTTCCGCCGTCGTCTACATTCTCAAAGTAAACACCGGTAATACCTTTGCTTCCGCCGCGCGGTTTCACAATCTTCGCTTTGCGCCCGTCTATGGTGGTCCAGAAGGTTTCATGAGTTTCCGGGTCGACATCCAGGTCGGACGCAAACTGGCCAAGGTCAAACTCGACTTCACCCAGTCCCCCCGCCCGGATACCTCCCACGTAGGAGTCGAATCCGGTTTTGGTAACTGCCTGCCACGATCCCGGAACTACAATGGTAAATCGCCCGAAATCCAAAGTCTTCGGCTCCGCATCCTGCTCAGGGTGACAGGAGGCAACGACCAGGATTGAGAAGCATATATACTTAAGCAGGCGCATTGTATCTGGCGGAAATTGCCCACAATCAAGTTAAGAAAAACCGGGACTTGAGAAAAGCCGGATCAACCTACTGTTCGGAATGGAGGCCAACGCGGTTACCCTCAGAATCCAGGATAACGGCGATCAGGCCAGCGGGGATGCGGGTCGTTTGCATGATGATCCTGCCACCCGCGGGTACCACCCGGTCGAGCACGGCTTGTATGCTAGGGCTCGCATTGAGATAGATCAATGTACCGATTTTAGAGGGCTTTGAGGTTTCTGATTTGGTAAGGGCGCCCGTTACCCTTCCGGACGTTGCCTGAATGACACCGGGATGTGAGGGAAAGAAGGTCAGCTCCTCGTTGGTTTCCTCGATTTGCACAGTGCGCATCTCTATGTCGAGGATGCTTTCGTAAAACTTTTTGGCCCGTTGTGTGTCGACTACGGGAATCTCGAACCAATTGATCACGTTGGTGTCGGCGTCGATCTTTCTCAATTTTGGTTTTTCGATTGTGTTGCTCATGGTCAGCTGGGTTTTTATTATTCGCGTTTTCTCAGAACAATTCCCCGGTGTCGAAAGGTCCAACCCCCGGCCGATTAATCCAAGTGTTTCATTATTTGCGCGCTTTGGTCTTGCCCTCTTTTGAGAGTGCAAAACGGGGATCGCGTGTCATCGTGTCAATAAATTGGGCCTTTCGGAACCGCATTGCACTCCAGTCGTCGTCGATGGCCACGGCACGTACAACCTCGAAGCCTGCTTTACCAAGTGCATCCCATCCTTTATCACGACTGATGTCCACCTTGTACTTCTTTGACGTTCCTTTGGGATAGGCAAACCACAGGACCGCGTCGCCTTTTATTTTGTCCTTTATGGAATTGAACGCCTTATCAATAGCGGGTTTGGATTTCACAAAGATAAGCGCAAAACCTATTTCCTTGCATTTGCCGGGAGACGTGACGATGGTTGTAAACATCTCCATCTTTTTCATTTCCGCCTGAAACTCCGGTGGGCTGTCGAGAATGCAGAGTTGATTCTGGTCTTTAAAGTTCAGTTTTTTGAGAAGTGGCGTCATGCACGGAGTTGAACGTGGACGGTCTATCTTAGCGCCTCCTGTACGGACCCGCACGTCAGCATCTTGTCGCCAAAGTACGGGTTGCGGATGGTCTCGCTGTCGCTAAGCCAATACCCTCCCTCGTTGTCAAACGCCATCGGGCAGTACTCGTAGAAGGCTACTTCACCGTCCAGTCCGAAAGCCTTTACGCTCTCATACATTGATCCGGTAAGGTCGCTGAACAGTTCGCGCTGATTTTCCAGGTCGCTCTCCGATGTGATGGCATCCAGGGCGCGCTCCATACCCGCCCGGTATGCATTCCAATCGTTCAGGGCCGCCCCCGTCAGGAGGCTGGCGTCGACGCTGGTGAGGACCGTCCTGGTGCCGGTAGCTGCTGCACGTGCTGCGTCAGCATCTGAGGCAACAAAGGCATCTTTCAATTTCAGATATTCGTCAAACGTAGCCGACAGCTGTTTCCTGAACCTGTCGTCTACCTGGAATCGCGGTTCAACAGGCTCAGCCACCGATTCTTTTGTGTCAACGGATCCATTTTCCTTTTTACCCGTGCAACCAGGAAAGGCTATCGTTAAGAGGCAAAAGAGCCAGGTGAAAATTCGCACTCGTTTCATACGATCAAAGTTAGGGATTGTGCCGATATGGCATATATCCGTCTCATTTTCCAGCATGCGACCTCAGTTTAGCTGCTTTTCGAGTACGGCGAATTCAAGGGGCATTCGGGGTTTTCCATAGCGCGGGTCGGTAAAGGCAAATGGTTTTCGCTCGCCGGTATCGCGATATCCGTGCCGTAGGTACCAGTCGATCAACAGCTTCCGTACGGTGAGAACAGTCATAAAAATCGTCCGGCAGCCCCACCGCTTCGCCTCGGCCTCTGATACCCGGAGGAGCTCTTTTCCTATTCCCTGGCTCTGAAGGTCAGGCCTGACAGTGAGCATGCCCAAATACAACCGGTCACCCTCAAGGCGAAGTTCCACGCATCCAACGATCGAGGAGTCGCTGACAGCCTTCAGGAGTACCGCGGACGTGTCGTTGATGATTTCCCGAATAAGTTCGGCATCCGTTCTCGTGCCATCGATCAGTTCAGCTTCCGTCGACCACCCCTGCAACGCGGATGCGCCGCGATAAGCGGAATTGATCAGTCGTTCGAGCGCTTCCGCGTCTTCCGCCGAAGCTTCGGATATCGCAATGCCCATCTGTCCTACCTCGGTTTTCATGCGCGACAAGATACATTGAAAAAACAAAACGTTCCACCGGCAAGGAGCGAATGACCGGCCGCGGAAATTGATTTTCGGACACCCTATGTTCAGTAATGAACAACAGCGTGGTTGCGACCAGCCAAAACTGTTCGGCGTACAATTCGACGGAGCGGCATTTGATTTGGTGAATATCTCGCGAACGTCGTAATAATGATCATCATACTTTCGTTCTTGCTCCATGGAAAAATTGAACCGGTTCTTTTGGTGGTGTTCTGGTGCGCACCGCGACCTTCTTTTGAAATGTCCGACGGAAACCAGTAAGTACGTCGGTATTGGCGCGACAGTATTTTTTACCGGGGTGTTTGCGTGGATGGCTTCTGGCTACGCCTTGTTTACCGTGTTCGACAACGGGTGGGTTGCCGCGGGGCTGGGACTGGTATGGGGCCTTATGATCTTCAACCTGGACCGGTACATCGTCTCGAGCATGCGAAAGGAAGGCAATATCCGCAGGGAACTGCTTACGGCCCTTCCACGACTGATCCTGGCTGTCCTTATTTCCCTGGTTATCGCGAAACCCCTCGAAATGAAAATTTTCGATAAGGAGATCCGCGGTGAACTCACCATTATGGAACAGCAAACCCGAACGGCACAGGAGGACGAGATCCGGGCGCGCTATTCCGGGGAACAGCTCGTCCTCAGGAACGATATCACTCAACTCAAGCAAGAGATACTCGACAAGACCCGCGACCGCGATGAGTTGCGCCGGTTGGCACAACAGGAAGCCGACGGTACCGGGGGCACGATGCGTCGGAACGCGGGACCTATTTATGCGATAAAGAAAGCGGATGCCGACCGTGTCGACCAGGAATTGGCTGCGCTTACCGCCCGAAATGAAGCGCTGATCCGCGAAAAGGTAGAGGCAACGCTTCGTAACGACTCACTGATCAGTGCAGAAATTCAGGCGCTGGAAAAAGAGCGACTCGACGGACCTGCTGCAAGGATGGAAGCCCTTAGCCGACTAACCGCTTCCTCCAATGCGATCTGGCTCGCCAACATGTTTATCGTATTGCTGTTCATCGCGCTTGAAACTGCGCCCGTATTCGTGAAGCTCATTTCACCTCAAGGTCCTTACGATCACCTGTTGCGAATCGAAGAGCATGCATTCGAAGGCCAGCGTGCGGAGGAATTGGCAAAGGCCACCGCTATGATCAAGGAACGCAACCAGGGTCTGCCGCAGACCGAAAAGGCATTCCTTACCGATCAGCTCGACATGAAACTCGGATAGGATCGTCGGAAAAAAATCAGAGGCTTTTCCAAAAATAGAGGGTCGCATACGCCTCCCATCCGCGATAGCGACGGAAGACCCGTTGCACTTCAGCCGTCGTTGGCTTGCGGTCCAGTTTCAACACGCGCCGTAGCGCTGCATTCAGACCCGCGTCGCCCAGGGGCAGAGCGTCGGGATGACGGAAGGTTCGCAACAGGACATAATTGGCGGTCCAGGTGCCTATGCCCTTAATGCGCAGGAGCGTTTCCATTCTTTCGGCCGGCAGCATTGCTCCAAGTTTTTCCCGGGATATTTCGCCGGAGACAAAAGCGCCCGCAAGGCCAATAATGTACCTGCTCTTCTGCCGTGAAAACTGGAGCTGAAGAAGGTCTTCCGGACTGAGCGCGGCAATACTTTCCGGCACCGGGAACAGGTAATAGGTAGCACCGTCGATTGTAACCTGTTCTCCGAAGTTCTCAACAAACCGGCGCTTGAGTGTATAGGCGAACGCCAGGTTGATCTGCTGCCCAATTATTGCCCATACAAGCGATTCAAACAGATCGGGCTGGGCCACGATCCGGTACCCGTAATACTCCTTTACCGACTCTTTCAAATGCCGGTCGCGGGCGGCGAGGGCATAGAACGGCGCGATGTCTGTATCCAGATCGAACCACTCGCGAACATAGGATTCAACGACTTCCCGGACGTCCCTGGTCAGGGAAGTATTGAGGACATCGACCTGTAAACCCTGTTTATCCGCTGGCGACACGCGAAACAGGATATTCTTGTCTTCACCTCGAATGAATTTAATGACCTCTCTCCCATCGCAAACATGCAGTACTTCGTGCGGCGAGCGTGATAAAAAACTTAGACAGTGTTTGAAGTCGAATGTCTCAGGAACTGAAATGAAGAAAGAATTTGTCACAGTTTGTTCAGCGGTTCTCCTTGAGATAGCTCTCCGCAACGGTCAGCAGAAAATCCCTGCCCTTAGTACCTCCCCGAACCAAGACGTCGTCATACTTGCTCGCAATGGGAAGATTGGAAAGGTCTTCCATCTTGGTTCCGTTCTTCAACGCCGCCACTACATGATCATAAATATCCTTCAGCTGATCCCGAAACAACAGCACGTCCGCCTTTTTTGAAATCTCTCCGTGGCCGGGTATGACTATTGAATCCTCATCGAGCATATCGGCCAGCTTGTCGAGATTGGAAATGAAACCTCGCATAGAACCCCCACTCTTGAGGTCGATGAAGGGGTATGCATTGCGAATAAAGCTATCACCTACATGGTAGATATCCGACTGGACAAAATGGATTATGACGTCACCGTCGGTGTGGCCGGCCGTAAAGTACATAACTTCAATATCCTCACCGTTCATATGAAATTTCACGTCGGATGAAAACGTAACCACAGGCCAGGCATCCGGGACACGAGCCGGTCCTTTTTGCCCCGTTTCTTCATTTAGTTGTTCCATCATCATGCGGACCCGCACATTGTCATGCGCGACGATCGTGACGCCATCCGGTTTGAATTTCTCGTTGCCGCCCGTGTGGTCGCCATGTATATGAGTATTAATAAGAAACCGGATTTCACCCTGTCCTAGTTTCCTGATAGCGTCCTTTATTTTATCCGATAACGGCGCGAACTGATCGTCGATCATGACGACGCCGTCGGGCCCTGTAAGCACCCCGATATTGCCACCGGCGCCCTTTAACATATAGATGTTATCGGCAAGTGCGACCGTTTCGATTTTGACATCGTCAAAGTTCCGTTGTGCCATGACTGTCGTGCCAAGCAACATCAGGATGATAAAGGGGGCTGTTTCTTTCATGCCTTTGGGTGTAAGGTTAAATATAACAAGCTCATGGACCATTTTCATCGTTCACCGGAGGAACGGGCAGTGACGGTTGGGGTGAATACCTTTTCTGGAAAATTCGATAACTTTTGTTCAAACTCAACCTACGCCCTATGAACAGTTCCAAATTCGTCATTGCTACCCTTGCTGGCGGCATCACGTACTTTATCCTGGGATTCCTGGTCTACGCCGTAGCCCTTGAAGGCTTCTATTCCGCGCATGCCGGTTCCGCGACCGGCGTCGCAAAAACAGACATGCAATTCTGGCCCCTGATTCTCGGAAACCTATCATATGCGGCCCTGCTCGCCTACATTTATCTGAAATGGGCTGGAATAAAAACCTTCGGCGCGGGATTTTCCGCCGGCGCTACGATCGGTTTCCTCGTCGGACTGGGCATAAACATGATCGCATACGACACGTCCAATATTCAGGACCTGACTGCCTCCATAGTGGATGTGTTCGTCTGGGCGATCATGACAGGCATCGCCGGCGGCATTGTCGGATGGGTTCTGGGGAAGTAGCGCGTCACGCGTATCCCCACTTCTTCATCACGGCCAGGTCTTCCTTCATGCACTCCAACGGTGGCATGCCCTGGTAGGCTTCCTGCTCGACAATAAGGTGGGTGGTTCCGCCCTTTTTGCGGCCAGCCTCGACGATCTCCTTGACCGGGATGATGCCCTTACCGAGGATGGTGCTGTCGTAGGGGTTTTGTTCGTCTTCACCCCCCTTTATCATATCCTTCACATGCATGGAGGGGAAACGTCCCGGGTGCTTGTTAATAACTTCCAGGGCTTTGGCACCGGCATTGAACATGTTCCCAACATCCAGTTGCTGAATGACCAGGTCGGGATCGGTGTATTTGAGGATCAGGTCGTACAACGTTTCATTGCCGAATTTCTCCGCAAATTCGAATTGATGGTTGTGGTATCCGAACTTCATGCCGGACTTCTTGCACAATTCACCACTCTTGTTAAAGACGTCCATAAACCGCTTCAGGTCATCCGGGCTTTTTCGGATCCTTTCATCCATCCAGGGGCTGATGACATATTTCTGACCCAGGACTGCCGCATCTTCTACCGTGTATTTCCATGCGTCGGAAAAGTCCTTCTTTGACTCGTCCCAATGATCGCCGCGCATCACAGTATGCCCGCTGGGCATCGTCAGGCCAAGGTCGTCAAGAATTTTCCTGAACTCCTTTGCGGACCATCCGTAAAATTTTCGATCAACGTAGTTGGCGTGCTCAACGTGACGGTATCCCATCGCTGCCAGCTGCTTCAATGTCCCGAGCGGGTCGGCTTTCATTTCGTCCCGCACAGAGTACAATTGAAGTCCTGTCAATTCTTTCTTCGCCATCCCAAACAGGGAGGCAGGCCGCGCCACCAGGGCAGCGCCGGTAAGCGCTACCGCACTTTTCAAAAAGGTTCTTCTCGAGGATTGCATAGGATTTTGGATTACCCCCTAAAATAGCAATTAATCTCCTGTCAACGCCCCGCTTCACACGTCCCATCATCCAGACTGGCCCGTTTAGGTGATAAGCGGGTAATACGCTCCAATAGTGGCCGCCGTGTCTTCCACACACAAAATTGGCATCCACCAACGTGTCAAAAGAAAATAACAATGTGTACATTAAAGTGTCACTATTAGATCATCAGCCTATTATTTGGAAGCAATGCCTGTCTCAAGAAGAACCTTTGTCAAGTCTGCGACCGCTGTCGCCGCCTGGAGCCTGTTGCCCTTTACCTTGCCTGCAGCGCAGCCCAGGAAGTCCGGCATGAAATTCGGCCTTTGCACCTATCTCTGGGGTAAGGATTGGGATGTACCGACGCTGATCCGTAACTGTGACAAGACCGGGCTGCTGGGTGTTGAACTGCGCGTGGAACATGCCCACAAGGTTGAGCCGAACCTTACCGCCAAACAGCGTGCGGAAGTAAAACGCATGTTCAATGACAGCAGGGTAACTATGGTCGGCTGCGGAACTAACGAACAATTCGATTTTCCTGATCCCGCCCGATTGAAACAAGCTATTGAAAACACAAAAGCATATGTGAAATTGAGTCATGACTGCGGCGGGAGCGGTGTCAAGGTGAAACCGAATGCCTTTCATGAAGGGATACCTCACGAAAAGACCATCGAGCAGATCGGAAAATCGCTCAACGAGCTTGCCGACTTTGCCGAAGACTACGGGCAACAGATCCGCCTGGAAGTTCACGGCGAGGTGACACAGGAACTCCCCAATATCAAAGCGATTATGGACGTCGCAACCCACCGGAACGCGACCGTATGCTGGAACTCCAATGACGAAGATCTTTTGGGTAAAGGCCTGGAGTATAATTTCAACCTGGTCTCAGACCGGTTGGGCGATACCGTGCACGTGCGTGAACTCAACATCGGCAACTACCCTTACCAGCAGTTGTTCAACCTGCTCACTAAAGTCTCGTACAGCGGATGGATACTCCTCGAAGCACGTACACAGCCACCCGACCTCGTGGCGGCAATGGAAGAGCAACGGAAAGTTTTTGAGGGAATGGTGGAGAGGGGGAAGGGGGAAGTAAGGAAATAGGGATATAAGGAAATAAGGAAATAGAGGGTATAGGGTGTATAGGGGTATAGGGTGTATAGGGAAATAAGGAAAGAGGGAAATAGGGAAAGAGGGAAATAAGGATATAAGGGGTATAGAGGTATAGGGTATAGGGTATATAGGGGTATAGGGAAATAAGGAAATAAGGAAATAAGGATATAAGGATATAAGGATATAGGGAAATGAGGAAATGAGGATATAAGGATGGAAGGGGTATAGGGAAAAGAAATAAGGGGTGTAGTGAGATTGGATTTCAGTAGTGGGTGGTTAAGGCCAGTACTGCTTCAGTTTGGAACGAAGGAAGTCGACGCTGCGGCGAAGTTGGTCCATGCCTTCTACGCCGTCCTCAATGCTGATCCAGCCGTCAAAGCCGACCCGCTTTAACTCGGAGAAGATCGCGTCATAATCATTTAACCCTTTGCCGATCTCACCGTGCCGCAAACGTCGTGCGTAACCTTGCGAACCTGCATCCTCACGACGGAGATCGTCAAGCGTGCCCTCCACCAGGTAACGGTCGCTGGCATGCATCGTTACGACGCGATCTGAAATGCGCTTCAACAGATCAATCGGATCGTCACCCGCCAGGTATGCGTTGCTTGGATCGTAGTTCACGCCAAAGCCCTCATGCGGAAGCCTGTCTACCAGCGCGCAGAAAACATCCGCCTTTTGCGCGAACTCGGGATACGTCCAGAAGTCGTCCTTATAGTGGTTCTCGAGAATCAGCGTCACGCCGTTGTCCCGCGCATAGGGGAGGCAGGCTTCGATGCATTCGGCGGCAAACGTCAAGCCCTGTTCCAGCGACAAGTCTTCTCTGCGTTGTCCGGAGAGAACACGACAATACGATCCTCCAAGCGCGGCGGTCATCCGGATCCATTCTTTCTGTCGTGCCACCTGCGCATCGCGAAACCTCTTGTCCGGATGCGTAAAGTCCGGCGAGCAACATAGCATCGGAATTCGCTTACCCCGATCCTCGGCCTCCCTTCGGAATCGTGACCAGTTCCGTTCATCCTCCATCCCAAGAAACCCGGCGTACCACTCCAGGCCATCGACGTCAAGTGGCGCAGCCAGCCGGATCCATTCTGAAACGGTCATGGTTCCGTCTTTACATAAGGCCTGCATAAAGGCTTTGGGAAAGGCTGCTAACTGGGGCATTCTTAATGTGTTGGTGTGTTGAAGTGTTGAAGTGGGTTACACCCTTGGGAATCGTTTGGTTTAATCCGATGGAGGTCAGGTTTTCAATTCCTTGTTGGACGGATCTTTGGGAGGATTGCGGCCGATGAACGGATATTGTTCGAGATCGACGATTTGTCCACTGACGGGGCCGCATTCATCGGAGAGCCAGTACACGGCTGCGGCGGCGATCTCTTCCGGCTTAAGGATTCTTCCCGACGGTGCATACACGTCGGGCAGCGCCGTGTACCAGTCGTCAGGCAACCCATGCGCGCGTTTTCGTTCCACTTCCCGTTCTGTCAACACCCATCCGGGATTGATCTGGTTGACACGTACCCCGTGTGTTCGGTTTAACGCGTCACCCAGATTTCGCGTCATGGTCATCAGTGCGCCTTTGGAAATGCTATACGCGAGCAGGCCTGGCTCTCCGGAGTACGCGTTCACGGAGCCGATGTTGAGCACGCATCCGCCCGACTTTTCCAGGTAAGGCAATGCTGATCGTATAAGATTGAAAGGTGCGACCGTGTTTACTTCGAGCACCTTCCTCAGAAACGCCGCATCCGTTGTCCGGATATCCGAAGACACCACAGCGGCTGCATTGTTCACCACCGCGTCGATCCGCCCAAATGCCCGCAGGGCGACGTCGATGATTTCTGCTGCAGCACCTTCGGCCGTGATATCGCGGACGTGCAGAACACCTTTCCCTCGCGGAATTTCCCTAATGACGGCATTCCCGAGATCCTCTTCGAGGCCGGTGATGACTACCTGGGCACCTTCCGTGACGCAACGCAGCGCGATGGCCTTGCCGATGCCGGTGGTGCTTCCCGTGACGATGATAACCTTATTTTCCAGTCGCATTCCTACCCCGGCTTGAGCACACTCTTCACCACTTCACCCCGATGCATCCGTTCGAATGCCTCGTGCCATTCCGTAACAGGCCAGACACCCCCAATGATGGGCCTGACATCGAGCTGACCGCTTGCAAGGAGCGAGATGACGCGTTCCCAGACGGGCCAGTTATGACTAAAACTTCCCTTGACGGTGACATTTTTCTGGACGATCGGGTCAAGACAGAATCCAAGCGGTTGGGGGCCCCATCCAACCTTTGTAATCTGGCCGTTGGGTCGCACCAGCGCCATCGCTGTATTCATCGCGGCGCTGACGCCGGTTGCATCAACAACACAGTCCGCACCGAGGCCATCCCCTTCGCGAGCCCAGTCCGTCGCGTCGCCGATAAACGCCGTCAAGCCATACTGCCTGGCCACTTCCAGACGCCGGCGATCTGCTTCCAGACCGGTAATGGCAACCTGCGCGCCACAAAGGCGGGCAACTACTGCGCAAAGAATACCAATGGTTCCCGGGCCGAGGACAACCACACGGTCTCCGGGTCGTATCCGGGTATTTTCCACTACCGCATTGAAGGCAACACAACAAGGTTCGGTGAGACATGCCACTTCAAACGGAAGGCTGGCAGGAATGTGATGCAGACAGCGCGCGGGCACCCGAACATATTGTGTCATGGCGCCATCGACGCCGTATCCAAATCCTTTGCGCGACGGGTCAAGATTATAAAGGCCGCGACGGGTCATGGGATTGTCGGGATCGATTACCGCCGCCGTCTCGCTCACGACGCGGTCGCCTTCTTTCCAGCCCTTCACACCGGGGCCCGTAGCGACGATCACCCCACCGAACTCGTGTCCAAGCACTACGGGGTAATTTACGTGCCAGCTGTGGTCGCCGGTCCATTGGTGAAGATCACTCCCGCAAACACCGACGTTCGCCACCTGGAGCAACACTTCACCCTCAGCAATAGTGGGTACGTTGATCTCGCGAACTTCAACCGAACCCTTTGTCGCGGCGTAGTTCACAACCGCTGTCATCTTTCCGTTAGTCATTCTCAAAAATTATTTCTGTTGTCGCGTCAGGTCGGCACGTCGCCGTAACCATGAACTTTCTCGCAAATCAGACGCAGCGAACCCTCGAGGTCTCCGTCCGCAGTGCGAAAGGCGTCGGCGTCAATGGTCAGCGGCGCACCCAACACCACGAGCGGTGCGCCGTACTCCGGACAACGCACAGCCTGTTCAAGAGTAAGACCACCTACAGCCTGAACGGGGATTCCCACCGCTTGAACAACGTCCCGTAGCTGGTCGAGTGGACTCGGCATTCGCTCGCCCCGTGCAGCGATGCCGCGTCTTTCATCATAGCCGACGTGGTGGACGACAAAATCGCAGCCCAGGTCCTCCAGCATTCGCGCTGCGTCAACCATGTCAGGACACCCCAGGTTGTCGCCCATCACACTGACGCCGTAATCGCGCCCCGCCTTAACCACGCACTTGATTGTCTCCTCGTGTGCCCTGGCCATGACGACTACATGGGTGGCGCCAGCCCTGGCCATCATCTCCGCTTCAAGGTATCCGCCATCCATAGTCTTGAGGTCGGCGACAATTGGCACGCTGGGAAATGCCTCGCGGAGTTTTCGCACGCCGTGCAATCCTTCCGCAAGAATAAACGGCGTGCCGGCTTCCAGCCAGTCGACACCGGCGCGGATAGCCAGGTGGGCCGTTGCGAGCGCTTCATCCAGGTCGATGATGTCGAGCGATATCTGAACTATTGGTTTCAATAATATATTTCGTTTGGGATCCTTACCCCAGCGCCTCTCTCAGCATGGCGATACTTTTCGGAACCGCTGTAAAGGCGTCTTCCTTGCCTTCGAACTCGAGTGAAATATACCCCTGGTAGCCGACATTCCGGAGTATCTCGACAATTCGTTTGTAGTCGAGGTCCAGTGAGTACCAAACGCCGCCGCCGTAGTAGGTTTTTGCCTGTACGAAACTCGTGTGCGGGGCGATCACCGCCAGCTTGTCGTAGGGGTCCTCGGGGAAGTTGCCCGTATCCATCAACAGTTCGAGCCACGCCCGTAACGCAAATACTTCGATTAAGATCAGCCGGCCTGTTCAAAGGCGTTTCAAATGATAGGCTTTCGGTCGTGCGAAGGCTCTCAGCCCGGCGTGCGATAATGTGACGCCGATGCCGGAATGACGGCGACCGCTCCAGGGCACTGCCGCGCTGACGCGATCGCAGCAATTCCAATACCCTGTGCCCGTGTCGATGGCACTGAGTATGCGATAAGCACGGCCTTCGTCGCCGGAGTATACCGATGCGGTAAGTCCGTACTCCGTATCCTGCATGAGGCGCAGGGCCTCATCGTCGTCCTGCACTTTCATAATCCCGATTACGGGGCCGAACGACTCTTCGCGCATGACCCGCATACCATGAGTGACGTTGAGCAACACGGTAGGATGGAAATAATAACCCCTGTCTTCTATGCGGCTTCCGCCGCAAGCCACAACAGCGCCCTTTTCAAGCGCATCTTTTATCTGTGCCTCCAGCACCCCGCGCTGCGCGTCTCGTGCAAGCGGGCCGATGTAAACACCGGCATCGAGGGGACTTCCCACCTTCCACGACCTCACCTCATCGAGAAAGGCCGTCACGTATGCGTCGTATATTTTCTCATGCACGTAGATCCGCTCCACGGCACAGCAACTCTGGCCGTTGTTGTAGAAAGCGCCGTCAGCCGTCCCCGACGCAACGGACTTGATATCGGCTACATCGTCACAGACATACAAGGGATCTTTTCCACCAAGCTCACACTGGCAGGGTACCATGCGTGGCGCAACGCGTTCATAGATATACTTGCCTGTCTGATAGGAGCCGGTAAAGAAGTATCCGTCGAAGGGCAAGTCGAGCAGCAACTCTCCGGTTGCTTTGCCTCCAATGGCTATATGAAATGCATCCTCTGGCACGCCTGCCTCCTTCAACAGCCGCGCAATAGACATCCCGGTAATCGTGGCATATTCGGAGGGCTTGTACATAACTGTGTTGCCTGCGATGAGCGCAGGGACAAAGACATTGACACCCACCAGGTACGGGTAGTTCCACGCCGAAATATTACACACTACGCCGAGCGGTTCATAGACAATCTTTTCGATCATCCGTGTGCGTTCCGACATGATTTCGTCCGAGAGAAATTTTTCCGCGTTCTCGGTGATCCAGGCAATGCGAGCGCGCGCACCAGCGATTTCATTCCGGGCCTGGGGCAAAGGCTTTCCCATTTCCGCAGTAAGATCCGCAGCCAAAGTGTCGCAGTTAGCGTCGAGGAGCACTGAAAACCGAGCCAGGATTTTTATGCGGGCAGCGAGCGATGTAGCTGCCCATTCGCGCTGTGCGCATTTCAGGCTTTCGAATTTCCGTTGCACGCTTTCGGCGGTGTCTTCTGTGACATCGCGAATCGTTTCACCGGTAGCTGGATTTACAATGAGCATGGCAGGTTGTTCCTTCAGAAAGCTTTCTCATAGAGGGCCCGGAAATCCTCCCGCGTCAGCGGCTTTGGATTATTCGGATGGGCAAAGTCGGCAATGGCCAGGTCTGCGAGTGTATCCAGATGCTCCTCTTTAACACCGATGTCGCGAAGCCTCCGCGGAATGCCGATTGCCTCGTTCAATTCCTCAATGTATTGAATCACGGCTTCGCCGTTTGCGTCAGGCAGCCGCAATGCATTGGCGATGCGTTCAAATTTTGACTCGAACCCTTCCCGGTTGAACTCCATTCCGTAGGGCAGGTTGATGGCGTTTGCCAGTCCGTGATGCACGTCCAGCAACGTCGAGAGCGGATGGGCGAGAGAGTGCACCACGCCGAGGCCTTTTTGAAATGCGATGCCGCCCATGATGGATCCCATCATCATCAGGCTCCTGGAAGCAAGGTCGGGGTGGTTCACCGCCTTCTCCAGCGCCTGGCCAATCAGCCCGATCCCTTCCAGCGCAATACCCTCGCATATGGGATTATTCATTCTGGCCAGGTAGGCTTCCAGATTGTGCGTCAGCGCGTCCATGCCGGTGGCAGCCGTAACGGCCGGTGGCAGATCGAACGTGAGTGCCGGGTCTGCAAACACCATTCGCGCAATCAGCCTGGGAGAAAACAGAATCCGCTTCTGGTGCGTTGTGTCTTCCGAGATGATCGCGCTGCGTCCCACTTCGCTTCCGGTCCCGGCAGTTGTGGGTATGGTTACGAGATGCGGGATTTCGCCTGTAACATAGACCTCACCGCCCGCCAGGTCGTCGTATTTGAAAAGGTCATCCCGATGATTTATGCGCAGTGCAATGGCGCGCGCAACATCGAGCGCTGCTCCTCCCCCTATGCCGACGATGCCGTCGCGCATGGTAGCGTCATAGAGGATGGTCCCCGCATATACATCCGATCGAACGGGATTCTTGTGGATGGCAGAAAAGACTTCAATGGAAATACCCTTTCGCGTCAAATCGTTCGCAATAGCTTTAAAACAATCCAACCCGGCAACAACGGCATCGGTCACAATCAAGGGCTTGATTATGCCACTGCGTTTCAGGTAATCGCCAAGTTCGCCCGATGCACCTGCACCAAACCGAATGGTGGTCGGAAAGTTAAACTGCAGAATGGGTTGCGTGGTCATGTTCGCAATGCGTAAACCCTATTACCTAACGCGGCGGTGAGTCAGATGATTTCAAAGTACCGACGGTACTCCCAGTCAGTCACTGCTTTCAGGTGCTGCCGCCACTCCCACTCCCGCGTGCCCGTGAAATGGGCTACAAACTTCTCGCCCAGGATCTCACGGGCGAGGCGGGAATTCTTCATGCGTTCAGTCGCCTCGATCAGGGTTGACGGCAACGCCGGTAGGCCGGTCGCGCGATAGGCATTACCCGTCGTTTCCGGATGTTTGAGTTTCATGCCCTTGCGTATTCCATAAAGACCGGCTGCAAGAGATGCTGCCATCGCAAGGTAGGGATTGATGTCGGATCCCGGCACGCGATCTTCGAGGCGGGTGGACTTGCCGTTACCGGGTATAACCCGAAAGGCAACGGTGCGATTGTCTACACCCCAAGTCAGCGCCGTAGGCGCCCAGGTCCCTTCCACCAGGCGCTTATAGCTATTGACATTGGGAGCATACATCGGCAAGAGTTCCGGTAGGCAGTGCAGCTGACCGGCGAGATACGACTTAAATAACTCGCTCATGCCGCGTTTGTCCTTCCGATCGTGAAAGAGATTGTTCTTCCCCGATGGATCCCAAAGGCTTTGGTGGATATGTCCACCGCATCCGGGAAGGGATTCACTAATCTTAGCCATGAACGTAGCCATGATGCCATGCCGATACGCAATTTCCTTTACCGCCGTTTTAAACAGGAGGGCGCGATCGGCCGCAGTAAGTATATCACTTACCGTGATCGCGGCCTCATACACGCCAGGGCCCGTTTCGGTGTGAAGGCCCTCCAACGGTACATCAAAACGTCGGAGAAATTCAAACAGGTCGGTCATGAATGGATTCTGGAGGCTGCTTCTCAGCACGGAGTATCCGAACATTCCGGGTGTAAGTGGAACAAGGTTGCGGTACGCCTTGTCCGCCGCCGATCGTGGGGTTTCTGCAAAATTAAACCACTCGTATTCGAGTGAAAACATAGGCCTGAATCCTGCATCCGTCGCATCGGCCAGCACCTTTTTCAGCAGGTTACGGGGACATACATAGGGCGGCTGCTTTTCCGTCCCGGCGAGTTCGATCAGGAAAAAGGGAACATCACTCTCCCAGGGAATCTTGCGAAAGGTAGAAAGGTCTATGCGCACCGGTGCGTCGGGATAGCCCGTGTGCCATCCTGTGTAATTCGAATTATCATAGGCAACATCACCCGCATCCCACCCGAACACGACGTCACAAAAACCTGTGACTCCGTTGTCCCTGGCGACAGACAGAAATTTTTCAGCGGAAATGTACTTGCCACGCAAAATGCCGTCGATGTCGGAAATGGCGAGCTTCACCTTTCCGGATGGGTGATTCTTGACGTATTCGAGGATTGACTTAACGGTCATGGGGCGTATTTAAGAGCAAAAAATACAAATTTATTCTCAGGCCCCAAGCCGTTAACATCGGGGCTGACTGCCTAATGGAGGGGCTCTTACCGATGGGTTTGTGTGTATTTTGATGGGACTCAATTCCGAACTAAATTGATCGCTTCACCAAACTATCAGTTGACGAAATGAAAAAGCAGGTCTTTCACGTTTGTATTGCCCTGGCCCTGACAGGATCCCTTTCCTGTTCGAAGTCAGGTTCCGATCAGTCAGCCGAATCGACAGCGGACACAACTGCCGCGGTGCCGGCTGACAACACGTTGTCGGAAGCAGAAGCCGCCGGCGGCTGGGAGTTGTTGTTCGATGGAAAAACACTTAACGGCTGGAAGCGTTACAATGCCGACACCATCGGCCCGCTATGGGTCGCCGAAGACGGCATGATTATCTGCAAGGGAGAAGGCCTGGGAGAAGGAACCGGAGAAATTGGTGGGTCGTTGATGACCACGCGACAATTCGGAAACTTCGAGCTGTCGGTCGACTGGAAGATTTCGCCCGGTGGAAACAGTGGCATCCTCTATCACGTCATTGAGGGTCCGGAATATGCAGCCGACTACCATACAGGCCCCGAATATCAGGTTATCGACGATGAGGGCTGGGAAGGTGAGTTGCGCGAAGAACAGAAGGTGGGCAGCAACTACGATATGCACGCTCCCAGCGCCAATAAGAAGGTAAACCCGGTGGGAGAATGGAACACCTCCAAAATCGTTTACAGTAACGGTCATGTCGAGCACTGGCTGAACGGCGAAAAGATATTGGAATTCGAAGAAGGCACTCCCGACTTCCAGGAACGCTACAAGAAAAGCAAGTGGCCCGATTACCCCGGCTGGAACAAGTCCAAGACCGGCGCCATTTCCCTTCAGGATCACGGTGCCAACGTGTATTTCAAGAATATCAAAGTACGGGAGTTGTAAGAAGCACGATCCGCCAGGCGTTCAGGCGTTTGTTTTCAACAGCGCCTGATACGCTTCTTCATAGTAGCTGATCAGGTTCAGCCAATCGAAGATCCCTGAGTTGTTCTCCACGTTATTGCGTTGCATCATGCGTTCGCGTCGCGACTGCTGGAGGAAGTTGTACATGACTTCCATCAGCTGGTTTGCCGAGTAGTCGAACGTGCGCTTGCCGCGTTCGATAACGTGGAGACCATAATCTTCGTGCTGCGGCAGGTGATGAAGCAGGTAGTCGCCGAACCCTGATAGATCACTGGTGATCGCGGGAATCCCACTGGCCATGCACTCCAACGGCGTATAGCCCCAGGGTTCATAATAGCTGGGGAATATCCCGAGATTGCATCCCCTCACAAACTGGTTGTACTCCATGGCAAACAACGGGTTGGAGGAGTTGATGAAGTCAGGGTGGTAGACAATCTTGACTTTATCCTCCGCGTGATTGAGCATGTTCCTGCTCTTGAGGAATTGGTATATCTCGTCGTGCTCTTCGTCGACGAGCTGGTGTGTAAGCACGTCAGGGTTCTTTTTGCTTTTCCAGGATTGTATGATGCGGCGATAGCGCAGTTTCCAGTAGTCGTCGACAAAATCACTTAGGTTCGGCAAGCGATGGTCTTCACGTACCGTGCTTTCAAGGAACAAACGCTTGCCCACCTGTCGCTCGATGGCGGTGCATGTTTGTCGTATCTCTTCCATGACGGCGCGCGACTGAAGAACTTCAGGCCTTATGTGCGTGAAGTCGCGACGCGTAACGAAGAACATGACGACAGTGATATCCGCGTTCTCTGCCATGAGCCGACGATTGAGTCTGTACAACGCCTCCAGCGTAAGATCGAAGCCCTTGTTCTTGAACTCATAGCGTCCCGAGGTGAAAAAGTACATCGTCTTATCCAGGTCGAATGAATACGACTGGAAGAAGTGTCCCATCACAAACTGGTGTATCTCATCCTTATAAGTGGCATGCAGATTCTGAAATTCAAACAATGCTTCGAAACGCTCGATATTAAGCCCGTTGGGCAATACATACTCCGGGTTACGCTTGAGCAGGTGTTTGCATTCACGAGCGGTCACCGCGCTCACCGTCGTTAGAAGGTCAGCCTTGTTCGCGCATGCGAATTCGATACGGACTTCTGTTTCAATGTTGAACTTTCTGGCTTCTTCTTCCCATTTGAAGAAGGGAAGGTGCGCGTAGAACATGGGCGAATTGATGGCCAGGTGGCGACCCAGTTGTGTGGCGTGTGTGGTGAAAATCGTTTTTATCCGCATCTTTTCCCGGCGGATGTCCAGTATCGGAAGGCCGGCCATCCATTCGTGGAAGTGCGCAATGACGGGTCGGTCGGGTTCGATCAGCGCAAGGAGTTCGTCGAGGAACATTTTCGTCTGAAACGCCAGCGAAACCACGTCGTTGACAAGGGGGTTGTCGGGCGGCATGGCGATCCCGTGATTTTTCCACAACAGGTATTTGACCACATTGAGCGTCTTGTTCTCAATGACGTGAGGATTGAACAAAACGACGCGGGGTCGGCCGGTCACGAGCCATTCGGCATAGTGAACGTCATAACCTTTGTTGCGCAGCTTTGACGCCGCCTGGCCGAAAACGTCTGCAGTCTGGTCCAACGGTTCGAGTTCGGCCTGAATGGCGCGCCCGGTATATGGACCCAGCATACAGTAATTGGTACCCCAGTTGGCAACCATCGCGGGAACCTTCGAGCGTATCACGGTATAAATGCCGCCGACCTGGTTGCACACCTCCCACGATACCTCTATCAGGTAGGCGGCGGGAAACTTTCTCGGTGATGCTGCTGTTCTTTTTGACATTCTTCAGGTCACATTGTCCGGAATCGCACAAGGTAAGCTATCAAATTAATGCCAAAATTTCTGAAAAAGTTGGTGCGATACGGATGGATTGGCTTTTGATGTAACGGGCCTCGGAGGAGTAGACCCATGAACTTTGAAAAATTTACAATCAAGTCGCAGGAGGCCCTGCAGAAGTCGGCAGAGATTGCCATGGGCCATCAGCACCAGGCCATTGAGCCGGCGCACCTGCTGAAGGCCGTCATCGAGACGGACGAAAACGTTATCTCCTACCTGTTCAAGAAACTCAGCGTTAACAAGAATATTCTGGAGACGAAACTGGACGAGCTGCTGAGATCCTTTCCCAAGGTCAGTGGCCAGGCGTACCTGTCGTCCGCTACGAATGCCGTATTACAGCAGTCGGAAAAGGAGCTGCGCGAATTCAAGGATGAGTACATTTCGATCGAGCATCTTCTGTTGGCGCTGCTGGGGTCGCGCGACAAGGTAGGTGCGTTAATGAAGGATGTCGGCTTTAGCCGTCAGGCACTTATTGCGGCCATAAAGGAACTCCGCGGAGGGGCGTCGGTGACGGACCAGAACGCAGAAGCCAAGTACAAGTCGCTGGAACGCTATTCAAAAAATCTCAACGAACTGGCGCGGCAGGGAAAGATCGACCCGGTCATCGGGCGTGACGACGAAATCCGGAGGGTGCTGCAGATCCTGGCGCGGAGGACAAAGAACAACCCGATCCTTCTGGGTGAGCCTGGGGTCGGGAAGACCGCCATTGTAGAAGGGCTCGCTCAACGGATCGTCGACGGCGACGTACCGGAAAATCTTAAGGACAAGACGCTGGTATCACTAGATATGGGCTTGCTTGTTGCCGGTGCGAAATACAAAGGCGAGTTTGAAGAACGCCTCAAAGCCGTAATTAAGGAAGTGACGGATTCGGACGGGCAGATCATCCTTTTTATTGACGAGATCCACACCTTGATTGGCGCCGGGAGTGGTGGAGAAGGCGCAATGGATGCGGCCAACCTGCTTAAGCCCGCGCTTTCCCGGGGCGAACTGCATGCCATCGGGGCCACAACCCTGAAGGAATACCAGAAATATATTGAAAAGGACAAGGCGCTGGAGCGCCGGTTCCAATCGGTAATGGTAGATGAACCCTCCGTCGAAGACGCGATTTCGATACTCAGGGGTATCAAGGAAAAATACGAACTGCACCATGGCGTGCGCATCAAGGACGACGCCGTCATCGCTGCGGTAGAGCTTTCAAACCGGTATATATCAGATCGGTTCCTGCCCGACAAGGCGATCGACCTGATGGACGAAGCGGCTTCCAAGCTGCGGATCGAAATGGACTCCCTTCCGGAAGAACTGGACGAACTCAACCGGAAGATCATGCAGCTCGAGATCGAACGCGAGGCCATCCGGAGGGAAAAGGATAAGGACAAAGAAGCGGTGCTTACCCGCGACATTGCCGAGCTTTCTGAAAAGCGCAATTCACTAAAGGCGCGCTGGGAAAGCGAGAAGGAAGTCGTGCACGGTATCCAACGTCAGAAGGAGACCATCGACCGGCTGAAGTTCGAAGCGGAACAGGCCGAAAAGGCCGGAGATTACGGCAAGGTGGCCGAGATCCGCTACGGCAAAATCGCAGAAGCCGAGAAGGCGCTCAACGAATTGCAAAAGAGGATCAAGGAGATGCAGGGTGAACATTCCTTGCTGAAGGAAGAAGTCGACAGTGAAGATATCGCGGAAGTAGTGGCCAAGTGGACCGGAATACCGGTTTCGCGAATGCTGCAGAGCGAGCGGGAGAAACTCCTGAACCTTGAAGAAGAACTCAGCAAGCGAGTGGCTGGTCAGGAAGAGGCCATCCGCGCATTGTCTGACGCAGTTCGACGCAGCCGGGCAGGACTGCAGGACCCCAAGCGGCCAATCGGGTCGTTCATCTTTATGGGTACTACCGGCGTGGGTAAGACAGAACTGTCGAAGGCGTTGGCGGAGTACCTGTTCAATGATGAAAATGCCATGGTCCGTATCGACATGAGCGAGTACCAGGAAAGGCATTCCGTGAGCCGGCTCATCGGTGCGCCTCCGGGTTACGTCGGCTATGACGAAGGAGGACAGCTTACCGAGTCGGTGCGGCGTAAGCCTTACGCGGTCATCTTACTGGATGAAATCGAAAAGGCCCACCCCGACGTCTTTAACATCCTGCTGCAGGTACTGGACGACGGGCGGTTGACCGACAACAAAGGCCGCGTGGCGAACTTCAAGAACACGATCATTATTATGACGACCAATATCGGGTCGGCGGTCATTCAGGAGAATTTTGAACAGATGACCGATGAGAACTACTTCCAGGTCCTGGAAGACACGAAGGAAGAAGTGATCGGCCTGCTGAAAAAAGCGGTGCGGCCGGAGTTCGTCAACCGGATCGACGAGATTATTATGTTCAGACCGCTGAGCAAGCGGGATATCCGCAAGATCGTGGACATCCAGGTAGATCTGATCCGGAAACGTCTGGAAGAAAACGGCGTCCGGCTCGAGGTTTCGGACAATGCCAAAAACCGTCTCGCCACACTCGGGTTCGATCCGCAGTACGGGGCAAGGCCGCTCAAGCGGGTGTTGCAGCGTGAAATCCTCAACGAACTCTCAAGGAAGATTCTGTCCGGGGAAATTCAACGCGACGCGGTGATCCTTGTCGACCTGCGCAACGAAGTCGATTTCGTTTTCGAGAATGTCGCGCAGGGCGAAATGGTAGAATAAGGAGGAATTATTTTCAATAATTTCTTCTCCGTGAAACCATCCGGAGAACAAAGCTGTTAAAAGAAGTAGGTTTAAGGATTGGTAAAACCCCGTTCCTCCCCGGAACGGGTGGTTGGTTTGAGGGGTTTGGTTTAAAACGCTCTCTCGTCGCAACACCCGCGCGAGAGGGCGTTTTTGTTTTCACCCATGCCTGGGAATTTATTTACGAATTTTTTCGTAACATTCTTGCTCCCGTGCCGTTATTTCATTTAGTTTGTGATACGAACTCATTCGTAATATGATGAAGGAGCATATCAAACCAACGGACAAAGAACTCGAAATTTTGCAGGTTTTGTGGGAAAAAGGCCCTGCATCGGTACGCGAAGTACACGAGGCCCTCGGGGGAGAATCCGCCAACGGCTATACCACCATCCTGAAATTGATGCAGATCATGCATGAAAAAGGGACGGTGACACGCCAAAAACGGGGCAAGCATCATCTATACAAAGCCGTGCATTCAGAGGAGGCCACGCGGAGGCAGATCCTCGACAAATTCATCGACAAAGTGTTCAAGGGGTCTGCCGCACAACTCGTGATCAGCGCGCTGGGCAACCAGAAGTCGTCACCGGAAGAACTGGATGCCATCAGAAAATATCTCGACCAACTGGAAGGAGGTGAAAAATGAACACGCTGTTCTCCATACTTACGCATCCCCTGGCCGAAGCGATCGGCTGGACGCTGGTTCATTCGCTATGGCAGGGTTTGGTAGTAGTGTTGCTGGCAAAACTTGTTCTGCATTGCATACCAGCCAATCGGCCTAATGTGCGATATGCTGTCGCCCTCTCCGGGTTGGCGCTCATCCTTCTGGGTGGTGTGGTGACTGCATCGTTGTTGCTTCCCGAGCAGCATGATATCCGCTCCGTATCGTCCTCCTATTATACCATAGTCTCCGCACCTGCCGTCGGGACGCCATCATCGCCGGTGTTTGTAAAACAAGCAGCGCATTTCATTGAAGGACAAATGCCATTGATCCTGACGCTGTGGATGACCGGTGTGCTGTTTTTCACGCTGCGTCTTGCACTCGGCTGGGCGTATATCAGCCGTCTGCGGGCAACGGCTGTACCGGTGGCGGACCCATGGCGTGCCCTTCTCGAAGATTTGAAGAAACAGTTCGGTATCACCAGGGATATCTTGCTGTCGGAATCCCACCGCATCACCGCGCCGGCTGTCGTAGGATTCTTTAAGCCTGTGATACTCGTACCGGTGGGAATGTTCACCGGCCTCTCCCAGCAACAGGTTGAGGCGGTACTCCTTCACGAACTATCGCACATCCGGCGTCACGACTTCCTTATCAATACACTGCAGTCGCTGCTCGAAGTACTGTATTTCTTCAATCCTTTTGTTTGGATGCTTTCATCTGCGGCGCGCAACGAGCGGGAATACTGCTGCGACGACCAGGTGGTCAACCGGTATCATCCGCGTGTGTATGCGGAAGCGCTGGCTTACCTGGAGACCGTTCGGCTGAACAAGCCGGTGCTGGTCCTCTCACTCACAGGTGAAACAAACAACCTCCTTTACCGCATCCAACGATTCATGGAAAAATCCAAGCGCAGCAACCCGGTACCGCAATGGATGATCCCCGTTGTGCTTGCCGTAGCCGGCGTAATCAGCATGTCCTGGCTGACGATCGGGGATGACCCCGCCCGGGATGAAGCCAGCAGGAAGGCGCACGAGCGGGCAATCCGGTCCCAGGAGCAGACAACCCGATCAGTGGTCCTGGCTGATACCATTGGAAAACCTACAGAAAAGCGGGCCGTATGGTCACGGAAAAAGACCGTCACCATCGGTGAAGATGGCCAGCCGCACGAGGAAGTAGTGGAAACCTTTGAAGGAGACGAAGACCTTCGGGACGCAATGAAGCACGATTTTAATTTGGATTTCGACTACAACTTCAACTGGAATCTGGACTCGGGCGCGTTCACATGGCAGCCCGACTCGCTTGACTTCGACTACGATTTCAATTTTGAGTTTGATTCACTTCTGGATCCCCACGCTTTTCACTTTGATCCTGGCACTTTTCATTTTGCCCCGATCCTGCCCGACTCGCTGCCACCCCTCGGAGATGATGTCAGAGCCTTCAGGGAGGAATTCGAAAAGATGTTCAAGGATCGATTTTCCGACTTCTACAAGGAGCATGGCGACGATCTTGAGAACATGATGGACCGGCTTCAGGAAAAATTCAACGACGGCGAGTGGCAGGAAAACTTTCATCGTCAGATGCAGGAGATGCAAAAGCAAATGGAGCGCCTCAAGGAAGAAATGAAAGAGTCGCGGATGAACAAAGAAACTTTCATGCATCAGCAAGAGCTTCAGCATCGCGCCATGGAGGCACAACGCGCTGCGCAGACAATACAGACGAAACAGATCAAAAAGCCTATTGAAATGCAGAAGCGGCTTCAGGACGAACAGTTCATGGCCGCGAACAAGCAGATTGAAATGGCTAACCGGCAGATGCAAGCCGTCGTAAAAAAGCAAAAGGCATTGCAGGGGGCGCTGAGGGAGGAATTGATCAAGGATGGATACCTTGATAAGAACGAGCCATTACACTCTTTGCGCTGGTCCAACGACGACTTGCAAGTCAACGGCAAAAAAGTAAAGCCCAAAGACGCCAGGAAGTACAAGAAACTTCAGGAGAAACTACTTTCTGAGTAACGGCGATAGCCGGGGCGACCCGGCCGTCGCCTACTTTCTCTTCACCCCCAGTCCGGGTTCATCGAGGCACGACATTACACCACCGGAAAGCTTGAACCCACCAGTTACGATATCGGCAGAAAGATCAAAGCTTCCATCCAGATCGATGTATCGGGTTTGAGTGCATGCAAATGCCGCGTGTAACGCCGCGGAGATGCTGATAATGCTTTCATCGTTGCATCCCCAAAAAAGGTCGACGCCGGCAGCAGCTGCGATGTCCGCTATCTTAAGCGCCTGTGATATACCTCCGCACTTCATCAGCTTGATGTTAAAGATGCCGGCGGCTCTCGCCGGTCCCAACAACAGCAACGCATCCTCAGGCGTGAGCAGTGACTCGTCGGCCGCGATTTTTTCCTTAATGGATCCGGGAAGTTTGCGCATCTCTTCCACAGCCCGTGCGGGCAGCGGTTGTTCAAGAAGTTCGATATCGAGTTGAAGCGTCTTGTGATAAAAGTCGATCGTTTGTTCGATGGTGTATCCCTGGTTGGCATCGATCCGGAGGACGATCTTTTTTCCGAATTCCTCGCGAAGCTTTGCAAGTCGCTCCACATCTTCCTCAAGATCTTTACCAAGTTTTACTTTGAGTATCGTGAACCCGTTCTTCACATATTCGCGGGCCTCTCTCACGGTTTCGTCGACGTTCTTGATGCCGATGGTAATGGATGTGGGCAGTGATTTGTGCTTTTGTCCCAGAATGCGCACGAGCGGCAGTCCGAGAAACTGAGCATACGCATCGTGAAGGGCGATATCGAACGCTGCACGCGCAGCAGGGTTTTTGGGTAGGCGGTCGACCAGTTCATCTGTCAGCTGGCGGACCTCACGAATATCACGGCCTACGGGGAAGCTGCCATTCTCCTCCCGGATGGCCTGGAGACACGACGCATAACTTTCGCCCGTGACATACTCGCTCGGGTTGCCTGCACCGAGCCCCGTGATGCCGTTCTCGAGTGTGATTTCGACGAAAACATTCCGAACCTCTTCGATCGATTTGAACGCGATGGTATACGGTCTGGTGATACCCATGTCCGCGTCCCAGGAAGACATTCCTGTTATCTTCATGTCACGTTTTTTGATTGCACAATCATTTTCTGCAGTACGGGTAATAGTTTTTTCACGCTATCATCGAAGGGCAGCACAGCAGGGATACCGAATTCATCCGAAGCACGGTCGCACCACTCACGTGCCTCCCCGCGTGTCATGCCGGAGGTATTGACAGTAATTGCGAGTACAGGCGCGCCGTACATTGCGATCATCGCGATTACATCTTTCAGGGGTGGTATCTGTGCGGGGTAGGATTCATAGCCCTTGTATTTTCTTCGCGTCGGGTCATGCTGCAGGATCACTCCGTCAGCCGCAGCGGATACGATCCATTCCGCACCAGCCGGACCGCTTGGATTAGCCAGGGCAGATTGTCCTTCGAGAAACAGGATGTCGGGCTTTCGCTCGCGATAACACCGTACAACGGCGTGTTCCAGTTCACCTGAAACAAAATCGTTCAACGTAGAATCGAAGATGAATCCATATTCTGCTCCCTGCATCCAGCCCGTCTGGCCTGTGTAGATCATCTCCGCGGTATAACCGTTGCTCTTCACCAGTTCGGTAAGGATTCGCGCGGTTGTGCGTTTTCCCAGCGCACAGTCAGTACCAAGCACCGCGATCTTCGGACTTTTTACAGTAGCGATTTCGCCGGTCCAGAAATGAAGGTCTCTCACCTTCTTTGGTTTGCGTACATCGATGATCTCAAGCCCTTTTTCGCGTGCAAGGTCGGCAAGTTCGTCAATATCGCTGATGTACTCGTGAAGGCCGTTTACCAGTCCGAGCCCGCCGAGCAACGCCTCACGCAGCTCCTGCCGCAACTCAGGCGGGATAACGCCGCCTTTGGTCGCAACGCCCACGATACAATAACGAGCGTCAGCATTCTCCAGCGCAAAATAAGCTTGTAGAGACTCAAGTACAGGAATGCCGCATGGCGTGCCATCGAGAACCTCGCCCGCGTCGCGGCCTGCAGATACTGGATCAATTATTGCCCGGATAGTAAAACGATCCGTTCCGCGGATCAGGCCGTGGGCTGTTTTGGCCTGGTTGGTGTCCAGATAGCCTCCGGTCAGCACAATTGCATTGCTTTTCATATCAACACACAAAAATCAATACTGCGGTGTGCCGATGCCGGAACCCGCTAATCGGCGCACATAGCCGGTGCCTGGGGCGCCGGGACTGGGAAATACCCACGCAGGGTCGGGGATTCATCCGCAAATGAGCAACTTTTCGACGGATTTTGGCTAACTTTGGTTAATTAAAAAGCGCCCATGAAAGCCACTTCGATCGCAATATTGGCTGCTTTTACCTCTCTCCCCTTCTGTTCGGCGGCGCAATCGTTGGTAGGTACCTGGCAACTCGTGCGACACAATTCCTGCCTTGAGAGTGAAATGGATGAGGATGAAGCAACGGGTGAACTTCTTGAAGACATTCGCAGTCGGTCTTCAGGAACACCCAGCGTCATCGAATTCAAGGACGACAACAGCGGTGAGGAAACGCTCCGGCTGCTCGACACGCGCCGCGCTTCCAAACGAAATAACTTTCTGTACCGCTATAGCGATGGAAAAATCTATTTCCTGGACAAGAGGTCAAGATTGCTCGTTGGTACCTACGATGTAGACCGACTGACCGCCGACTCACTGGTTTTTTCCGAAGCGTCCAGGGCCTGCGAAACGCGCATTTTTATCCGGATTGAGGACCGTTGAGCCCTTCTGGCATTTAGACTTCTATCCGTACCTTTGCAACATGATCACCACAGCCGGCAAACAGGATATCCGAAAACTGTCTCTTGACGAGATGAAGGCCTTTTTTCTGGCTCACGGCGAAAAGGAGTACCGGGCGAGACAGCTATACGAGTGGATAT